>DAIOUL010000010.1:0-51647 GCA_036759545.1 Rhodanobacteraceae bacterium
GCAGGCCCATGTGGAAATGCCGGTAGTACGCCGAGCCTTCCGCTTCCTTGTGGCGCGTGGTCGCTTCCCACGCGCGCGGCAGGTCGTACAGGCTGTACCAGTGGATGCGCGGCGTGCGGCCGATCAGCAGTTGCGCCGTGCGGTCCAGCCCCCACGCCTGCACTTCCTCGGAACCGAAACTGGACACGCCGACTTCGGAGACGATCACAGGCTTGTCCGTGAGCGCCTGGACTTCCGCGAGCCTGTCCGGCCATTCGTCGATCTGCCAATGATTCCAGTCCAGCGGAAAACCGTGCACCGCCAGCATGTCGAGTTCTTCGAGCACGCCTTGCGATTGCATGTTGCGGATGAATTCCGGATCGATCGGCGAAATGCCGCCCAGTACGATCGTCAGTTTCGGATTGATCACGCGGATCGCGCGCGCGGCGAGCTTGGCCATCTGCGCGAAACGCGACCAGCCCGGATCGATTTCGGGATCCCAGTGCGACTTGTTGTTGGGTTCGTTCCACAGCATCACCGCTTCGATCATGGCGTCTTCCTTCTCGTCATTCCCGCGAAAGCCTGTCCCGAGCTTTGTCGAAGGGCCGCAACGCAGCTTTTGTCGCGATTGATGAAGCCGCTGATGCATGTGTGGTTACTTCAGGCGGCGACCGATCATCGTGCTGCATCAGCAGATTGATCGCCGCGCGATAGCCGGCGAGTGTTCCGACGTCGATGTAGGCGTCGCCCGCCTTCACGCCGATGGCACGCCCGCCTTGTGCCAGCCACGCGTTCACCAGCGTGCCGATGTATTCGTCGCGCGGTTCGCGCGTCAGCCACAGACGATAAAGTTCATCGAATACCGGCGCCGGCATCTTGAATGCGCCCCAGATCCAGTGCGTTCCCGGATCGGGGTGCTTGACGCGGATCTCACGCACCCGCTCATCCCCGTCCAGCGCCACCGCATCGAAGAACTGCGGTTGCGCCACCGGAAAGAGCAGGAACGACAGCGCGTCGTCCGGCAAACGCGCCAGGGCATCGGCGGGAAACCACACCGTGTCGGGCAGGCCGATCGCGACCGAATCGTCATCCGCGATCAGTGGCCGCGCGCGGAAGATCGCATCGCACAGTCCGGACGGTTGCGGCTGCACGACATAGGCGAATGGCGCGCCGCCGTATTCGCCGCCGAAATAGTCGAGGATGTCGGACTTGCCCGCGCCGATGACGAAGCAGAGTTTGTCCGCGCCGCCGCGCAGCAGGCGCTCGATCAGGTATTCGGCCACCGCGCAAGGCCGCGGCGCGTCATCCAGCGCGCGCGCGCCGACCGGCAGCAGTTCCTTGGAAAAAGCCAGCGGCTGGATGCGCGAACCGCGGCCGGCGGCGGGAATGATGCCCCACATTAGGGCTCGCCTCCGGCTGCCCAAGCGAGCCGCGTTGCTTCCGCAGCGGCTGCCAGACAAGGTGGCGCGCCGCAGCGCCATAGCCATCTATGGTCAAGGCGCGCGCCGCAGTATGGCGGCCGCTGCGGAGCAACCCGAAGGGCCGTGGCCCTTTGCCCGCATGGCTGCGTCATCGCTCGTCTATGTATCGACATACATCTTCCTCGCTCTTCCTTGCCCTGCGGGCAAATGGCCGACGGCGCGGCCGTTTGGGCAGCCGGAGGCGAGCCCTAAACCGCCTCCGCAAGTGCGTGCGCTTCGCGCGCATGTTCCAGCAACGCGATCAGCTCGCGCGCGCGGTGCGCGGAGGTGTGTTCCGCGAGCGTGCGTTCGCGCGCGGCTTGGCCGATGCGTTGCAGTTCCGAGTCGGAAAGTTCAAGTGCGTCGAGTGCGTCCTGCGTGCTGCGCGCCAGCAGGATTTCTTCATCCGGTTTGTAGAATGAAGATAGTCCCGGACAGTCGTCGCTCAAGACCGCCGTGCCGCAGGCGGCGGCTTCGAACAGCCGGCCCGATGGACACCAGCCCATGCGCGCCATCGCCGCGCGTGTCACGTTCAACACCAGCCGCGCCGAACACAGGAAAGACGCGTGCTCGTCCGGCGGCAGATGGCCCACGAACCAGACGTTTTCGCTCCAGGGAAAATCCCGCGGGTACTGCGCGCCGGCGATCGCGAAACGCCGTCGCGGCCTTGCGCGCGCCACACGCACGAACAGTTCTTCCAGTGCGGGCTGGCGATCGGCGGCGTAGGTGCCGATCCAGCACAGGTCGGAACGATAATGTTCTTTCGGCGTTGCCGGGCGGTGCACCTGCGGATCGACGTGTCCGTACAACGCGGCCGCGCGCGGTGCGCCGAGCGTCTCGCGCAGCGCGTCCAGCGCGGGACCGCCAGCGTAACTCAACGCCAGGTCGTAATCGCACAGGCCGCGCGCGTCCAGCCACGGCACGGGTTCCCGTGCTTGCAGGCGATCCAGCGTGACCGGCGTGTCGAGGTCGTAGAACACGCGCAATGGCCGCGAAGATTCCAGCAGCAGGTCGCGCGCGGTCAGCGCATCGGGACAATAGGACGTGACGATCGCCGCATCGGCATCGCGCAGCTCGCGTTGCGCACGCGCGCGAACGGATGGCCAATCGGAATAGAGAACCAGACCGCCGTCTTCGGCGGACCAGTCGCGGGCACCCGCGTACCACGGCACGTCGCGCTCGAAAAAGCGGACCACGTGACCGCGTTGTATCAGCGCGCGATACAGCCCACGCCACAGCGTGGCGTGGCCGTTCCCCCACGACGAGGAAATGCTCAAACCGAAGATCACGATCTTCATGCCGCAGCCTCTCTGAGCGAATCCGGCATCAACGCGCCGTCACGCATCGCCAGCCGCGTCACCGATGCGGGCGCGATCTCGTAGTGCTGCCAGCCGCCCGGATCGGCGTGCAGAGCGAGCAGCAGCGCGGCGCGGATCAGTTCCGCATGCGTCACCAGCACCAGCGTGCAACCGGCGCACACTTCGGCGAGATCGGAAAAATAATGCGAAAGCACAGCCTGCAAACCCGGGATGGTGATGCCCGCCGGCGTTCGCCCGTTCGCGCGTTCGCGGTTCCAGCGCCGCCAGTCCTCGTCGCCTTCCAGATCGGAAAAAGGACGGCCGCTCCAGTGGCCGAAATCGAGTTCATCCAGTTCCGGCGCGACGCGCAGCGGACAGTTGGCTTCGGCCGCGATAGCCCGCGCGGTCTGCAGCGTGCGCAGGCGCGGACTGCTCTCGACACACTGCGGCGCTTCGGCTTTCAACCGACGCGCGACCGCGTACGCCTGCATGGATCCGTTCGCGTCCAGCGGCGGATCCAGCGTGCGGCCCAGCAGAATCCGGTCACCCGGCGCGCACGCGGCGTGACGCACCAGCAGCAAGCGCGTGGTCCGCGGGGTTCTCAAGACGGGGTTCATCGGAACGATTCCGTTCGTTGCCGTGCCGCGCGCGCGGGGCATCCGCATCCGCGCGCATGAATTGCAGCGTCAGTTCGCGCGCGCGCGAATCGGTGAACTGCTGTGGCGGCGACTTCATGAAGTAGCTGGAAGGGCCGACGATCGCGCCGCCCAGCCTGCGGTCCAGCGCCAGCCTGGCGCAGCGCACCGCGTCGATCACCACGCCGGCGGAGTTGGGCGAATCCCACACCTCCAGCTTCAGTTCGATCGCCAGCGGCGAACCGCCGAACGCAGTGCCTTCCAGGCGGATGTACGCCATCTTGCGGTCGGTCAGCCACTCGACGTGATCGGATGGGCCGACGTGGATGTGGTCGGGCGCAACTTCCACCTGGCTGGTGACCGAACGCGTTTTCGATAGTTTCTTCGAAACCAGCCGCTCGCGTTCCAGCATGTTCTTGAAGTCGGAATTGCCGCCGAAGTTCAGTTGATAGGTGCGGTCCAGCCGCACGCCGCGGTCGCGGAACAGGTTGGCCAGCACGCGGTGCACGATGGTGGCGCCGACCTGGCTCTTGATGTCGTCGCCCAGCAGCGGCAGGCGCGCGCGCTCGAAACGCTTGCGCCAGCTTTCATCGGAAGCGATGAATACCGGGATGCAATTGACGAAGGCGCAGCCGGCCTCCAGCGCCGCCCGCGCATACCACTCGGTCGCGCGCTGCGAACCCACGGGCAAATACGAAACCAGGATGTCGGTATGCGTACGGCGCAAGATGTCCGCGACGTCCACCACCGGCTTGTCGGATTCGACGATGTCCTCGCGCAGGTATTCGCCCAGGCCGTCGAGCGTCGGCCCGCGTTCGACCGTGACGCCGCTGCGCGGCACCTTTGCGAAAATGCGCGTGTTGTTGGGCTCGCACAGCAGGGCTTCCGACAAATCGCGGCCGACCTTGCCGGCGTGGATGTCGAAGGCGCTGACGACGCGCACGTCGCGCACGTGATAGCGGCCCACGCGCGGGCTCATCAGGCCCGGAATCGCGGCGTCTTCCTTCGCGTCGCGGTAATAGGTCAGGCCCTGCACGAAAGAGGAGGCACAGTTGCCGGCTCCGACGATGCCGACGCGCACGTCATTTTCGTGAACACGGGTTTCAACGGGTGCATCCATGCGGATTCCTTCTTCCTTGCGCGAACCGGGTTCGCGGCAATGGGCCTGGATGCACGAAGCGTGCAAACGTACTTGCACCTACAAAGCCGCGCTGCGGGTCGATCTGCCGGCGCGATCACGATCGAAGCGCGTAATCGGCGGACTCCCGGAAGAAAGTTTTTCTAGCCGCGGCGGCGCGCAGCATCATCTTCTTCATCTTCCGGCGGCTTGGCCGGCACGAAGGGCGACACCGGATCGCTGGCCGGAAACGTTTCGTCCACGGCCTCGTCCAGGTTGTCGCTCTCGTGCGACTTGCGGCGCCGCCGTTGCGTATCCGACTCCGCCGGATGCGGTTTGCTGCCGGGATCCTTGCGATCGGTGTGCGCGGCGCGCCGGTCCGGCGCGCCGGATTTCTTCGACGTGCTCATCTCAACGTTGCGCGCTGCGCCGCGACGACGAGCCGCTCTTGCTGCCCCGCGATGATGCGCGCTTGGCCGTGCTGCGCTTGGAACTTGCCCGATTGGAGCCGGTGCGTTTGGAGCCGGCGCTCTTGGAAGACGAAGCGCTCTTGCTCGCGCGTTTGCTCGCCGGCGGCAGCTTTACGGTCGACCCGTTGCCGTCCGCATACTGCCGATACTGTTCCATCAGGGCTTCCTTGCGTTCCATCAATTCCTCGCCTAGCGCATCCAGATCCAGCCCGGTCTTCTTTACCGCCGGCATCAGCTCGTTCTCTTCTTCCTTGACGTGGTGCTGCACGTATTCCTTGAGCACGGTGAGGCGCGCTTCCAGCATCTCGTCTTCCGGGCCGCTGCCGCGGATTTCCTCGATCAACTGTTTCAGGCTCGAATGTTCGACATTGGCCTCGGCCACCATCTCGCGGTCTTCCTCGTCCAGCGCCTCGCGCGCCGCGGGATAGAAGATCTCCTCTTCTATCGTGCTGTGCACGATCAGGCTGAGGCAGATGTGCTGCGCGATTTCGATCTTGCCGCGGCTTTCCTCTTCGGCGTCGAGCTGCTTGAACATCGATTCGACTTCACGGTGATCGTGCTTCAGCAGTTCGATCGCGTTGCTTTCCTTTGCCATGTCGGTTCCTCCGTTTGCGGGTCGCGTTGGCTGCAATGTGTATGCCACGCCGCGAGACGCGGGCAGTGATCACGTGGATGATCGATAAGCGTTGCGCATGGATGTCCGCTTTTACGCCGAGCCATGCGCACGGATCGTGAATTCCGTTCCCACCCGTGAAATAAGCTCACATCACCTGCGCACACCGCCTCGCGCGGATGCGGCGACCGCATGGCACACCGATTGCTGAGCCGTGGTGCGCGCGCCGTGTGCGCACTTCCAGGAAGAAGATCATGAACAGGATGGCCTGCAAACTCATTTTCGCTGCGTCATTGGCGCTGACAGTCTGTGTCGCGTATGCGCAGCAAACACCGCCGAGCGGAACGCAAGGCACGCAGGGATCGCCGCAAAGCACGCAAGGTTCGCAAGGCAGCATGGGCAATCCGCAAACCGCTCCGGCCTACCCAAGCCAGAACCCGCCGATGAGCGGAAGTACCGGCAGCGGTTCGAGCATGGGCAACGGCATGAACGGATCGAATCCGAGCAACGGCATGAACGGCGCCGCCACGCCGTTCGACAGTCTCGACACGACCCATCAGGGCTATCTGACGCGCCAAAACGCCGCCACCGATTCTTGGCTCGCTTCGCATTTCTCGCAATGCGACGCCGACCGCGACGGGCGCGTCACGCGCGCCGAATACACGGCATGTTCACGCGCGCATCCGTGATTTTGCGGCCTCCAGCGCTGGAGCTCGCCATCCGTGGCCGGGGTGACTCCGGATTTGTCTTCCAGAGAGACAACTCCGGACTCACTTGACCGTCAACACCGTCCAGCCGGACGGTTTGGCGGACACGTGCAGCGCGACATCGGCGCCGTGGCGGCGGAATTCCAGATCACACTCGCCGCCACCCACGCGCCAGCGGCTGATGCGCAAGCGGTCCACGCCCGGTGGCAATTGCGACGAGCGGAATACCAGCCGCTTCCGGCGCGCGTCGATTTCCAGCCCGAGCACGGAAGCCAGCAGCAGGTACACGCTGCCGACCGCCCACGCCTGCGGCGAACACGCCACCGGATACGGCACCGGTCCCAGACTGCTGCGCTTTTCGAAGCCGCAATAGAGTTCCGGCAGCCGGTGCAGCGACAACAGCGTGGCCGCGTCGCAGAACGCCGAGAACACCTTGACCGCCGCGTCGCCCTGACCGTAGCGGCTGAAACCCCAGGCGATCAGCGAATTGTCGTGCGGCCATACCGAACCGTTGTGGTACGACAGCGGGTTGTAGCGCGCCTCGCCCTCGGCCAGCGTGCGCACGCCCCAGCCGGAGAACATGCGCCGCTCCAGCAGCACGCGCGTCAGCGGCGCGGACTTGTCGCGATCCACGATGCGCGTCCACAGGCATTGCCCGGCGTTCGACGCCAAGACCTCGCACGGGCGATTCGAACCGTCTATCGCCAGCGCGTAGCTGTCCAGAGCGTCGATCCAGAATGAACCATTGAAGCGCTTCTTCAAACCCCGGGCCTTGTCGCGATAGCGCTGCGCGCTGTCGCGGTCGCCCAGCAGGCGCAGCAGGTGCGCGGCTTCCATCCACGCCGCGTACACGTAGCCCTGCACTTCGCACAGCGCGATCGGTGAGGTCGCGAGTTCACCGTCCGCGTGCGAGATCGAATCCACCGAATCCTTCCAGCCCTGATTGCTCAGACCATGTTCGGTGTGACTGGCATAGTCGATGAAGCCGTCGCCATTCGAATCGCCGTAGTCGTCGATCCACTGCAGCGCCGCGTCCAGCACGGGCCGCAGTTCGCGGATCAGTTCGAGATCATGGGTGGCGCGCAGGTATTCGCCTGCCAGCACGATGAACAGGGGCGTGGCATCCACGGAGCCGTAGTAGCGCCCGAAAGGCACTTCTCCGAGATTCGCCATTTCGCACACACGCGTTTCATGCACGATCTTGCCGGGCTCGGCGTCGTGTTCGGGATCTTCTTCGGTTGCCTGCATCGAGGCGAGAAAACGCAGCACGCCCGCGCCCAGCTCCGGCATCGCCCACAGCAGTTGCAGCGCAGTGATCAGGCCGTCGCGCCCGAATGCGGTGTTGAACCACGGCACGCCCGCGTGCGGATACGGGCCCTGCGGCGTCTCCGCGATCAGCGAGCACAGATCCGCTTCGCTGCGCCGCAGCCAGAGCGCCAGCGGCCGGCACGACGTTTCGATTTTCGGCAGCAGGCCCTGCCAGTGCGCGATGCGGTCGGCCGCCGCGCGTTCGCGCCACGCGTCGCTGCCGCCGTCGTGCCCGTGTTCCACGAACAACAGCGTGGCTGTTACCGACTCCGATGCGTTCGGTTGCAGCATCCAGCGGAAGCGCACCGACCGCGTGCCGCGTTCATGCGGTGCGCACGACCACGTCAACGTGGTGGTGCGGCGCACGTCGTCCAGGCCGGTGTAATCGAAACGTACGCCGTCTTCGCGACTTTCACGTTCGCGCGGCGGCGCTTCGCTCTCGCGCCGGGTACCGCGCACTTCGAAGATGTCGCAGAAATCGGCATCCAGGCCGATCGCCAGTTCGACTTCGTGCGGCTGCACGTCGTAGTTGGCGATCTCGTACACGATCTCGCAGCGGCCGGCGTGGATGGCCGCGCGCTTGCGCAGATGCAGCGCGTCTTTCGGCAAGCCGTCGCTCTCGGCATTGGTGAGATCGACGATCAGCGTCAGGTTGTCGTCCGAAACCGTGGAAGTCAGCAGCACCGGCCGCACGCCGTTCAAGTGCGCCTGCAGCCGCGAAAGGTAACGCGTATCACAATGAAAGAATCCGTGCGAATGCTGGCCGCCGGCGCGCGCGTCGCCCCAGCGGTCCAGCACCGCGAACGTATCGGCGTGATTGAGGATGTAGGAAGACTCGTCCGCGTAAGCCGAGTGCGCGGCGATGTGATACGGATCCGTGCCGCGCGCGGCTGCCGGTCCGGTTACAGCGCGCGGGTCTGCCATGCCTCGCGTGTCCGGCGTGGATCGCTGCGCGGCGGACGCTCGCGCAGGATCGTGCGATACGCTTCCACGTATTCGTTCGCCATGCGTTGCGCGGTGAAGCGCCTTTCGAAGGCGCGGCGGCATTCCGCGCGATCGATGTCGCCGATGTGCAGCACCGCCTGCACAGCATCCTCGATGTTGTCGATCACGAAGCCGGTGCGGCCGTGTTCGATGATCTCGGGCACCGAACCGCGGCGCCAGGCGATCACCGGCGTGCCGCAGGCCAGCGCTTCGATCATCACCAGCCCGAAGGGTTCGGGCCAGTCGATCGGGAACAGCAACGCCGCCGCGTTGCTGAGCAGCTCCTGCTTGCCGCGCTCGTCGGTTTCGCCGAGGAACTCCACGCCCGGCTGATCGAGCAGCGGCTGCACCGCATGTTCGACGTAGGCCACGTCGGCCGGATCGATCTTTGCCGCGATCTTCAGCGGCATCCGCGCGCGGCGCGCGATCTCGATGGCGCGGTCGACGCGCTTCTCGCGCGAGATGCGGCCGACGAAAGCGAGATAACCGCCGTCACCGGGACCGGCATGCAGCAGGTCGCGCGGCAAGCCGTGGTGGATGGTGCGTACCCAGTTCGCTTGCGGCCACGGTGCGCGCTGCGCTTCGGAAATCGACACCAGCGGTGCGCGCGGATAGCGCGCGTAGAACTGCGGTGGATCGAAATCCAGCCGCCCGTGCAGCGTGGTCACGCCCGGCGGCAGCTCATCCCACAGCGGAAAGTGCAGATAGCCACTGTGGAAATGCACGATATCGAATTCATCCGCGCGGTCCAGCAGCGCCTGGAATTGCAACGCGCTCCACAGTTGCGGATCGCATACCTCATTCAGGCCGCGCAGTGCGCGCGGGCAGCACGCCACCATCGGCACACGCGTCGTCGAATCGCCGGAAGCGAACAGCGTCACCTCATGCCCCGCTTCCTGCAATGCCTCGGCGAGGTAGGCGACCACCCGCTCGGTGCCGCCGTACTGTTTCGGCGGCACGGACTCGGCCAGCGGAGCGAACTGCGCGATGCGCAGATTGCGCTGCGCGTCGCGCAGCATCAGCTCCGAACGCGCATGCGCGCGCAAGCCGGTGAGGCGATGATTGAATCCGTTGATGACTTCCTTGCCCATGGAACTGCTTTCCTTGCCGACGTCGCGGCTCGCGCATTCACGGCGAGCCCACGCCGATCGTGCAGGAATGCGCGTGACGATTTTGCAAGGAACAAAGCATGCGCATCCTGCGTTTTCGAGTTGATGGAGAACCCGGCCGCGTCGATACGCTCGTCGCCCTTGCGCGCGGCTTCGATGGCATCGATCGCGTCGAAGAAGTGGCAGACGAGACGCCGCACATGGACGAGGATTCCAGTTCCGCCGGTTTGCCCGACGACACCGCGCGCGCCGATTTCCATGACCTCGAATTGCATGCCTTGAGCGCGCAGGCGGCGGACGAGGCGCGTGGCCGCATCCAGACGCTGGCGCGCGAACTCGGCCTCGCGGTGGAATGGCTGGAGCGGTTTTGAAACGCGGACGTCATCGTTCCCGCGCGGCAGCCCACCAGGAATTCAATCCGCGTGCTCGTTTTCCTCCTGCGGGTCGCCAAGCAGATCGTCGCCGATCAGATCCTGCGAGCGATAGCGCAGCAGGCGGTTGTAGATCGTCTTGGCGGTGATGCCCAGCGCGCGTGCGGCCTGGCGCTTGTTGTTGTTGAAATGCGCCAGCGTCTTCAGCAGCATCTCGCGTTCCACATCATCGAAGGTCATGCCGACGGTGAAGTGCACCGAGCCGTCGCTGCTCGCACCTGACCGCAGCGGCGGCTCGGGTTCTGTCTGCATTTCGATCCGGCCGTTCTCGCCGGCCATGATGTAGTGCCGCTGCACCGCGTGGCGCAGCTCGCGCACGTTGCCGGGCCAGTTGCGCTCACCCAGAGTGCGCAGCGCCTCGGCGGTGAAGGTCTTGCCGGTACCATAACGTTCGTTGAGGCGGTCGAGAAAATGCTGCGCCAGCAGCGGAATGTCTTCGCGCCGCTCGCGCAAGCCCGGTACCGCCAGCGGGAACTCCATCAGCCGGAAATACAGGTCCGATCGCAGATTGCCGCTCGCCACCGCCCGTTGCGGATCGCGATTGGAAGCAGCGATCAGACGCACATCCACCGGTATCTCGCGCGCGCCCCCCACACGCGTCAGGCTGCGCGTCTCCATCACGCGCAAGAGATACACCTGCAGCGCCGGCGGCATTTCGGTGATCTCGTCCAGAAACAGCGTGCCGCCCTGAGCCTGTTCGAAATAGCCGGCGTGCGACTGCATCGCGCCGGTAAACGAGCCACGTTCGTGCCCGAACAACTGACTCGAAAGCAACTCCGGCGCGATCGCACCGCAGTTCACCGCCACGAACCGGCCTGCGCGGCCGGAGAGCTCGTGCAGCGCGCGCGCCACCAGTTCCTTGCCGGTGCCGCTCTCGCCGTGCACCAGCACGCACACATCCAGCGCGGCCACGCGGCGGATCTTCTCGAACAGCGCCTGCATGCATGCGCTCTGGCCGAGCATGCCGCCGAACTGCCGCACCACGCCGGCGTCGCGCACGTGCGCGCGGCGCTGCGCGTCGTCCATCAGCCTCGTCAATGTCTCGGGGGAGACCGGCTTGATCAGGTATTCGAACGCGGGCGACTTCACCGCACGCACCGCGGTTTCGATGCTCGGATTGCCGGTGACGATGGCGACGCGCCCCTGACTCGCGAGATCGATGTCCTGCACCAGGTCCAGGCCGTTGCCGTCCGGCAGTGCCAGATCGATCAGCAGCAGGTCGTAGGTCTTCTCCGTCAGCAGGCGGCGCGCGGATTCCAGCTTGTCGGTCGCGGTGATCTTGCAGCGCGCCTGCCGCGCCACCTCGACCACCGCCGAGCTGAAAGCATCGTTGTCGTCGACCAGCAGCACGTTCCCTGTGCAGACATTCATCTTCTACTCGCCTGGGGTACTTCGGACCGCGAACGCATCAAACTACGCCGTTGTACGGAATGGCGTGTCAGCGGTGCGTAAATTTTCTATTGGTGCTCGCGCAGGGTCGATGCGCACGATTTGTCGCAAGAACGAAGACCGAAGCAAGCTTTTCGTGAAAAGTCCGCGACATGGACGCCGCGATTTTGATCTGCACTTCTCGCAGTGGATCTTTTTGATGGTGGCTAGGGGCGGAATCGAACCGCCGACCTCAGCATTATGAGTGCCGCGCTCTGACCGGCTGAGCTACCTAGCCACGAGAAGACGCAAAGAGCCGGAAAGTCTAACCGGCGGTGGAGGGGTGTCAAGATTTACCGACGTGCAGCACGGGTCTGCTAACCCCTCGAACGAAGCGGTTTGCGGTCCCGGCCGATTGCCGGCAGGGCGCCGTCTTGCCCGTACTTCCCGCCCCATGCTTGAATCGCCCCATGATCGACTTCGACGGCTATCGCCCCAACGTCGGCATCGTGCTGCTGAACGAGCAGGGCCAGGTGTTCTGGGCGCGTCGCGTGCGCCGCGACGGCTGGCAGTTTCCACAGGGCGGCATGCATACCGACGAGACTCCCGACGAGGCGATGTATCGGGAGTTGTACGAGGAAACCGGCCTGAAACGCGAACAGGTCCAGGTACTCGGCAGCACGCACGGCTGGCTGCGTTATCGCCTGCCGCACCGCTACCAGCGGCACGGCGAACGCCCGCTGTGTGTGGGCCAGAAACAGGTCTGGTTCCTGTTGCGATTGCTGGACGACGACAGCGCGCTGAAGCTGGACGTGCACGAAACCCCGGAATTCGACCTGTGGCGCTGGGTCGATTTCTGGTATCCCGCCGAACACGTGGTGGCCTTCAAGCGCGACGTCTATGAACGCGCGCTGCGGCATTTCGCGCCGCTGGTCGAAACGGCTTGTTGCGTGACGCTGGGTCTGTCGCCGCGCAGCCCGTCGGCGCCCACGCGCGGATAGTTCGCCTGCTGGCGCAGAGGCTGTGAAATCACTGACGGTCAGCATCTTACGCGGTGCACGCTGCATTTGAGTTTTGTGCCCCCAATCAGGGCAACGGCGTGACAGTTTTTGCGAGGCGCGGTTCGCGCAGTGCCCGCTTCCATAGCAGACCTAACTTGTGAACGTGAGCGCAGCTCGCGAAAGCTGGGCGAAATGTTGTGAGCGCAATGTGCAGCCCGAAGTGTCCGCATGCAGGGGTGAGTCATGGGGCTGTTGCGCTACTGCGCCGTCATTGCTCTTGCAATGTTGGCCATGACGCTTTTTCCTTCCAAAGCGGCTAGTGCGGCGGATAACGAAGACGGGAAGCCAACCATTTCCCAAATAAATGGTCCGGTCACTACTGAGGCCCCAGTCATCGTAGTGGGTGTGCCGCTCCCTAATTCAGTCGACCAGATTAACGATCGCTTATTCGGCTACAACACAGGCGCAGTTTTCACCACCTACAGCAACTCGCTAAATTCCTTTCATGGGGACGGACGAGTCTTCAGCCTCAACAACAAGACTGCCAGCGCTATCAAGAAGAACAATAAAGCGGGCTGTAAAGGCTACGCCAGCGATCCGGTCGAAATCGATGATGGCGCCAAGCTCCTGACCATCCCGCTGTTCGCCTTGCCCGGCGAAATGGGACTGAAGTACACGCTCTACTATCACTCGGTCACAAGCTCGTCGTTCTGGGCCTACAATCCGTGGGCTTCCAGCATTTCCTACGCGCTGGATTTGTATTGCGGCTATACCAATCCCAATATTCCTTGCAATCAGGTCACGCTTTACCGGCCTGATGGTTCCAGTGTTTCGTTTTCAGGTAACCATGCTTCATTCGGGAACTTCCCGGAAATCGGCGGCGGCGGACTCGCCACGCTGACGCACAACTCCGATGGAACCTGGACGGCGCACGACGAAGATGCGACGGTTCAAACCTACGATCAATACGGGTACTTCCAGTCGATCAAGGATGCGTCAGGCGTTGGCTGGACCGTCACCTCGTCGACAGTGGAAACGCCCGGTGGTCCGCCCGTGCAGCCGTGCGCCGTGCCGGTGGGCGTGCATCCGCTTTGCGTTCCCGATCCGCCGCCGCCTACGCCGCCGACCGATACAACGACCACTATCGTCACGCATACCAACGGTCAGTCCTTCAAGATTGTCGAGGTGGTGAAAAACCCCGGCCAGAGCAACGTAAGTGGGTCGGTTACAGTGACCGACCCGGCGGGCAATCAGTACAGCTATTCGTTGAGCTGGTATTGGATACCCGGCGGCAGTGGTCTTCTTGGGGTGGATGTGGCCTCGCTGATATTTCCGGGCTCGCCGACCACGACGATGACATTCAGCTATACGGGAGCCAACCAACTATTGTCCGGAATCGCATACAACGGAACGGCGTATTGGAAGACAGGCTACGACGGTAACAATCGCGTCAACAGCGATGGTGCTGCTGACGGAACACAAACAACGTCGATCCTCTATGCCTATCCGAGTGGCGGCATGGTGGCCACGATCACCAACCCGCTCGGGCACACCACCACCAACACTTATACGGCTGACTCGCAGGGCTTCTACCTGCTCACTTCACTCAGCAACAGCGCCGTAATCGACTGCGGATCGACCGTCAGCTCCAGCCTTTACGATTCCAACGACAATCTCAAGCAGACCGTCGACAACAATCAAATTACCCACCTTTATACCTACGCGAGCAACGGCCAATTGCAGACGGAGACGCAAGCCTCCGGAACCTCGGTGGCTCGCACGATCAATTACAAGTGGGATCCCAACCAGCAATTGAACCGCCTGACTCGTGTGACCGCGGTCGGCGAATCCCAGATCGATTACGGCTACAACGCGCAGAACCGACTGGCCTCGATCACACGAACAAATCTCTCGTCGAACGGCACCCCCAATCAGGCGCTGACGACCAGCTACACCTACACGTTGTACGGCAACGGCATGGTTCAGAGCATGACCGTGACAGCGCCTTCGCCCAGCGGCACCGCGAAGGTCACTACCAACTACGACGCGCTGGGCAATGTGACAACAGTGGTGGATGGGCTCGGTCACACCACCACCTATAGCAACTACACGGCTTTGGGCGAACCGCAGAAGATCGTTGGCCCCAATGGCGACGAAACCGACTACACCTACGATGCGCGTGGACGCGTATCGACCAAGACCACGCATCCAAATGGCACCACCGCGAAGTGGACCTACACGTACGACGGCTTCGGCCTGCTGTACCAGATTTCTGCACCCGATGGCGAGGTCACGACGTGGAACCGCGACGCCGAGATGCGCGTCAAGACGATTACCCACAACGACAAGGACGGCACCTCGACCGAAACGTTCGGCTACGACAATAACAACGATGTCACGTCGGATGTGATTTCCCGCGGCAGCGACGTCGGCAAATCGACAACCATCCTCTACGACGCGCTTGGACGCGTTTATCAGCGCAAAGGCAATCACGGCCAGGTGCTGACCTACGCCTACGACGGCAACGGCAATGTCCTGTCCGTCACTGATGCGCTTGGCCACAAGACCAGCTACACCTACGACGCGTTGAACCGCGTCAGCACCATGACGGACGCTAAGAGCGGGGTCACCCAGTACTTCTATGACGCCGGTGATCACCTGACCAAGGTGATCGACCCGCGAGGGCTCACCACGACTTACGCCTGGGATGGATTGGGCCTGCTGTGGAAGCAGGTCAGTCCGGACACCGGCACCACCAGCTTCAGCTACGACACTTATGGGCGGCTTTATACCAAGACGCGCGCCGACGGTGTGCAGGCGGTATACACGTATGACGGCCTCAATCGCCTGACCAAGATCACGGCAGGCGGGCAAAGCCAGACATGGACCTACGACACCTGCATCAACGGCAAGGGACGGCTGTGTTCCGCTTCCGATTCGACCGAAACCACGAGCTACAGCTATACACCCGAAGGCTGGATCGCGGGACGCGGCTTCGCCTTCAGCAGTGGACCGACCTACAGCATCGGATACAGCTACAACAGCATGGGTCAGCTTGCGGTGGCGGTGTATCCGGATGGCAATCAGGCGCTGTACGACTATGCCGACGGCGCGGTCGCCGACGTGCGTTTCAAGGAAGGCAGCAGCACCTTCTACGGGATCTCTGCCGTCAGCTATCGCCCGATGGACTTGGCGATGTCCAAGTGGACCAGCTTCAACGGCTTGGCGAGTACGCTCACGTTCGACAGCGACCTGCGCTTGTCCAGCATCGTGGCGCCGGGAATCCAGAACCTGTCTTTCAGCTACGACAACGCCGATCGGATCAACAAGATCACCAACGGCATGGATGGCACGCTGACGCAGACCCTGGGTTACGACGAACTCGATCGCCTGAAGACCGTCAGCTCAACCGCCGACAACGAAAGCTACAACTACGACGCCGACGGCAATCGCACTTCACAGGTGATCAACGGCACATCGACGACCTACACGGTATCGCCTACCAGTAATCAATTGAGCAGCGTTTCGGGTGGCATGGATGTCACGTACGGGTATGACCCTCAAGGCGACACGACCACACTCAACGGTGCGACCGCTTACCAGTACAACTCCTTCGGACGGCTGATCAACGCCGACGGCACCGGTTACGAGGTGAGCGCGGAAGGGCAGCGCCTGCGCAAGATCGGCGCGGGAGTCAGCACCTACTTTGCGCCGGACGTGAGTGGTGCTCTGCTGGCCGAGCAGCGCAACGGCATGTGGATCGACTATGTCTGGTTGAATGGCCGGCTGATGACGATCCTCACCCCCAGCGGCGGCATTTATCCCGTGCACACCGACCAGACGGGCCGGCCGATGGTGCTGTCGACTACGGTCGGCCAGAGCGTGGAATGGCAGGCGCAGAACCTGCCGTTCGATCGCAAGGTGACTGATACGACATGGTTCGACCAAAATGTAGGCTTTCCCGGCCAGTACCGCGATGCCGAAGATGGCTTGTATTACAACGGGAACAGAGATTACGACCCTCTCTCTGGTAGATACATCGAGAGTGATCCAACCGGGCTAAAGGGCGGAATTAATACCTACGTCTACGCTGGCGCTAATCCAATTAGCACTATCGACCCGCCGGGGCTGAGCCCCGACGACGTATATTCTTCAGTTAGGGAGGCAGGGTACGCTGCCATAAGTCAGTACAATGGTTTATCTATTCAAACTAATCGCGAGTATGCAGGAGTAATTTATGCCAATTGGCTTGGCGGGTATTCGTATACATCTCCCAACGTAGGGACAAACGACGCCAGTGATAATGGTTACGCTCCAATTTTCCACACCGAGGTCGGGCTTTATCATACTCATGCTGCTTACGATCCGAATTATGATAATGAGGATTTTTCGCCAACAGATTTGGATACCGCGGACAATGCAAATGATGGAAATGGTGTACCTAGTTTTTTAGGAACTCCGAGTGGGGCGATACTGATGTATGACCCTTCAACGGGCAGAGTTTATATTTTAAGGAAGGGTAACTGTCCATGAGAATAAGACTAGCTTTGCTCGCGTACATCCCCATTGCAGCTTGCGCCCACGTAGGCGACCCTGATCATGCCAACAAGTCAGATCTTAGTAGTTCATGTTCTCAGGCTGAAGTCCTCGCGTCCCAGGATTTTTCAAAAAAAATTTCAACAGAGAAACAGTATGATGAGTTAGGGAAATTTTTGAGCGAAATCAATAATTACAATTTGAACGTCTATGAAGAACCGCAGTTGTGCCGCATAGTCTTTTCTCCGAAGAGGTATAGGGGCCGCAGTCTATCAGGCGGCGGAGCGGAATATGTTGTAAGGAAGGACACAAATAAATTCATTGAGAGAAAGTTTTTCAAATGAGTTGTGTAGCTGCCGCAGTGGGGCAAGTAGCGCAGTGACCAGGATGGTGGACCAGACTGTATTAGTCGGATCACCAACGGCACCGGCGGGACACCGACGCAGACCTTGGGTTACAATGAACTCGATCGCCTGAAGATCTTCACCTCGATCGAAAGCTGCTGTTGTTTCACCCGCGCAACCCGAATTTCTGCCGCAGGGCCGCGGCGGTTTGCGCGTAGAGTTTTTCCAGTGCCGCGACGCGCGCGTCGGGATCGGCGAGCGTGCCGTTGCGCGCATCGTGTTCCACGGCTTTTGCTTCTGCGGAAAGCACCTTCGCGCCGACATTGGCGCTGGCCGACTTCAACGAGTGCGCGAGCTTGCCGACTTCCACCGCGTCCTTGCGGTCCGCGGCGACGCGCAGCGCCAGCAGACGCGCGTCCCCGTCGTGCAGATAGGCCTGCACCAGTCCGCGCACTTCATCGCCCATGATTTCTTCCAGATCGGCGAGCGTCGCTTCGTCCAGCATCGCCACGGTATCGATCGCGGCCGCCGCCGATTGGACTGCGGCAGCGGCGCGCGGCGGGGCGGTCGCAACGGCCGCTTCGGCCTCCGCATGCGCGGTGATCGCAGAATCCGCGTGCACCGGTTCGCGGCCGGCACCCAGCCAGCGCGCCAGGGTTTCGGCCAGCAGCACGCGATCCAGCGGCTTGGTCAGGTAATCATCCATGCCTGCTTCCAGACAACGTTCGCGGTCGCCCGCCATCGCGTGCGCGGTCATCGCGATCACCGGCAGGCGCGGAATCGTTTCGCGCTGTTCCCGTTCGCGCAGACGGCGCGTGGCGCTGTAACCGTCCAGCACCGGCATCTGGCAATCCATCAGCACCAGGTCGTAATGGCGCTGCTTGATCTTCTCCAGCGCTTCGGCGCCGTGGCCGGCGGTTTCCACCTTCAGGCCCAGCCGTTCCAGCAGGCGATGCGCGACCTGCTGGTTGACCGGATGATCTTCCACCAGCAGCACGAGCCCGCGCAGTTGCCGCTCCGCGGTGTTGGCGGTTTCCTTGATGCGCCCGCCGAGCAACGGTTGCGGACGGCCGCGTTCGGGCATGCCGAACAATGTCTGCAGTGCGGAACGCAGGCTGGTGTCGTCGGCATCGCGGCCGAGCGCAGCAATGCGCGGATCGCTTTCCACCACGCCCCCCAACGCCAGCACGCGGAGATTCGAGAGTTTCGGGTCGCGCAGCACGTTGCGCAGCAGCGCGGTGGCATCGCCGTCCAGCGTGCTCGCATCCACCACCAGCAATTCGTAGGAGAACGCGCGGCCCAACGGCGCGACCTGCCGCAAGCGCATCAGGGCCGCTGCGGTGCTGGTCACGTGCGTGGTTTCCAGACCGACGCCGGCCAACATCGGCATCGCGCGCTGCGCGTAGGCGTCGCCGCAGGCGAGCACCGTGCGCAGGCCGGTGAGATCGCGGCGCGCGCCGGGGATGTCGCCCGGCAATTTCTCGAACGGAACCGAGAACCAGAACACCGAACCGCGTCCGGCCTCCGAACGCACGCCGATCTTGCCGCCCATCAGATCCACCAGTTTCTTGCAGATCGTGAGGCCCAGGCCGGTGCCGCCGTAGCGGCGCGTGACCGAGGCGTCGGCTTGCGTGAACGGCTGGAACAGTCGCGCGGCCTGCTCGGGCGCCAAGCCGATGCCGGTGTCGCGCACCGCGAACAGCAATTCATGGTGCGTGGTGCTGTCGCCGCGGCGGCTGACACGCACCGACACGCCGCCGCGTTCGGTGAATTTGATGGCGTTGCCGACCAGATTGGAAAGGATCTGCCGCACACGCACCGGGTCGCCGCGCACGCCGGCGCGCACGTCGTCGTCCACCACCACGCGCAGCGTCAGCCCTTTCGCTTCGGCGGGCTTCTCCATCAGGCGCAGCACGTTGTCCATCAGCTCGCGCAGATTGAAGCCGACCTTCTCCAGTTCGAGCTTGCCGGCTTCGACTTTCGAATAGTCCAGAATGTCGTCGACGATGCGCAGCAGTTCCTGCGCGGACTTGTGCGCGGTCGCGAGATAGTCGCGCTGCGTGGGTTGCAGCGGCATGCCGAGCACGATGTCCAGCAGCGGCAGGATGCCGTTCAGCGGCGTGCGGATTTCGTGGCTCATCGTGGCCAGGAACTCGCTCTTGGCCAGCATCGCGGATTCGGCCGCCTGTTTCGCTGCCAGCAGTTCGCGCTGCACGCCGCGCAGGGACGTGAGTTCGGCCTCCAGCGCGTGCACGCGCGCGCGGCTGGAGAGACTTTCGTGATGAGGAGGAATATGCGGCTCTACGTGCAACGGTGCCTGCGCCGGCGCTGCCGCGCGCTGCAGCCACACCATGACCGCGGCGATCAGCAGCGGCGCGCTGAGGATCGCCGCCGACTGCGCCGGCAGCCACCACCAGGCGAGCGCGATCGCGCTCGCCAGCAAGAGGCTGGCGAGCAATTTCAGGAGCGGCGACGCGACATCACCCATTGAACCCGTCGTTCATTGCTGACTACTGCGCAGAAGCCGTGAAGTCGTAATCCAGAGCCTGACCTGCCTGTTGCACGAAATTGCCCTGCAAGAAATCCACGCCCGCTGCGCACAGACGCACCGCGGCAGCGGCGTCCTCCACGCGCGGCGCGATCACTTGCCGTCCATGCTCGTGCGCGGCCTGCACGAGGCCGGCGAGGTCGCCGGCTTCGGCTTCGGCACCCGGCGCAAGCTTGATGAAATCCAGCGGCAGGTGCTCCAGCAGACCGGCGGCCAAGGTTTCGCGATCTACACCGGCGAGCGAGAGCTTGACGCCCAGTTCGCGCAGGCTCAACGACAGGTCGATCAATGTACGCAATTGCGCGCGCGCATCCTCGTGACGGAATTCCAGCGCCAGACTGCCGCGCGAAATCCCCGACGCGGGCAACTGCTGGCGCAACGCCGCAATCCGGGCCGGATCTTTCCAGCCATCCAGCGACTGGCTGACGAATAACCGCAGGTGCGCGCCGCCGCGCTCGCGTTCGCTCAGCAGCGCCAGACAACGCCGCAGCACCCAGTCGTCAATCGCTCCGATCAGTCCTGCACGTGTCGCTTCGGGAATCAGTTGCGCGGCGGAATACAATTCGCCGCTCGCGCTGTCGCGCAGACGCAGCAGCGCCTGGTATTGCGGCTCCGCCGCACCGGCCAATGGCGCGATCGGCTGGAAAATCAGATGGAAAGCATCCGCCCGCAGCGCGTCTTCCAGTTGTGCGCGCATGCCGTTGTCGGCAGCGCTCAGGCGCGAATACACACCGATGCCGCCCGCGTCGCGGCGCGCGGCGTCCAGCGCGCGTTCGGCAGCGGCCAGCACCGCGCCGGCTTCGGATAGTCCGTTGCCGAAAGCGCACACGCCGCAACTCAATTCCACCGGCAGCGCCTTGCCGCCGAAACGTTCGCGCGCGATCTGCGCGCGCAAGGTCTGCGCCAGAGCGGCCAGCCCTTCTTCGTCGCGCTGCGGCGACAACACCAGGAAACCGGCATCGCCGAAACGTGCCACCATTTCGTCGCGCTCCACGTGGCGCGCGAGAAATGCTCCTGTTTCCGCCAGTATTTCGTCCAGCACGGTCAAGCCGACCTGCGCGCGCAGCGCGGTGGCGCCATCGACTTCGGCGCACAGCACACCGCCGCTCAGCGCGCCGCCGCCGGCGGCGGCGAAGCGCTCGTTCAAGGCATCCAGCAATTGCGCGCGGCCGTGCAGGCCGGTGGCGGGGTCGCGCTTGCGCCGCTCGCGCGCGTGCTTGAGCGACGCGCGTGCGCGGCGCACGCGGTTGGTCACCGCGGACACCAGATATTTCGGCCGGATCGGCTTGGAAAGAAAATCGTCGCCGCCGGCATCGAGTGCGGCGAATTGGCGATCGGCATCCGGATCACCGGAGAGGAACACGATCGGGGTGCTGACATAACCCTCGCGCTCGCGGATCAGTGCGGTCAGTTCCAGCCCGTCGCAACCGGGCATGTTGAGATCCATCAGCAGCAGGTCGGGCTGGAAGCGGTCCAGTTCCTCGAGGACCGCGATCGGTTCGTTCAATACCTGCGTCACCATGCCGGCCTTGCGCAGGATCGATTCGGCGAACAGCGCCTGGGATGCGTCGTCCTCGACGATCAGGATGCGATAGGGCTCTTCTTCCTCGTCGCTCAGCAGGTCCAGCGCGCGCTCGACGATTTCCTCCGACTGCGCGGGCAACGAGATGCAGCGGTCGGCACCTGCCCGCAGCGCGCGCAGGCGCAGCGACACGTCGCCGTCGTTCAACAGCGCGAGCAGCGCGACCTTGTGCGAAGCGCTGGCGCGGGCGGCGCGCAGCACGGGGCCGATGCGGTCCAGCGCTTCGGCGTGGCGCGCGCCCACCACCACCAGTTGCGGCGGCAGCGCACCCAGCACTTCGATCAGCGATGCGTCGTCATCGATGGGAGTGACCGCGCAGCCGCGGCTTTCCAGCCGCATGGTCAGTTCGTTCAGCAGTGGATCGTCGCCGCCCAGCAAGTACACGGAGTGCCCTTCCGCGGCACTTGTCTGCACCGCCGGGGCCGGTGGCGGAGCGGGTTCGTTGGCTGCGGGCGGCGGTTCGAAATCCTGGACACCCATGGTCCGCCAATGGCCAACCGGGGGCGCTTCGTGCAATTGATAGCCGTCTGCCTCGTCGACCACCACCGGCTCGGGCGTGAAAACCCGCGCTGGCACGGCGCGCGGCCAAGCCGGGGCATCACCCTCGAGGTGCGGCCGCAGGCTGTCCAGCACGGAATCGATCTTGGCGTTGGCGGCCGGGTCGGGTACCTGCTGGCTCTGGGTCCAGGGCGCCAGCGCCGATTCCAGCGCCAGCAGGCGTTCACCCAGTTCGATCTGACCGTAACGGCCGCAGGCGCCGGCGAGGTTGGCGACTTCGTCCTGCACCAGGTGCAGGATATTGATATCCCAGCCGCCGCGGCTTTGCGCGCGCGCGCGCCGCAGCAGCGTTTTCAGCCGCTGGGGCAGGTGATGCAGGAACGCGTCGCGCAGTTCCGCGCTCTGCGCCGGTTCGGCTATCGACAACTGCATGCAGGCAAATCCCCGGTCGGGCGGCACCCGGCACGAACAAACGCCATGCACCTCTCATGCCTGCCGGCACGAGACGGGATCTGCCGGCGGAACGCGACCGCCTGCTCAAAAAGGCATGGTCAAAAGGGCTTGACGACCGCCAGCACCACGATCCCGATCAGCAACAGGGCAGGCAGTTCATTGAACAGCCGCAAGCTCCGCGGTGTCCAACGGCAGGCATCCCGCGCGAAACCGCGCACCAGGCGGGCCAGCACACCGTGATAGACGACCAGCAGCAGGACCAGCCCCAGTTTCACGTGCAGCCAGTGGGCCTGCCGAAAATAGTCCGGTACCGCATGTTGCCAGGCGCCCAGCGTCGCCAGGCCCAGAAGGATCGTCAACGCCGCGCCGATGTTCGTCATCACCAGCAGGCGCCGCTCCATCACCTTGAAGCGCTCGCGCACCGTTGGCTCGCTAGCTTCCGCGTGATAGACCAGCAGCCGCGGCAGATAGAACAGGCCGGCGAACCAGGTCACCACCGCGACCACATGAAACGCCTTCAACCACAGGATCAGCATGGGGTCATTCCCTTGCGAAAGCCGCCAGTATATTGAGCCCGATGCGATTTCCCGATCCTCGAACACTTCCGTCCCGATGGCACGCCCTGCTGCCTCATCGGCGCAGGTTGCTCGGCATCGTCGGGGCTCTGCTCCTCGCCGCGGTGTTGTTCGGCGCAGGCGTGCTGACCGGCCGGCTTTCGGGGTCTTCGCACGGTGCCGCGGCGCGTGCCGCGGAACTGGCGCAAAGCAACGACGAACTGCAGAACCGGTTGGCGATCCTGCAGCGCGACCGGCAGGTGTCGCAGATCGCGGATCGCGTCTTGCAAAAGGACCTGGCGGACCGGGACGAGAAGATCCGCTCGCTGCGCGCCGAGCAGACGTTCTATGCCAAGCTGGTCGGCGCGGCCGCGCAACCGGGCGCGCTCAGCGTCAACAACATGACACTGACGCCGCTGGCGAAAACGCACGCTTGGAATTTCACCGTGACGCTGACGCACAGTGCGGAGGCTGCGAAGGAAATCCAGGGCACCTTGAGTCTCGCCATCGAAGGCGTGCGCGCCGACAAGCTGGCGACCCTGGATTGGCCGGCCTTGGCGGGCGCGAATGCGGGCGAGGGCCTGCCTTTCGATTTCAAGTATTTCCAGCAGGTGCAGGGCACGCTGATGCTGCCCGCGGATTTCACGCCCAATCGCGTGCGCGTCACCCTGCAGCCGCAAGGCGGCGCAACGGTCACCCGCACGCTGGCCTGGGATGAAGTGGTGCAATCCGGCGGCGCGGCCGGTGCGCCGTGAGCTTGCGTGTCGCCGCTTACGCCCACATGTCGTGCACGCGCATTAAAATATGACCATGTCCGTCACACCCGACTACCGCGACCCTCCGCACGCGCCGCTGAACTTCACCGACGCGGCCGCGGCCAAGGTGCGCGAGCTGATCCTCGATGAAGGCAATCCAAAACTCGCGTTGCGGGTTTACATTCAGGGCGGCGGCTGCTCGGGCTTCCAGTACGGCTTCAGCTTCGACGAAAACCACGCCGAAGACGACCTGGCACTGGAAAAGGGCGGCGTCACGCTGCTGGTCGATCCCTTGAGTCTGCAATATCTCACCGGCGCCGAGATCGACTATTCCGAATCGTTGTCCGGCGCGCAGTTCGTGATCCGCAATCCAAACGCGAAGACGACCTGCGGTTGCGGCTCCTCGTTCACGGTGTGAGTTCGGCCGAGCGCTCCAGCCGCAACACCTTTGCCGCGCTGGAACTGGAACGCGCCGCCGAGCATCGCGACGACGCGCAGTGGCTGACGGCGCAACGTGCTTCGTCCCATGCGCGTTTCGTGGTATTCGATGCCGAAGGGCGGGCGCCGGTGCGCGGCGACCGCTTGCTGTTGCTGCGTGCGGAATCGGCGCCGGGCGATGCGCCGGCGAGTCTGCTCGGGCTGCATCACGATGGCACGCCGGTGTTCCTGCTGCTCGAGGGTTCTTCGCGAGTGCCGCTGGATGCGGAGTGGGTCGGCTTGCGCGAAGCAGGCGGTCGGTTGCCGGCCGGCGACGCCGGATTGCTGGCTTACGCGCGCGGACTGGCGAACTGGCAAGATGCCACGCGGCATTGCTCGCATTGCGGCGGCACGTTGATCTTGATCAGCGCCGGCCATCGCGCTGCGTGCACGCGTTGCGAGCGGCTGCATTTCCCGCGCACCGATCCCGCGATTATCGTGATCGTCGAACATGAAGACGCCTGCCTGTTGGGAAGGCAGGCGTTGTGGCGGCCGCGCCAGTATTCCACGCTGGCCGGCTTCGTCGAGCCGGGCGAATCGCTGGAAGACGCGGTGCGCCGCGAGGTGCGCGAGGAAGCGGGCATCGAAGTCGTAGATTGCGATTACCATTCCTCGCAGCCGTGGCCGTTCCCCGCATCATTGATGCTCGGCTTCACCGCGCGTGCGGCGGCGCGCGAAATTCGTCTGGCCGACGGCGAGCTGGAAGACGCGCGCTGGTTCACCGCGCGACAGCTCGTCGATGATCTGCGCAGCGGCGCATTGCGGGCGTCATCGCCGCTCTCGATTTCATTCCGGTTGATCGAGCACTGGTTGCGCACGCGTGCGCGGATCGAGTTGGCCGACGTATTGCGTGGCGTGCCGTCGGCTTGATCGCGGCTACAATCACGGCGGCATCGCTGTAACCGCAACATATGGCCATCCGCCTCGTCGCCGCGCTGATCGTCCTGCTGCTGGCGTTTTCCGCGCTGGAGCTGTCGCGTTACCGCGATTTCGGCTGGTTCCGCGCGTGGCTCGCACAACTGCATTTCGCCGAAGGCGGCGGCCGTGTGGCGCTGGCTTTGGCGTTGCCGGTGGTCGTCTGCGCATTGCTGCAGGGCGCGTTGCGCGGCTGGAGTTTCGGATTGGCCAGCGCGGTGTTCGCCGTCCTTGTGTTGCTCTATACCTTCGGCCCGCGCGAACCGGAGAGCGATATCGACGCCGTGCTCACCGCGGAAGACGCCCCCGCGCGCGAAGCCGCCGCGCAGAACCTGCGCGACGATGCGAACTCCACGCCGCTGCCATTTACCGCGCCTGCGCTGGTGGAAGCCACGGTACTCGCGGGATTGCGCCGACGCTTCGGAGTACTGTTCTGGTTCTTTGTGCTGGGCGCGGCCGGCGCGCTGCTTTATCGGCTCGCGCAGATCGCGGCAAACGAAAACGGCGCGCTGGATCTGCGCACGCGCGACGCCGCGCGCCGATTCGCCGCGGCGATGGACTGGCTGCCCGCGCATTTCATGGTGCTCGCGATGGCATTGGTTTCGGATTTCGAAGCCGTGTTGCGCGCCTGGCGCGCGTGGCACATGCAACCGGGTCGTTCGCCGTGGGAATTGGAACCCGGATTTCTCGCCGCGGTCGCGCGCTCCGGCGTAGATGCCGACATCGAAGCGGGCGACGGCGGCACTGTGGCGGATGTCACCGATCCGCTGGAAGAACTCGCCGACGCGCGGCGATTGCTGATCCGCGTGCTGGTGGTGTGGCTGGCAGTGGTCGCGCTGATCGTGCTGGCGGGTTGGGTCGCGTGAGTCAGAAGAATCAAAGAATCTTCGCAAAGCGTAGCGAGCGAAGGCAGGTTGCGCGACGCCGGAGCGCAGGAACCGGAGTGTATATGTCAATACATGAGGATTCCGAGCACCGCCGGCGCGCAAGCTGCCGAGCGCAGTAGCTTTGCGGAGATTCTCAAGCTTCCGCGCCGCGCAATGCACGCACCCGTTGTTCCAGATCGGCGGCACTCGTCGTTGCGCCGTCCACGACCGTGCCGGCGAGCAATTCGATGCGCGCACGGAAACGCCGCGGCAGGCGCGCGCGGCCCAGTCTCGAATCGCGCCGGCTCCACATGCTGCCCCACAACCCGCGCAGCGCCAGCGGGATCACCGGCACCGGCCGCTTCGCCAGAATCTTTTCCACGCCCGGGCGGAACGACGCGATCTCGCCATCGCTGCTCAAGCCTCCTTCCGGGAACACGCACACCAGTTCGCCTTCCGCCAGCGCCTTGTCGATCTGCTCCAAGGCGCGCGCCAGCAGGGCGGGATCTTCCTTCGCACCCGCGATCGGAATCGCCCTCGCGGTGCGGAACACGAAACTCAAAATCGGAATGCGAAAGATCTTGTAGTACATCACGAAGCGCACCGGCCTCCGCACGCTGCCCATGATGATCAGCGCGTCCATGTAACTGACGTGGTTGCATACCAGCAGCGCCGCGCCTTCGTCGGAGATGCGCTCCAGTCCGTCGCTGCGCACGCGGTAGAACAGGCTGATCAGCAGCCAATCCACGAAGCGCATCAGGAATTCCGGCACCAGCAAGAAAATCCACAGCGTCACCGCGGCGTTCAGCAGCGCGGTGGTCAGGAAGAGTTGCGGGATGCTCAATCCGGCTTTCAGCAAACCGAGGCCGAACAGCGCCGCGGCAACCAGGAAGATCGCGTTGATGATGTTGTTGCCGGCGATCACGCGCGACAGTTCATGGCGTTCGCTGCGGCTTTGCACCAGCGCGAACAGCGGCACGATGAAGAAGCCGGCGAACAGGCCAAGCAACAAGAGATCGAGCGCGATGCGCCAATGCTCGCCCGCGCGCAGGAAGGCGAGCCAGTCAAGCCCGCGTTGCGCCGCGGGTTCGTGCTGCGCGAAATACAGCAGCAGACCGAAGAGCGTCATGCCGAACGCGCCGAGCGGCACCAGCCCGATTTCCACCTTGTGGCCGGAGAGTTTCTCGCACAGCAACGAACCCGCGCCCACGCCGACCGAGAATAGCGTCAGCACCAGGATTTCCACGCTGGCGTCGCCACCCAGATACAGTTTGGTGTAGTTCGGCAATTGCGCGGTGACCACGCCGCCGAAGAACCAGAACCACGAAATGCCCAGCACCGAATTGAACACCGCGCGTTTCTTGGCGACGAAGCGGATCGCGCGCGCGCTTTCGGTGAATGCGTTCCAGTTGAATTTCAGTTCCGGCGCGGTTGCGGCCACGCGTGGGATCGCGCAACTCGCGGCGAAACCGATCAGCGCCACGCCGATCACCAGCGCGGAAGAAAACAGCGGCCCGGCGCCATGCACCGCCATCGCGTAGCCGCCGCCGATCATGCCGACCAGAATCGCGATCGAGGTGCCCATTTCCACCAGCCCGTTGCCGCCGACCAGCTCTTCCGGCCGCAGCACCTGCGGCAGGATCGCGTACTTGATCGGGCCGAACACCGTCGAGTGCAGGCCCATCAGGAACAGCACTGTCAGCAGCAGCGCCGGGCTGGCGATGAAGAAGCCGTACGCGGCGAGACACATCGCGCCGATCTCGAACAGCTTCACTGCTCGGATCAGTTTCTGCTTTTCGAACTTCTCCGCGATCTGCCCCGCACTCGCGGAGAACAGAAAGAACGGCAGGATGAACAGCGCGGGCGCGAGATTGGAATAGAACGACACCTGCGCGTCGGGCAGCCCCAACTGGAACGCCACCAGTACGATCGTCGCCTGCCGGAACGCGTTGTCGTTGAAGGCGGAGAGCGCCTGCGTCGCGAAGAACGGCGCGAAGCGGCGAGTAGCGAGCAGCTTGAACTGGTTCATGCGTGGCCCCCGACGCCGCGCAAGGTTAGCGCATCGGAAGCGGGCAAAAGCATCAGCCTCGGATCAGCGCGCGATGTCCGATATCACGCCGATAAAACGCGTCGTCAAAGCGGACGCGTTCGGCGGCGGCGTAGGCGTGGTCGCGTGCCTGTTGCAAATCCTCGCCGAGTGCGCAGACGGTCAGTACGCGCCCGCCGGCGGTAATAACGTTGCCGTTCGCGTCGAGTCTGGTGCCGGCGTGGAAGATTTTTACCGCGGGATCGGCGAGCGCGGGATTGCTTGCCGCATCCAGCCCCGAGATGACGTCGCCGTTGCGCACCTTGCCGGGATAACCGCTCGCCGCGATCACCACGCCCAGCGACGGGCGCGGATCCCACTCGGCTTGCGCGCGATCGAGTTTTCCATCCAGCGCGGAATCGATCAGGTCGACCAGATCGGATTTCAGCCGCAGCAGGATCGGCTGGGTTTCCGGATCGCCGAAGCGCACGTTGAATTCGATTACTCTCGGCGCGCCGATGTTGTCGATCATCAGGCCGGCGTAGAGAAAACCAACGAAGGGTGCGCCTTCGGCGGCCATGCCGTGCAAGGTCGGTTCGATGATTTCGCGCAGGATGCGCTGCTCGACCTCGCGCGTCACCACGGGCGCCGGCGAGTACGCGCCCATGCCGCCGGTGTTGGGGCCGAGGTCGCCTTCGTCGCGGCGCTTGTGATCCTGGCTGCTCGCCATCGGCAACGCATGCGTGCCGTCGGCGATCACGATGTAACTCGCTTCCTCGCCCTGCAGGAACTCCTCGACCACCACGCGCGCGCCCGCATCGCCGAATGCATGCGCACCCAGCATGTCGCGCAACGCCTGCTCGGCGTCCGCAATGGTGTGCGCGACGACCACGCCCTTGCCGGCTGCGAGTCCGTCGGCCTTGATCACGATCGGCGCGCCATGCTTACGCACGTGATCAAGCGCGCGGTTCAATTCGGTGAACACCGCGTAGCGCGCGGTCGGAATGTTGTGGCGGAGCAGGAAATCCTTGGCGAACGCCTTGGAGCCTTCCAGTTGCGCGGCGAGCTTGCGCGGACCGAAGCAACGCAGACCCGCCGCACGGAACTTGTCCACGAGACCCGCGACCAGCGGCGTTTCCGGCCCGACAACCGTGAGGTCAATACGTTCGTCACGCGCCAGTTTCAGCAGCGCATCGAGGTCGGTTGCGGAGACATCGACGTTGCGAACGCGTTTCTCACGGGCGGTGCCGGCGTTGCCGGGAGCGACCAGCACCTGTTCGACGCGCGGCGATTGCGCCAGTTTCCAGGCCAACGCGTGTTCGCGGCCGCCGGAGCCGATGACCAGAATCTTCATGGAGCGGGAACAGGGAAGCGGGAACGGGGGAGCGGCAGGTTACAGGCTTTTACCCGTGCCCTGTTCCCCGTTCCCGCTTTTCAGCATCTCCAGCAGCGCCGTACGCGGCAGCTTGCCGGTTTCGGAACGCGGCAGCGCGTCCACCAGTTTCAGTGGCCGCGGCAGGAACACCGGATCGATGCCGGCGCGCAGAGACTCGACGATTTGCGCCGCTGTCATGCCGGGCGCGACCGCCAGCGCGGCGATGCGGTGCACGCCGCGGCGATCGGCTTGATCGAGCTGGAACACCGCGCCATCACGCACGCCGGGAACCGCCAGCAGGCGGCGCGTGAGATCGCCGAGCGACGCGCGCTTGCCGGCGATTTCCAGCAGATCCGCGTTGCGGCCGCACAGGCGGAAATGCGCGTCACCCGCCAGTTCGATCAGATCGGCCAGCACCACCGGCCGTTCGAGCTGCGGGGCTTCGACCTGCGCGCCGTCGGGCTGCGGGTGCAGCGCGACGCCCGGATACAGTGTCCACAGCTCCTCGCCCGCAGTGCGGCGATGCGCGATCACGCAGGTTTCGGTGGAACCGAACACCTCCTGCACCGGTGCGGCGAACAGGTCTTCCGCGGCGCGCGCCAGTTCTTTCGGCATCGGCGCCGTGGCGGAAACGATCGCTGCCAGCGGCGGCAACGGTTGCGCATGTTCGACCAGTGCGCGCAGGTGCACCGGCGTGGTCACCAGCACGCGCGGCGCGGGCACTTCGGCGAGCGCGCTGGCTACGTCGTAGGGAAAGAACGGCCGCCCGGCATGCACCGCGGCTTCGGCAAACAACGGCAGCAATACGGAGAATTCCAACCCGTACATGTGCTGCGGCGGCACGGTCGCGACCACGTTGTAGGGTAGGCCGGCGAGACTACGCAGCAGGGCGTCGTTGTGCGCGCTGCTGACCGAGAATTTTTCCCAACGCTTGGGATTGGATTTTGGCACGCCGGTGGAACCGGAGGTGTATCCGACCGCGACGACGCTGTCGGCAACCACCGAAAGGTCTTCCAGCGGTTCGCCCGCGAGTTCACGCGGATCGAATCGCAGATAGTGCGGGGGCGCCGGATCGAGCGGCGTATCGCCGATCGTGTAGCTGCCCGCATGCGCGGCCAGCACTTCATCGATCGCGTGAGGGGCGCGCGAGGGCGGCAGCAGATTGGTCTGTCCGCGCACCGCCAGCGCCGCGAAAGCAACCAGAAAAGCGTAGCGGTCTTCGCACAGGTTGATCGCGGCCGGTGCGGACGGCAACCGCCGAACCAACGCGGAGACTTCGCCGAGAAATTCGCGCGCGGTGATCGCCCGCCCCGCCCGCCAGGCGAGCACCCGTTCGTGCGAAGCCGCGCGCAGCAGCGGCAAAGTGGATTGCGCGCGCGCAAGTGCAGTATCGAAGACGACGGCCAAGATCGTTCTCCCCTTCACCTCGTTGCTGTAGCGGCTGCCCCGTGCCGCTTGCGCACTCCTGCGCATCGCTGTTGCGGCCGCCGTGCCGGCGCCCTGCTTCCCTAGTTACGAATCATAGCGCCAGTTACGGCATCGGCAATCGGGGTCGGTCGGGACAGCCCGCCTGTCTCGCCTTCCAGAATGCCATCCAGCGCTGAACCGAACATGGCTTCGCATTCCGTTGCGCTGCGTGCGGGCGGTTGGCCGTGGACGTTCGCACTGGTGGAGACGATCGGGCCGCCGAACGCGCGGCACAGCGCGGCGGCAGCTGCGTGCGCGGTAACGCGCAGGGCGATGCCGTTGTGTCCGCCCGCCACCCATTCCGGTACGCGCATCGAGCGCGGAAATACCCAGGTATACGCGCCGGGCCAGGTCGCCTGCGCACGCGCGATCGCATCGGCCGGCGCATCGATCCAGTTTTCAATCTGTTCGAACGATGCGGCGATCAGCAGCACGCCCTGCTCGGGCGGCCGCTGTTTCAGCGCGAAGATCTTTTCGAAGGCCGTGCGATTGTCGGGATCACAACCCAAACCGAATACCGCTTCGGTGGGATAAGCGAGAACTCCGCCCGTGCGCAGCAGTTCGGCGGCCTGACCGATTTGATCCGGCGTGAAGCGCCGCATCATTCAGACGTCGAACGGCGGCGGTGCCGTTGCTTCCGATGCCGCCTTCCTCGCGGATTTCTTCGCGGCGGCTTTCTTCGCCGCTGCGGTCTTCTTTCTGGCCGCTTTTTTTGCGGGCTTTTTCACGGCGGCCTTGCGCGGCGGCTTGGCCTCGCCATCCACCTTCGCAACGGTTTTTTTCGCCGTAGCTTTCTTCGCGCCGCGCCGCCCGCGCACGGGGGCTTCGGCCAGCAGCGCCTTGCATTCCTCGTGCGTCATCGATTTCGGCTCGCGATCCTTCGGAATGCGTGCGTTCTTCTCGCCGTCGGTGATGTACGGTCCGTAGCGGCCGTTGAGGATCTGGATGCCGTCGCCGAAATCGGTGATGACGCGGTTGGCGATCAGCTCCTGCTTTTCGCGGATCAGGTACAGCGCGCGCTCGAGCGTGACGGTGTGCGGATCGTCCTCGCCTTTCAGCGACGCGTAGATCTTTCCCTTGCGCACGAATGGTCCGAACCGCCCGATGCCGGCGCTCACCGTTTCGCCGTCGTCCGCCTTGCCGAGTTCGCGCGGCAGCTTGAACAGCTCGATCGCCTCGTCCAGCGTGATCGTGTGCATGCTCTGGCCGGGGCGGAGCGATGCGAATTGCAGCGTCTCGTCCTGATCCTTGTCGCCCAGTTGCGCGTAGGGTCCGTAGCGGCCCAGCCGCACCGATACGGGTCTGCCGGTTTTCGGATCGTGGCCCAGTTCGCGCGCGCCCGACGCTTCGCTGCGATCGACCGTTTCGGTCTTGTCGACCACCAGCGCCTTGAAGGGTTTCCAGAACTTTTCCAGCAGCGGCTGCCATTCCTCTTCGCCGCGCGCAACCGAATCGAGTTCATCCTCAAGTTTGGCGGTGAAGTCGTAATCGACATACTGCGTGAAATGTCCGGAGAGGAATTTCGCCACCGCGCGGCCGACATCGGTGGGCTTGAAGCGGCGCGAATCCAGGATGGCGTATTCGCGGTTCAACAATGTCTGGATGATGCTGGCGTAAGTGGAAGGCCGGCCGATGCCGTATTCCTCGAGCGCCTTGACGAGAGACGCTTCCGAATAGCGCGGCGGCGGCTCGGTGAAATGCTGATCGGTCACGATGTCCGACAGCGGCACGCTGTCGCCGACCTGCAAGGCCGGCAGCTTGCGCGCTTCCTCGTCTTCTTCGGCTTTTTGATCGCGACCTTCTTCGTACACCGCGAGAAAGCCCGGATCGATCACGGTGGTGCCGGTGGCGCGAAACGCGGCGTCCTTCCCGCAGGGGAATTCAACCGAGACGGTGTTCAACGTCGCCGGTTTCATCTGGCAGGCGACCGCGCGTTTCCAGATCAGTTCGTAAAGTCTCAATTGGTCCGGTTGCAGGAATGCGGCGACCGATTTCGGCGTGCGCAAGGCGGAAGTAGGGCGGATCGCCTCGTGCGCCTCTTGCGCGTTCTTGGACTTGGCGCGATAGACCATTGCGTGTTCCGGCAAACCATACTTGCCGTATTCGCGCTCGATCACGTTGCGCAATTCATGGATCGCTTCGCCCGATAAATGGGTGGAATCGGTGCGCATGTAGGTGATCAGGCCCACGTTGCCCTCCGCGCCCAGCGCCACGCCTTCGTACAGGCCTTGCGCGATGCGCATCGTGCGGCTGGTGGACATGCCCAGCTTGCGCGCGGCTTCCTGCTGCAAAGTGGAAGTGGTGAACGGTGCGGCCGGGCGGCGCTGGCGCTGCTTGCTCTGGATGTCGGCGACGACGAGCTTGCCGTTGGCCGCCGCCAGCAGCGCATCGCGGGCGGCGTGCGCGTCCTTCGCGTTGGTGAGATCGAACTGTTCGAATTTCTTGCCGTGCAGTTTCGTCAGCCGCGCGCTGAACGCGCCATCCGGATGCGCGAGCTGCGCTTCCATCGACCAGTATTCGCGCGGTTTGAAAGCTTCGATCTCCTCCTCGCGCTCGACGATCATGCGCAAGGCAGGCGATTGCACGCGTCCGGCCGAGAGCCCGCGCTGCACCTTGCGCCATAACACCGGCGAGAGATTGAAGCCGACCAGATAGTCCAGCGCGCGCCGCGCCTGCTGTGCGTCTACCAGATCGTGCGAGAGCTTGCGGGGGTGCGCCACGGCTTCCTTGATCGCGCGCGGCGTGATTTCGTTGAACACCACACGGTGCACGCCGCGATCCTTCAGCAGTCCGCGTTCGCGCAGGATCTCGCTGATGTGCCAGGAGATCGCCTCGCCTTCGCGGTCCAGGTCGGTGGCGAGATAGATCGTGTCGGCGGACCGGGCGGCCTTGGCGATCGCGTCCACGTGCTTCTCGTTTTTTTCGATCAGCGCGTAGTCCATGGCGAACCCGCGATCGGGATCGACCGCGCCCTCCTTGGGGATCAGATCGCGCACGTGTCCGTACGAGGCCAGGACGTGAAAGTCCGGCCCGAGATACTTGTTGATCGTCTTGGCCTTGGCCGGCGATTCGACGATGAGCAGGTTCTTTGCCATTGGGCGATCAAAATCCGGGGCCGATGACGGCCCATTCCTTTTTATAGTGGACGCATGGCAGCCCGGCGGCTGTCAAGCACGATCAGCCGGAAGGTGCGAAAAGCCTTTGCCAGCGGCCATTTACGGCCGGGGCGATCACGCCTTCCAGTTCCAGCAACAGCAACATCGAGGACAGTTCGGCCGGTTTCAAGCCGGTCCGCGCCGCCAGTTCGTCCAGTGCCAGCGGAGACTCGCCCAGCGCCGCGAGCAGGCGATCGTAGTCGGGGTCCCGGTCGCGATCCATGCGCGGGTTCGCAGTCGAACGGGCGGGTTCGGTTTCCAGCCGTGCGCGCAGATCGGCACCCAAGGCATGGGCTGCCGGAGCGAGCGCATCGATGACTTCCTGGGCGGTTTCGGTCAGTCGCGCGCCGTCGCGGATCAGGCGATGGCAGCCGCGCGCCAGCGGATTGTGGATCGAGCCCGGCAGGGCGAAGACCTCGCGCCCCGTTTCTCCAGCCAGTCGCGCGGTAATCAATGAGCCCGATTGCAAGCCGGCTTCGATCACCAGTGTGCCGAGCGACAAGCCCGCGATCAGGCGGTTGCGCTGCGGAAAATGTTCGGGGCGGGCCGCCGTGCCGAGCGGGTATTCGCTGACGATCGCGCCCTGCGCGGCGATGCGCGCGGCCAGCTCGCGGTGCTTGCGCGGATAGATCAGATCGGCGCCGGTGCCGATCACCGCGATCGTGCCGGCGCCCGCATCCAGCGCGCCGGCATGCGCCGCGCCGTCGATCCCATCGGCCATGCCGCTGGTGACGACCAACCCGGCGCGTGCGAACACGCGCGCGAATTCCCGCGCGTTGGCCAATCCTTGCGCGGAGGCGGTGCGGGCGCCGACCACGGCGATTTGTGCGCGCAGCAACAACGCTGGATCGCCCGCGATGAACAGCGCGGCTGGCGGTTGCGGGATCTGCGCCAGTTGCGGCGGGAAATCCGCATCGCTGAAACGCAGCAGATGATGATCCGGCCGCGAGAGCCAAGCGAGATCGGATTCGATACGTGCGTCGTCCGGGGCTTCGATCCAGGCCAACGCTTCGGCACACAGGCCGAACTCGCTGCGCAACCGCCGCGTCTGTGCGCACGCGGAACGGGCGGAACCCGCGCGTTCGACCAGTCCGCGCGCCACGGCTTGGCCGACACCGGGTGCGCGCAGCAGGATCAGCCACGCGCGGATGTCGTCATCGATTTGCACACGGGCAGTGTAGGGGAACGCCAAAACAAAACGGCGCGGTTTGAAACCGCGCCGTCACGTAAGAAAACCCTGATCCCGCCTCACTCGGGTATCTGCAACTCGTCGCCCATCTGCACCGGTTTGATGCCGTCCATCACCAGCCCGTAGCTGACGTGTTCGAAAGTGCGGAACACCATCACGTGACCGACGAATTCGGCCGGCAGTTGCACGTGCGGGCCGAACGAACGCTTGCGGCTGTCGCCGGCCACGTCGTCGGTGATTTCGTCGCCCGGCTGGAAGATCGAGAAGGTGGTGCCGTTGTTGACTCCGTCGGCGCTGCCAGCCGAAAGCGCCACCACCGACATCGGACCTTCATTGGAATTGCTGTCCATGCCGTTGGTGAAGGCGATGACGCGGCCATACGGCGGAATCGAGCGCGCCGGATGCGGCCAGAACGTCGGGTCGTAGGGCGCATCGTCCACCGGCAGCAGACGGTCGCCCTTGCGGATCTCCATCTTGGCGTTGGTCAGCAGCACGGTCGCCGGGTCGCCGCCCTTGAGCACGCTCACCGCGCCGATGATCTCGACTTCGGTGCCGACTTCCTGACCATTGCCCCACATGTCGTCGTTGCGGGAATTCTCGTCCCAGGGGCCGTGCGACACCTCGACATTGCTGTCGAGCAGATGGCCGACCTCGTAGGGATACGGGCGCTGGCCCTTGGAGACGCGATAGACGTGCGATGGACGCGCCAGCGCGAATCGCTGACCCGGCGCGGCGTTCAGGCCGCGCACGTACAGCATCTGGCCTTCCACCGCGCGCGGCTGGTCCTCTTCCACCGCCACCACGTACGGCGTCTGCGCCAGATCGTTGGAATTCATCACGCGCAGGTCGTGCAGGAACGGCTCGATCCGATCGAGCGGAATGGTCGGGATCGGGTTCGCTTCCTCGACGCGCTGCGTCACGCGCAGGCGGTTGTCCACGCCCAGTTGCAGCACATCGCCGGGGTAGATCAGATGCGGGTTGTAGACCTGCTGGTTGACGTCCCAGATTTCCGGCCACAACCAGGGTTTCTTCAGGAAACGCGCGGAGATGCTCCAGAGCGTGTCGCCCTTCTTCACCACGTAGGTGGAAGGATGGTCCGCACGCAACTGGGCGCCCGCGGCATAAGCGGCCAAGGTCACCAGCAGCCCGGCGACCAGCGCAAGCGCTTTCTTAAACATAGGCGGCAATCCCCCGAACCCCCAGCGGTTTGAGCCCGAGTGTAGCCGAAATGGATAGACCGGCAAGCGGAATTTTCACGTTTCGGGCTGCCGGTCACGATGTCCGTCCGGGAGCCGGCCGGCTTGGATAAGGCCGGCCCGGCCCCTATCATTCGGTCATGGCCAAGCTCGAGATCCTCGAATTTCCCGATCGGCGGTTGCGCATCAAGGCTGCGCCGGTCAGCGTATTCGACGCGCGCCTGCAGCAACTCGCCGCCGACATGCTGGAAACCATGTACGCCGCGCCAGGCATCGGTCTGGCTGCCACGCAGGTGGACGTGCATCAGCGCCTGCTGGTGCTGGATGTGTCCGAGCAACACAACGCGCCGCACGTGCTGGTCAATCCGCAAATCCTGCACGCGGAGGGGCAGCAGGTATATCAGGAAGGTTGCCTATCCGTGCCCGGCATCTTCGCCGACGTCGAGCGCGCCGGAAAAATCCGCATAAGCGCGCAGGACGTCGAAGGCAAGCCGTTCGAACTGGAAGCAGAGGGCTTGCTCGCCGTATGCATCCAGCACGAGATGGATCATCTGAACGGCAAGCTGTTCGTCGACTACCTCTCGCCGCTGAAACGCGAGATGGTGCGGCGCAAGCTGGAGAAGGCCCGCCGACAGGCCGAGCCAGAAGCCGCTACGGCATAACGTGAGCGCACGCCTGCGCGTGGTGTTCGCCGGCACGCCGGCGTTCGCGTTGCCCGGCTTGCGCGCCTGTCTCGATTGCACGCAAGTCGTCGCGGTGTACACGCAACCGGATCGTGCCGCCGGCCGCGGGCGCGCGTTGCAGCAGAGTCCCGTCAAGCAGACCGCATTGCAGGCCGGCATTCCGGTCGAGCAACCCGAATCGCTGAAAAGTCCCGAAGCGCAACAGCGCCTGCGCGGCTACTCGCCCGACCTGATCGTCGTCATTGCTTACGGGTTGATCCTGCCGAAAGGGGTACTGGCGATTCCGCGCATTGCCTGCTGGAACGTGCACGCCTCGCTGCTGCCGCGCTGGCGCGGCGCGGCTCCGATCCAGCGCGCAATCCTGGCCGGCGACACCGAAACCGGCGTGTGCCTGATGCGCATGGAAGCGGGGCTGGACACGGGACCGGTGCTGTTGCGCGAATCCACGCCGATTCTTGCCGACGACACCGGCGGCTCGCTGCACGATCGACTCGCGGAATTGGGCGCGCAGGTGCTGCGCGAAGGATTGTCGCGGATGTCGCGCGGCGAGCCTTTGCCGGAAACACCGCAACCAAACGACGGCGTGACCTACGCGCACAAGTTGGACAAGTCCGAAGCGAAACTGGATTTCCACACGAGCGCGATCGAACTGGAACGCAAGGTGCGCGCGTTCGATCCCTGGCCGGTGGCGGAAGCGGAGATTGCGGGTGAACGGGTGCGGATTTGGCGCGCGGAAACAAGGGACGGGGGACCGGGGACCGGGGACCGGAAAAAGCCGGGCGAGATCGTCGCCGCATCGAAAGAAGGCATCGACATCGCCTGCGGCGAAGGCGTGTTGCGAATTTGCGAACTGCAACGCGCGGGCGGGCGCGTGATTTCCGCTGCCGATTACCTCAACGTGCGGACGGAATTGCGCGCGTGAAACATGACACGCGTGCGCTGGCCGCGCAGGTGCTCGCAGCCGTCGCGATGGATGGCGTTTCGTTGCGCGAAGCGGTGTCGCCTGCACAGATCGGACTGGACGACGCGCGGGACCGCGCTTTGCTGACCGCACTGGTGAACGAAGGCGCGCGCTGGTGGTTGCGTTTCGATTCCGCGCTCGATCGAATGCTGGAAAAACCGCTACGCAAACGCGAACCGGCTTTGCACGCGCTGCTGGTGCTCGGGCTGGTGCAACTGGAAATCCTGCAACTGCCGCCGCACGCGGCGGTGGCTGCGACCGTGGAAGCTGCGCGCGCGCTGGGCCGTGGCGGGTTTGCGAATCTTGTCAACGCAATCCTGCGGCGCTGGCTGCGAGAGCGCGAATTGTTGAATGCGCAGCTCGATCGCGATCCGCAAACACGGACGGCACATCCGCTCTGGCTGATCGATGCGATCGCGCGTGACTGGCCTGGGCAAGCCGACTCGGTTCTCGCGGCAAACAACGCACCCGTGCCGCCGATGCTGCGCGTCAACCGGCGTCGCGCAATACGTGAGAAGGTTGTCGGGCCGTTGTTGCAGCAGGGTGTGAATGCGACCGCGCATCCGTGGCTGCAAGATGCACTTGTCCTCGACGAGAACACCGACGTTGCACGCTTGCCGGCATTTCGCGAAGGAAAAATTTCAGTGCAGGACGGGGCCGCACAACTCGCCGCCGATCTGATGGACGCACGCGATGGCATGCGCGTGCTCGATGCGTGTGCGGCGCCCGGCGGCAAGACTTGCCACCTGCTCGAGCGCGCGGATGTCGAGTTGCTGGCGGTGGAGCGTGAGCCGTCGCGAGCCGCGCGCATCCGCCAAAACCTTCAGCGACTCGGTTTGCGGTGCGAACTGCGCACCGGCGATGCGGGCGAGCCCGCGTCGTGGTGGGGCGGCAGACCCTTCGATCGCATCCTGCTGGATGCGCCGTGTTCCGCAACGGGTGTGATCCGCCGTCACCCCGACATCAAACTGCACCGGCGCGCGAAAGACATCCCGGCGCTCGCGCGCGAGCAGTCGCGTTTGCTGTCCGCGTTGTGGCCGCTGCTTAATCCTGGCGCACGGCTGGTCTACGCCACCTGCTCGATCCTGCGCGCGGAAAACGAGGCCGTGATCGATGGCTTCCTGTGCGAACACGAAGATGCGCAGCCGATGGCGATCGCGCTGGAGATCGGACACTTCACCGGCGCCGGCCGGCAGATCCTGCCGGGCGAAGGTGGGCTGGACGGCATGTACTATGCCGTACTCGAAAAACGTGCCTGATCAGCGCAATCTTCGCGCGACATGAAATATCTCTCCCGCACCCGAGGCTGGCTGCTCGATGACGCGCGCGTCGAGTTGCTGTTGTTCTTCGTGTTCGCGTTGCTGCTGCTCGGAATCGGCATCGGTCTGCGCGATCCCTGGCCTTCCGATGAACCGCGCTTCGCGCTGGTCGCGCGCGAAATGCTGCAAGGCGGGCACTGGCTGTTTCCGCATCGCGGCATCGAGTTGTATTCGGACAAGCCGCCGCTGTTCATGTGGCTGGAGGCCGCGGCATATTTCATCACCGGCGGCTGGCGCGGCTGGTTCCTGATTCCATCGTTGCTCGCGGGACTCGGCACGCTCGCGCTGGTGTACGACCTGGTGCGCCGGCAATGGAACCACCGTACCGCGCTGCTCGCGGCGGGCGCGGTGCTGTTGAGTTTCGATTTCACCTTCCAGATGCGCGCCGCGCAGATCGATGCGGTCGAGCTGTTCTGGATCACGCTTGCGAATTGCGGCTTGCTGCGGCACTTCCTGCTTGGGCCAGCGTGGCGCTGGTATCTGCTCGGCTGCCTTGCCGCAGGCATCGGTGTCATCACCAAAGGCGTCGGCGTGCTGGCATTGCTGATGTTCGTGCCGTATGCATTCGCGGCGCTGCGCAGATGGCATCACGTAATTCCGACGCGTGCGCGCGATCCGCGCTGGTGGCTGGGCCTGCCCGCGTTTCTCTTGCCGATCCTCGGCTGGCTGTTGCCGATGCTGATCGTCGTGCACGCGCAGCACAATGCGGAATACACCCACTACGCGCACGACATCCTGTTCGGCCAGACCGTCAACCGTTACGCGCGCGGCAGCGGCGGCCATCTGCATCCGTGGTGGTACTACCTGCCGGTGATCGTGCTGCAGTGGCTGCCGTTGTCGTTGGCACTGCTGTGGGCGATTCCCGCGTGGACCCGGCGGCTGCGGACGCATGATGCGCGCATCTTGTTGCCCTTGGCCTGGGCGGTGATCGTGGTGGTGATCTTTTCGATCAGTCCCGGCAAGCGCAACGTCTATATCCTGCCGGCGCTGCCGATGACCGCGGTCGCACTTGCGCCGCTGCTGCCGGGCATCGCGCGGCGGCGCGATTTCCGCACCGCGCTGTGGAGCATCGCATTGCTGATTGCTTTGGCAATGCTGACCGCAGGCGTGGCGATGCATGAGGGCCATCTGCATTCGTTGTACGCGCGCGCGGCTTCGGCGCTGGATGCCTCGCCCGCGCCGGTGATAGCCATGATCATCGGCATCGGTGCCGCGGGTGTGCTGGTCGCGCTGATCGCGCGGCCGCGTTACGCACTTGCCGCATGGGCGGTATTCGCGCTGGTGCTGTGGGGCACCTGGGGTGTGGCCGGCTACTCGCTTTTGAATGGGTACTCCTCGGCGCGCGACGTGATGGCGCGCACCGCGAGCCTCGTTCCGCGCGAGGATCAGATCGGATTGGTGGCATGGAAGGAACAGAACCTGTTGATGCTGGACGAGCTGGGAAAATCGAGCGTCAACTGGGGCTTCCTGTTGCCGTGGCACGAACAACTGCAACGCGCGCTGCAATGGCAGGCGGCCGATCCGCAGCACCGCTGGATCTTCGCGCTGGGCGAGGTGCTCGCGCCGTGCGTGCGCGCTGATCGAGCCATTCACGTCGGTCACGCAAACCGCCGCGAGTGGTATCTGTTTCAGCGCGACGCGGTAATACCCGGCTGCGTGCCACCGGCCAGCGAGGATGCTTCCCAGATCGGCGCGCTGGATCCGGATGCGGAATGAAGATGGTTGCGCGCGCGCCTTCGGTGCACTTGCTGGGTTTCGACAATGGCGTGGGTCTTTCGCGCGACTTGACGCTGCTGGCGAAGTTGCTGCGGGAGCGCGGCTACCGCGTCGATTTCACCAACACACGCAGGCGCGGCGGCATTCCGGGACTGATCCAGCGTGCCAAAGGCGCGCTGCATGCGCGTGAACAAAAGCGCCGCCGACGCCTCGGTGCACCTCCGCCCTACGATTTCGTGCTGATGGAAGAGCACATCGTGCCGCAATATCTGGACGATGCGCGCCATCGCGTGCTGCTGCCGCACCCGGAGTGGTTCCTGCCGAGAGATCTGGAATGCTTGCGCCGCATCGATCTGGTGCTGGCCAAAACGCGTGAAGCGCAGCGCGTGTTTGCAGAGCGCGGTTGCCGTTCGCTTTGCATCGGCTTTACCAGCGAGGACCGGCTCGACCCGTCCGTGCCGCGCGAGCGCGCATTCTTCCATCTGGCCGGCAGCAGCCGTACCAAAGGTACGCAGGCGCTGCTCTCGCTATGGCGCAAACACCCGGAATGGCCGCGCCTCACGGTGGTGCAGCATCCGCGCGAGGCCAGACCCGGCGAGGCCGCGGCCAATATCGATCACCGCGTCGGATATCTGGAAGAGTCCGAATTGCGCCGCCTGCAGAACGCGCATCTGTTCCACTTGTGTCCCTCGGAAACCGAAGGCTTCGGCCACTACATCGTCGAGGCGATGAGCGTAGGCGCGGTGGTGATCACGCTGGACGCGCCACCGATGAACGAAATGATCACGCGCGGCCGCGGCGTGCTGCTTCCGTACGCGCGCACCGGCACGCAGCACCTCGCCGTCACCTATCACTTCGATGATGCTGCGATGGCGGCGGCGGTGGGGCGTGCGATGGCGATGGACGATGCGCAATGCCGAGCGCTCGGGGCCGCGGCGCGCGCGTGGTACGAATCCGAACGCGCCGCCCTGCCGAAACGGCTGGATGACGCCTTGCGCAGCTTGCTGGATGCTGAGACGCACGCATGATCCGCGTCAATCTGATCGCGCGCGACAACGGGTTCGGATTGAGCCGCAACCTGCGCCTCTTGCAAGACGCGCTCGAGCAGGCCGATTTCGAAGTCACGATCAGCGGCATCCGCCGCGGTGCGCTGCGCAAGGCGGTGCATCCGGCGAAGTTGCGCGCGCACTCCCTTGCGCGGCATTTGATCGGCAAGAGCGCGCAGCGCTGGGACGTGAACCTGATGCTCGAACGCGTGCGCCCCGAATACCTGTCCACCGCGCGCCGCAACGTGCTGCTGCCGCATCCGGAATGGTTCGACGAACGCGATCGCGTCTGGTTGCAGCGCATCGATCGCGTGTTCGCGCTGACGCACCACGCGATTCCGATCTTCGAAAAACTGGGAATGAAAGTCGACTACACCGGCTTCACCAGCGAAGACCGCCTCGATCGTTCGGTACCGAGGCACCGCGAGTTCTTCCACCTCGCCGGGCGCAGTTCCAACAAGGGCACCGATACGTTGCTGGCGCTTTGGCAGGAGCACCCGGGATGGCCGAAGTTGACCGTGTTGCAGAGCCCGCGTGTGAATCGGCCGCTGGTGAACGCACCCAACATTTCGCATCGCATCGACTACATCCCGGACGCGGAGCTGAAGCGCATGCAGAACGCGCACCGGTTTCATTTGTGCCCCTCGGAAACCGAAGGCTTCGGCCATTACCTGGTCGAGGCGATGGGCGTGGGCGCCGTCGTGGTGACGCTGGACGCGCCGCCGATGAACGAGATGGTCACACCCGCGCGCGGCGCGCTGGTGCCCTGGTCGCGCACCGGCACGCAGAGTCTTGCGGCCACCTATTTCTATGACGAGAGCGCGATGGAAGCCGTGATCGAACGCCTGCTCGCGACCGATGATGCCGGGCTGGAAAGCATCGGCCACGCCGCGCGCGCGTGGTTTGAGGACAACGACCGCGGTTTTCGCATGCGCATTGCGCAAGCGGTGCGCGCGCTCGTTTGAGCGTCAGCTTTCGCTGTACATCCACTCCAGCGTCGCTTGCAGCGGAATCGAAGGCGCGAATCCGGTCAGCTCTCGCAATCGCGCATTGGAACCGACCAGCCGTTTGACTTCGTTGCTGCGCACGAAGGCCGGATTGACGCGCACTTCGATTTCGTGACCGGTGATCTTCGACATGAGCGTCAGCACGTCGTCGAGTGAATACGCGACACCCGAACAGAGGTTGATCGTCTCTCCAGCCGGCGCGGCGGCAACGATCGCGGCATAGGCGCGCCCCACGTCGCGGACATCCGAGAAGTCGCGCGAAACATCAGTATTCCCCAAATCGATGCTCTTCGCACCGCGGCGGAAGTGCGCCACGATCTTGGGGATCAGGAAATTTTCCGATTGGCCGATTCCGGTGTAATTGAAGGGCCGCACGATCGTGATCCGAAGGCGATCCATCCACAGCTTCGCCATGTACTCCATCGCCAGTTTGCTGACCGCGTAGTCGTTGGCCGGGGAGGTGGGTGTGTGCTCGTCGATCGGTTCTGCCGCTGCGTTGCCGTAGACGTTGGCGCTGCTGGCGAGCACGATGATGTGCGGTGTTTGCGCGCGATCGCACAGCGCATCGAGCAGGTTGCGGGTGCCGAGAATGTTGGTCCGGTAGATTTCGTCGGCCTCGCCGTGCTGCACGAACGAAATCGCGGCGAGGTGAATCACCGCGTCCGCGCATGCTTCGGCCACCGCGGCCCGCACCGCGGCTCGATCCAGCAGGTTGGCGCGCAGTGCGCCGGCGGCCGAACTTGCGTCGTCGTCGTGGATGAGCCCGATGACGCGGTAACCGGCGGCTTCCAGTTCCGCCGCGACGTATCGCCCGGTGAAGCCGTTGCAGCCGGTCAGCAGCGCGCGCGGGCGCGCAGTGTCAGAACGAGACGCCACGTTCGATCCGCTCGAGATCGGCCTGCACCATCATCGCGCAGAGTTCTTCCAGCGTGGTTTGCGCCTGCCAGCCGAGCTTCGCGCGGGCGTAGGCGGAGTCGCCGATCAACTCGTGGACTTCCGCGGGCCGGTAGAACTTCGGATTGATTTTCACCATGGTTTTGCCCGTGTCACTGCGGATGCCGATCTCGTCCAGTTCCCTGCCGCGCCATTCGATGTCGATGCCCGCGGCCTTGAACGCCAGCGTGGCGAAATCGCGCACGGTTTCGGTGCGGCCGGTCGACAGCACGTAAGTTTCCGGTTCCTCCGCCTGCAACATGCGCCACATGCCCTCGACGTATTCACCTGCAAAGCCCCAATCGCGCTTTGCATCGAGATTGCCGAGTTCCAGCACGTCCTGTTTGCCCAGCTTGATCCGTGCGACCGCGTCGGTGATCTTGCGCGTCACGAATTCGCGCCCGCGCAGCGGCGATTCGTGGTTGAACAGGATGCCGCTGGTGCCGAAGATGCCGAACGATTCGCGATAGTTCACCGTCGCCCAATGCGCGAACAGTTTGGCCACGCCGTAGGGACTGCGGGGCCAGAAGGGCGTGGCTTCGTTCTGCGGCACGGCCTGCACCTTGCCGAACATCTCCGAGGTGGATGCCTGGTAAAAGCGGATCGTCGGATCGACGATGCGGATCGCTTCCAGCAGGTGCAGCGCACCCATGCCGGTGATTTCGGCCGTGGTGACGGGCTGTTCGAAAGAAACGCCAACGAAACTCTGCGCCGCCAGGTTGTAAACCTCGTCGGGCCGAGCCTTTGCGAGCAGGCGCAACGTGCAGCCGGGATCGGTCAGGTCGTACTCGACCAGTTCCAGATTCGGATGCCCGGCGATTCCCAGTTCCTCCATGCGCCAGAAATTCACCGAGCTGGTGCGCCGGTAAGCGCCGAACACCTTGTAGCCCTTTGCGAGCAGGAGCTGCGCAAGATAGGCGCCGTCCTGCCCCGACACGCCGGTGATCACTGCGGTTTTCATTCGGGAATCCAGAGTGAGGCGTTGCCGCGATTCTCGCAGCGCGAGCGTTCCGCCGCCATGCGGTTCATGATGCGCGTCCGTGCTGCAACAGCCACAGCCGCGCGAACTTTTCCCGCACGTAGTCGGCTTCGAGACAGGCGAACAGGAAACCGCGCCAGCCGTCCAGAAAACCGCCGCGCAGAAAATAGCCGCGCAGGAAGCGCCAGCAGGGATTGATGACAAGATTGTGCAGGTGCGCGTGCCGGTCGCGTTGCTGCATGTCTTCCGCCATCAGCGCGGCATAGCGGCGATAGCGCGCGAGCTGATCGTCCAGCGAGCGATAGGCGCGATGTTCCAGATCGCCGGGGAGTGTGCGCACCGGGCCATCGACCACTACGTGTTCGTGGATTTCCCGCCCGGCGTGCCAGCCGCCGCGGCGGCGGTCGAACAGCCGCAGCACGCGATCGGGATAGGCGTTGCCGTGACGGAGGAACTTGCCGAAGTATTCCGTGGCGCGCGCGAAGCGAAAGCCCGCCGCGTCGGCGAAACCGCCGTCGCGCGCCGACTCGATCGCAGCGCGCAACGGCGGCGTGATGCGCTCGTCGGCATCCAGACACAGCACCCAGTCGTGCCGCGCCTGCGCCACCGCGAAATCCTTCTGCGCGCGGTAGCCTTCGAATGGATGCTCGATCACGCGTGCGCCGGCGCTCGCGGCGATGTCGCGCGTCGCATCGGTCGAACCCGAATCCACGACCACGATTTCGTCGCAGAAGGCCAGCGACTCGATGCACGCGCCGATCCGGTCGGATTCGTTCAAGGCGATGATGCAGGCGGAGAGGGGAACGCGATCGGCCATGGCGCGGAACGGGATCGGACCGCGCCAGTTTAGTGGGTCCGCGGCGCGACACGGGCAGGCGCTCCATTAAACTCGCAGGGTTGCGCGGGCGATCGTTCTTGATCGCAGATAACAGAAGATTCCGCGACCGACAACAACCGGCGGCTTTCAACTTGAATCGAATCTTCTACACCCTTTCGGAACATCTTCGCGCGCTGCTTTGCTGGCTGCCGCTGTGGCTGGCCGCGGCGCTCGTCGCGATCTTCGCGCACGGGCCGATGCCGATGTATTCCACGCGCACGCTGGGCGTGGCATGGGAGATGTGGTCGCAACACCACTGGCTGGTGCCGTGGATCAACGGCGCGCCTTACAGCCAGAAGGTGCCGCTGCTGTTCTGGATGATCCACGCCGGCTGGTTCGTGTTCGGCGTCAACGACGTCTGGCCGCGGGTGCTGGAAGTGCTGATCGGCGCGGCGCAGTTGATTTTGGCGCAGGCGTTGGCGCGGCGGCTGTTTCCGCATCGGCCGTGGGTGGCGCGCGCCACGCCATGGATGCTGGCCGCGCTGTCCTTCGCGTTCCTGTTCGGCCTGCAGATCATGTACGAGGTGCTGTTGAGCGTCTTCGTGCTCGGCGCATTGTTGTGTCTTGCGCCCACGCCGAAGCGCCAAACGCCGAACTGGATCGGCTTCGCGATCTGCATCGGCTTGGGACTCCTGACCAAGGGTCCGGTGATGGCGCTGCACGTGGTGTTCGTGTGGTTGCTCGGTCCGTGGTGGAACACCTATGCGCGCGAACGGCGCGCGCGCTGGTATGGATTCGGCCTGCTCGCCTTCATCGGCGGTTTCGCGATGCTGGCGGCGTGGGTCATTCCGGCGATCCACATCGGCGGCGCGGGTTACGCGAACGAACTGTTGTTCAAGCAGACCGCCGGGCGCGTGGTGGAAGCTTTCGATCATGCGCGGCCGTTGTGGTGGTACCTGCCGTGGCTGCCGGCGGTGCTGTTCCCGTTCATAGGGTGGCCGCGCGCATGGGCCGCCGTGATCTCGTTGCGCAAACCGTTGGAACCGGGATTGCGCTTCTGCATCGTGTGGATGGTGCCGGTGTTTCTGGTGTTCTGCCTGATCAGCGGCAAGCAGACGTATTACCTGATTCCGGAACTGCCCGCGGCGATGATGTTGATCGCCTGCGCCATCGCGCAGTGGCGCGAACGCAAGCCCGACGCGGCGGGCAGCGCGTGGTGGGGACCATGGCCGCTCGCGATCGGTTCGTTCGCCATGGCGATCGTGCTTTTCGCGTTACCGCCGCTGGTGGCGAGCGGACACGTCAGCGACCACTGGTTGCGCGACCTTTCCTCTGAGAGCGCGCCGTTCGGCGTGCTGTACCTGCTGCTCGGTGCACTGATGCTGCTGCGCGGCCGCGGCGAATTGCGGCGCATCGCTTTCGCCAGTCTGGTCGGCACCGCAGCGGCGTATCTGTTGTTCACGCTGACACTGTGGCCCGCATTCAATCTCGCGCCGGTATCGCGGCTATTGGCGCGTGCGCAAGACCAAGGCCACGCGATCGGCAACCTGGACATCTACGAAGGCCAGTTCCATTTTCTGGGCCGGCTGAAACAGCCGATTGATCGCCTGTACGAGGGCGGTTACCTGCAGGATTGGGCGCGCAAGCATCCCGACGGATTGATCGTCGAATATCCGAGCAATCTCGACACAGCCGATCTGCGCTACGCGGTGTTCGTGCAGCCGTTTCGCTCGGTGTGGCTTGTGGTGTGGAACGCGCCGACGCTGGCGGCATTGCGCCGCGGCGAGAAACCGCCGGAACCGGCGCAGCCCACGGCGATATATCCGGACGACTACTGGCGCTATACGAAATCGGAGCGCTGAGTTCACCCGCCCGTACGGACGCCGCGCGACAATGAGAGCATGAACGAACCACGCATTGACGCCTTACGTGCGCAACTGCGCGGTCCGCGCGACGGCGCGCTGCTGCGCTATTCGCTCGGCAGCGCGCTGCTGGAAGCGGGAGATGCCGCGGAAGCCGTGATCCAGTTGCGCGAAGCGCTGACGTTCGACCCGCGCTATTCCGCCGCGTGGAAGCTGCTGGGCAAGGCGCAACTCGCGCTCGGCGAGCAAGCTGCCGCAGCAGACGCTTGGCGCGAAGGCATCGCCGTGGCGGAAAGACGCGGCGACGTGCAGGCGGCGAAGGAGATGCGGGTGTTTCTGAAACGATTAGACGTGAGACGTAAGACGTGAGACGAAGCTGCGAACGCTTTACGTCGACGTCTGAGCGAGCGCAGAGCACTCGTCTCACGTTTCACCGCCGCTGCCGTGCCAGCCAATACGGATCGTGCTCGTACGGATCGGGCCGCTCGGACCAGCGCTTGTAAGTCCACTGGTACTGGGTGAACGCGAGCTCCACGCAGTCCTGTACGCCGCGGTTCAACGCGGTGCATGCCACGCGCAGGTCCTCATTGGCGATGTCTTTCGGCGCCGGCAGAAAATGGATACGAAATCCCTCGCCCTGTTTCAGGCGTTCGGCGAAGGCGAACAGCACCTCCGCCCCGGTGCGGTGCGCCATGCGCGGCAGCAGCACCATGGTGTTCGCTTCGACACCGAAGAACGGCGCGAACTGCCCTTCGCCGCGCTTGGGCTGCTGATCGGGAAGAATGCCGACTACACCGCCGGCGCTGAGGCGCTTGTACAGCATCCGTACGCCAATGCCGTCGGCGCGTACCTGTTGCGGCGCCAGTCCGCCGCGCGCGCGTCGCAGCATCGCTTCGAACGCGACATCGCGCGGCGGCGCATACAGGATCGCGATCGGCGTGCGGCTGCTGAGCCAGTGATTCAATATTTCCCAGCAACCCAGGTGCGGCGCGGCGATGATCAGTCCGCGCCGCGCGTTCACTGCGGCTTCGAACAGCTCCTGCCCGCGCACCTCGCGCACCAGTTCGAGCGCGTGCAACGCACCGCGGCCCCATACCGCGGCGAGTTCGGTCACCGCATGTCCGGTTTCGATCAGGCAGAGTTTAGTCAGGCGCGCGCGCGACGCTTCGGTGAGTTTGGGGCAGGCCAGCGTCAAGCTGACTTCGGTATGCACGCGCTCGCGCGCGTGCTTGCGCCACCAGAGCATCACGCCCAGCGTCGTGCCCAGCGCATACAGCGTGCGCAACGGCAGCGCGCCCAACATGCGCAACGCTGTCCAGGTGAGTGCGACGTACCAGCGCATCAGCTTGCGCTCTCCACCACGTGCGAACGATAGATATCCGGCATTCCGCTGCCCGGCCGGGGCTTGAAACGCTTGTAGTTCCATTGGTACTGCGCGAAAGCGATTTCCACGCATTCGGCGACCGCCGCGTTCAACGCCGTGCATGCGATCGAAAGATCGTGATCGCGCAATGCGGCGGGCGTTTCACGGAAGTGGATGACGAAGCCTGCCGCCTTCGGCAACCGCTCGACGAACAGCATCAGCACGTTGGCCTGCGTGCGGCGCAGCAGGCGTGGCAACAGCGTCATCGTCAGCGCCGGCACGCCGAAGAACGGCGCCACGATGCCGCCGCTGCGCGGCACGTGGTCGGGCATGATCGACACCACGCCGCCATTTCCCAAGTGACGGAACACGCGCCGCACGCCGGAATCGTCGATCGGAAACTGGATCGAGGCGCCGCCTTCGCGCAACGCGCGCAAGAGCAATTCCAGTTGCGGATAACGCGGCTGCGTGTAGAACGTGGCGAACGGCGTTCGCTTGCCGATCCAGTAATTGGCCACTTCCCAACTGCCCAGATGCGGCGCGCACAGGATCAGGCCTTTGCCGCTGCCGAGCGCCGCGTCGAACAGCTCGCCGCCACGCACCTCGCGCACGGCGCCGAGCGTGCGTTCGATGCGCGTCCAGATGCCGAACACTTCCAGCAGCGACTTGCCGGTTTCGATCAGGCACTCGCGCGCCAATTCCTTGCGTGCGGCTTGATCCAGTTGCGGACGCACGCGGGAGAGATTGATCTGCACGATCGCGCGCTTGCGCGTGGGCAGCAGCCAGAACAGCCCCCCCAGCGCCGCGCCCAGAGCCTGCCAGAAGCGCAGCGGCAAACCCGATGCCGCGCGCAGAGCCGCGTAGAGAAGCGAGGTGTACCAGCGCATCGCGCGAGTGTAGCCAAGAATGTTGCTACGCTCTCGGCATGATCTCCCTGATCCAGCGCGTCACTGAAGCGCGTGTCGAAGTCGACGGCGAGACCGTCGGTTCGATCGGCGCCGGTTTGCTGGTGCTGGTCGCGGTGGAACCGAATGATGGCGACGCGCAAGCGCGGCGCATGTGCGAACGCCTGCTGGGCTATCGCGTGTTCGCGGATGACGCCGGGCGGATGAACCGCTCGGTGACGGACGTGCGCGGCGGCCTGCTGCTGGTGCCGCAATTCACGCTGGCCGCCGATACCACCAAGGGCATGCGGCCCAGCTTCACCTCCGCGGCTGCTCCGGAAGACGGGAAGCAGTGGTTCGGACGCCTGGTGGAACTCGCGCGCGCCGCGCACGTCCCGGTTGAAACCGGCCGCTTCGGCGCGCACATGAGGGTGCATCTGGTCAACGATGGCCCCGTGACGTTCTGGCTCAAGGCGTAACTGAAGAGCAGCGGGCGTAGGGCGGACATTGTCCGCCGTTTACCCGAACTCACGCCACAACCATGGCGGGCAATGCCCGCCCTACAGATACTTTCATTTTGCGATCGTCCGTGATCGTTGCTGATGTAACAGGCCCGGGCTCTCGGTTTGTTTCGGTGGTGGAGACTAAAAGCGGCCACGGAGCTCTTGGCCATGGATGGCGGCTTTGGCCGCACTCTTGAAGAACAGCACGCTCCGAAGTCGTTGTTACGATTCCCCCGTCGCCTCCTCCTCGCGCGTTTCTTGCATGGATTTTCCGCCCCGCGGAGGCCGTTCGCGGCGCGATCTTTTCGCTTGAAAACTGGTCAAAAGATCGCCAAATCAGCTACACTTGCCGGTTCGTCTTTCCCGCGGTTCCCCCCATGGAAAACCTCCCCCAGCAGCAATCCGAAATCAAGCAGTTGATCACCAAGGGCCGTGAGCAGGGTTACCTGACTTACGCCGAGGTCAACGATCACCTGCCCGACGACATCGTCGATCCGGAGCAGATCGAAGACATCATCGGCATGATCAACGGCATGGGCATCGAGGTGCACGAGGTCGCACCCGATACCGAGTTGCTGCTGCCCGACGCGCCCGCCGCCAGCACCGAGGACGACGAGACGGCCACCGAAGAAGCGGTGGCGATGTTGTCCGCCGTGGACGCAGAAGTCGGCCGCACCACCGACCCGGTGCGCATGTACATGCGCGAGATGGGCACGGTGGAACTGCTGACCCGCGAAGGCGAGATCGCTATCGCCAAGCGCATCGAGGAAGGCCTGAACCAGGTGCAGACCGCGCTCGCCAGTTTTCCGTGGGCGATCGGCCTGTTGCTGGAGGAATACGACCAGCATCTCGACGGCAAGCGCCGTATGAGCGAGATCATCGCCGGCTTCGCCGACCAGGAAATTCCCGCCGAGGAATTCGGCGTCACCGCGCCCGCCGCAGAACTGGACAGCGACGCGGAAACCGACGAGGACGAAGAGGAAGAAACGCCCGCTGATGAGGACGCCGGCCCGAGCGGCCCCGATCCTGCGGAAGTGGCGCGACGCATGGATGTCCTGCGCGAGCTGTATGGCAAGTTCCAGAAGACCGCCGACAAGTATGGCATCACCGACAAGAAGTCGCAGAAGCTGCGCGACAAGATGGCGGAAGAGTTCCTGA
>DAIOUL010000011.1:0-48081 GCA_036759545.1 Rhodanobacteraceae bacterium
AGCTGTCGTTGGTTTCGCCCCAGCCGCCGTCTTCGCGCTGGCGTGATTTCAGCCATGCGGCCGCGCGGCGGATTTCCGGCGCATCTTTCGGCACTCCCGCTGCGGCGAACGCGGTCAGCACCGACCAGGTGCCGTAAATGTAATTGGTACCCCAGCGGCCGAACCACGCGCCTTCTTCGGTTTGTTCGCGGCGCAAGAACTCCATCACGCGTTCACGCGCTTTTTCGTCCTTGTTACGTCGCAGCCACGCCAGCAGCGTCAACACGCGCGCGCTGACGTCGCTGGTCGGCGGATCGAGCAACGCACCATGGTCGGCGAACGGAATCTGGTTCATCCACAACTGATCGTTGTCGGCATCGAACGAAGCGAAGCCGCCGTTGCGAGACTGCATGCCGATGAGCCAGTCCGCCGCGCGTTCGATCGGGCGCGCGTAGCGCTCTCGATCGAAGCGATGCATCGCCCAGGCGCACACCGCCGTATCGTCCAGATCCGGATACCAGTCGTTCTTGTACTGGAATGCCCAACCGCCGCCTCGAAGCTGCGGATGCGTGTCGCTCCAGTCGCCTTGCGCTTCGTCCAGTTGTTCTCGACGCAGCCATTCCAGTGCGCGCTCCAGTTGCGGCGAAGGCGTACCGCGCAAATCTTCCTGCAAGGCGAGACAGGTGAGCCCGGTATCCCACACCGGCGACGTACACGGCTGGCAATAGGTTTCCCCGCCGTGCGTCACCAGCAGATCGCGCAAGGCCTGTCGCGCCTGCAGCCAGTGCGGATCGTCTTCCGCATGGCCCAGCAGCGGCAGGGCTTCGCAGGCATTCACCATCGCAGGAAAGATCGCGCCAAGACCGAATTCGCCGTTGAGCCGCGCCAGGATCCACTCCTTCGCGCGTTGCAGTGCACGCGCGCGCAATCGTCGCGGCATGTGCGGTTCGACCGCGCGGCCGAATGCATCCAGCCACAGGAACAGGCGCGCGGCGAAAGATTTCGGCGGCGGGAAGTAATGCTTCTCCTCTTCCGGCGGCGTGACGAACAATTCGCGCACATGCACGTCGAGCGGATTCTTCGCGCGCGGTTTCAGACTGCACAGCACCGCCAGCGGCATCACCACCGTCCGCGACCAGTACGACACGCGACTCAGGTGGAACGGGAACCAGCGCGGCAGCAGCACCACTTCCACCGGCACCCACGGCGTGCCGCGCCAAGGCAGCTCACCGAACAACGCCAGCGTGATGCGGGTGAAGACGTTGGCGCGCGCGGCACCGCCCATGCCGAGGACCGCCGCGCGCGCGCGCTGCATGTGCGGCGCTTGGCAGTCGTCGCCGATCAGCTTCAGCGCGAAATACGCCTTGACGCTGCAACTGATGTCACTCGCGCCGGCTTCGTACAGTGGCCAGCCGCCATCCGCGTTCTGGCGGCGACGCAGGTACGCACCGATGCGCCGTTCCAGCAGCGGCTCGCGCTCGCCGAAGTAATGCATCATCAACACGTATTCGGCGGGAATGGTGCAGTCGGCTTCCAACTCGTGGCACCAGCAGCCGTCGGCGTGCTGGACGGCAAAAACGTGCGTGCGCGCGCGGTCGATCGCCGACTGCAGCGGATCGGCCGCTGCCCCGCCGGCCTCGGCACGGTGCGACTGCGGGAGTGCGCGCGCGTTCACGGTTCAGTGCGCCAGCGCCGGCGATACGGGTGCGTCGGTTGCTTGCAATGGAAGATCGCGGCCCAGCCTCGAGAACCAGCGGCGCAGCACCTGATCGTAGCCCGCGAACAGATGCGTCACGATCAATGTGTTGGTGACGACGCGATGCGACACCTTGACCTCGCTGCCGCACTTGAAGGCCGGCCGCTGGTGGATCAATTGCAGCGTCTGTACCGCCAGCCCCAATGCCAGCAGGCAGAACCGGCGGATGCCCGATTCGCCTTCCGGGATCAGCAGCGTGTATTCGAAACCGTTCTGCAGATGTCCGTGCGCGATGCTGATCAGACGCGCATAGGCTTCGCCGAAAGCCGGTTGATAGACCGAATCGCTGTCCAGCTCTTCCAGCTCCACGCCGACCTTGCGGAACAGGTTCTGCGGCAGCCAGCACACACCGCGGTCGTGGTCTTCCCAGAAATCCTTGAGGATGTTGACCATCTGCAGGCCCTGGCCGAACGACACGCCGAGCTTCAGCATCTTTTCGCGGTTCGACGCGATCTCCGGCGACCAGTCGCAGAACAGTTCGGTGAGGGTTTCTCCCACCACTCCGGCGACGTAATAGCAATACTGGTCCAGCGCGCGCTGGTCCCGCAGACCGGCCACGCTGGCGGCGCGCTCGTAGCGCGGCATGCCCGAGCACATGATGCGGATGCAACGCGACAACGCCTCCCGCTGCACCGGATTGAAACCCCGCGTGACCTCCAGCACCTCGCCGCTGTGGGCCACCAGATCGCGCTCGGCATCCAGCGCATCGCGGATCAGCAGCGGCGCCAGTTCCAGAGCAAAACGCTCGGCATCGCCATTGCCCGCGACTACTTCGATGAAGCTTTCGTGAAAATACTGTTTCTGCGACACGCCCAGGGAGGACTCGTCCTCGATCGTGTCGGCGATGCGGCAAAGCAGGTAGAAGTTCGTCACCACCCGGCGCAGCGGCTTGGGCAGCTGCGGGATGGTGAGCGCGAACGTGCGCGAAACGCGCGGCAGAATCTCGTCCTGATAGCGCGTCCGCGGCGCCGCAGAAGTGTGCAATGGCATGCGTTCACTCCTTTGATCGCAGGCTGTGTTCGACTATATAGCACAAGCTCGCGTCAACGCCACATGCACACTGCGGCCATGCTGCATGGTGCTACCATGCCGCGGTCGCGAGCGAGGAAGGGAATCTGACGTGAGCCTCAGCACCATGGTGCGTGAAAGCCGCTTCGAAGGCTTGTTCGAGAGCCGCGTGGAGGACTATCGCACGCGCGTCGAGCATTTGCTGGACATGCATCTGCCGAACCCGAAAGCCGAACCGCATTCCCTGCATCAGGCGATGCGCTACGCCACGCTCGGCGGGGGGAAGCGCATGCGTCCGTTGCTGTGCTACGCGGCGGCCGAAACGCTGGGCCTGCAACCGGAAGCGGTCGATGACGCCGCGTGTGCGGTGGAACTGATCCATGCCTTCTCGCTGATCCACGACGATCTGCCGGCCATGGATGATGACGCGCTCCGCCGGGGCCGCCCGACCACGCACGTCGCCTTCAATGTGGCCACCGCCATCCTCGCCGGCGATGCACTGCAGACGCTGGCCTTTTGCGTGCTCTCGAACGCGCACGGCAATGCCGAAGCGCGCATCGCGATGGTGCGCGCACTGGCCGAAGCGACGGGCTCGCTGGGAATGACCGGCGGACAAGCAGTCGATCTGGAATCCGAACATCGGCGGCTCGATCTCGCGCAATTGGAAGACATGCACCGGCGCAAGACCGGGTGCCTGATCCGTGCATGCGTGAAACTCGCCTGCCTCGCCGCGCCGGATGCGGATGCGGAAACCTGTGCCGCGCTGGATCGTTTCGCTTCGCTGGTCGGGTTGGCGTTCCAGATCCGCGATGATCTGCTCGACGTGCAAGGCGACACGGCGGTGATCGGCAAGGCACAAGGCGCAGACGCCGCGCACGGCAAATCCACCTTCCCTGCCCTGCTCGGCACCCAGGGTGCGAGCGAACGTTGCGACATGCTGTATGCGGAAGCCCTGCGCACGTTGGATCCGCTGGATGACGCTGCGCAGCCGCTGCGCTGGATAGCCGGCTACATCGTGCATCGCGATCGCTGAGCGATGAGCAAGCGCGTTCTGTTCGCGGTACACGACTGGGGACTCGGCCACGCCACGCGCAGCCTGCTGCTGATTCGCGCACTGCTGGCGCGAGGCGATACCGTGGCGGTGCTGATGGCGCCCGGTCCCGGGATGGATCTGCTGCGCTCGGAATTGCGCGGCACGTGCGAATTCATCGAGGAACGCGATATTCCGAAGCCTTTCAGCCGCCATCCCGCGATCTTCTATCTGCGCATGAGTCTGGACATGCCGCGCGTATTCGCGCTGTTCAAGCGCGAGCAGAAGCTGACGGAAAAACTGGTCGCGCAACGCGGTCTCGATTGCATCGTTTCCGACAGCCGCTTCGGCGTGTGGTCGCGCGAAGTGCCGAGCTTCTGCATCCTGCATTCGCTGCGGCAACTGGTGCCGTTCCGTCTCCGCTGGCTGGAGCGCGAGGTCGAGCGCGGTCAACGGCGGCTCTTGCGCGGCTTCGCGCAAATCCTGATTCCCGATGCCGAAGCGGACGGTGGCATTTCCGGCGAATTGGGGCACGATCCCGCGATCGATTGGGGTGAAGGAAGGCTGCGCTACATCGGCCCGCTGTCGGGCGTGGAGCGCATGGACGTGCCGGAAGACATCGACTATTTCTTTTCGATCTCCGGTGTGGAACCGCATCAGTCCATGCTGACGGAACGCGTGCTGGCGGCGCTGCCGAAACTGCGCGGCCGCATCGTGGTGACGCTGGGCAAACCGCAACGGGCCGGCGAAGTGCGTACGATTGGCCACGCGCAGGTGCACGGTTATCTCGACCGCCGAGCGCAGGCGGAAATGTTGAACCGTGCGCGCGTGGTCGTGACGCGCTCCGGCTACACGACGTTGATGGAACTGGCGAACCTCGGCAAGCGTGCGCTGTTCGTGCCCACACCGGGCCAGAGCGAGCAGGAGTATCTCGCGCGCTTCCATCGCGAGCACGGACACGTCTGGTCGAGCACGCAGAAGGAATTGGACATTCCGCGTGACCTGCCGCGCGCGGAAGCGGCATCGGGGATGCCCCACATCGGCAGCGCGCAAACGGTCAAGAATTTTCTTGCGGCGATCGATGCGCCGCTTCCCGCTCCTCTGCGCGCGGACGCAGCGCGCGCCAGAACATGACCGCGATCGGTGTGTTCAGCAGCCACATCGAGCCGGTCCAGGCGACGCGAAACCCCAGCATCAGCGCCAAGCCGTCGGTGTAGCCCACGCCCCAAGCGCGTGCGGCGTTCATGCCGATGATTTCGATCGTGCCGATCTGTCCGGAAAGGCCGCCGGTCAGCAGCACTGCGGCAAGAGAAAAACAATAGATGGTGGCCGCCTGTACGTAGGTGAGCTGATCCTCGCCTACGCCGTGGCCGATCGCCATGAAGGCCGCGCACAGCGCGCCCAGATAAACCGCGGTGATCGCGAAGTTCACAAACAGCACGCGCAGCGCCGCGAGGCGCTTCAGACCGCGGATCAGTCCGACAGTCTCGTCCAGCGCCTTGTGCAGCTTCTCGTTCTTCACCCGGCCCGCCAACCTCTGCGCGAACGATTCGAAATGCAGTACGCCGAACATCAATGCCGCGATCATGACCAGCAGAACCCCCGCAAGCGGCCGCAGAGGGGGCCAGCCGGGAATGCCGACAATGGCCAGCAGCAGCAGCACCACGGCGATTTCCATCAGCAACATCACGACCGTCGCTGCAGAGCTGCGCCCGAAATGGATGCGGTCTTCTTCCGACAGCACCCAGTTCTGCGAAAAGATGCCCAACGGAAACGTCACCGCCAGTTCGCCGACTGCGAAGGCCAGCGCGAAGCGCTTGCGTTGCGGATGCGCCCCCAAATCGTTCAACAGCAGGTGCAATTGCAGCGACTTGAAGATCAGATAGATCGCCGCACAGCCGAGCGCGGCGCCCAGATTCAGCAGCGGGATCGCCCGAATGCGCCCCATCACCTTGCCTATGTCGCCCAGCGAAATGGCGAGGAAGAACAGCGCGCCTGCCAGCAGAATCGGCAGGAACACCTTCGGCCGCGCCATCACCCGCAATGCATGTGCCAGCTTCACGACAGCGGCATCCGCGCCAGTTGCGGTGCGAAATCCTCCAGGGAATTTGCAAGATAAGGCACGATGTTCTCCGGCATGCCCCAGCCGGGCGCGGCATCGCGCGGCCAGCGATTGCACCACGCGTCCGCCTCGCGCTCGACCAATCGCTTGCGCCGCAGCCAGTCGAGGCGTCCGCGCGCCAGTTCGAGGGGCGATCGCCGCGACCATAGAGGGTCGAGGATCAAGCCCGCGTCGCGGGCACCTTCACTGCCCCGCCTCAGCCAGTCCACCAGATCCTCCGCGGCGAAGCGCGGCGGCCCATCGCGGAGAAACTTCGCCAGGAGATGGCTCGGCGTGACCGCGCACAACTTCAATATCCGCGTACGCAAGTCCGAGTCGAAATCGCGGCGACTGCGCAACCGTGGCGGCTCCAGCGCGCCTGCACACACCACCACGCGCAAGCGCCCCGGTGCCAGCGCATCGTAACTGAGCGCGACCGGCCGTATGCCGGGTGCTGCGGGCACGCGTGTACAGACTTCCCACGGACCTGCGCGCACCCGGCCGAAACGGCCATCCGGAGAAATCGTGCCTTCGGGTGCGATGTACAGCGTGCGGTGCGCGGCGAGCAGCTCGGTCAGGCATTCGAGATGCGTTTCGATGGTTTGGCGAAACCGCGGCGTCAGTCTCGACAGCGCGCCCGGGCGAAGTCGGCGCACGCCCCAGTAGGTGCGCCACGCCGCGCCCAGGTCGATATCGCACACGCGCTCGGGCAAAGGACTCTGCCGCGCGGCGATTTCGCGCAAACCGCGCGTATTGAACACCGATGCCGGTGAGGCATCGCCCAGACCACACGCGATCAGCGCCTCCTGCGTTTCGCCCAGCGTGAATTCACGTAACCGCCGCAGCGGCCGCGTGCGGATGGCCTCGAAAAACCAGTGCAGGGGAATCAGCGCCAGTGTTCGCGCGATCCAGCGCGGCCAGGTCCACAACAGCTTGGCGAGCGCATCGCGCCGCAGCAGGTCCTCGCGCATCGCGAAGAACGGCAATGAATCGAGGATACGGACGCCATCGCGCCGGCAGAGGGCAGTCGCGAGGATCGGCACGTCCGATTCGCGCTGATGATTCGAAACGATCAGCGTTCCGGCGTGCAGGCGGAAGTCCGGCGGCAACAGCTTCTCGCGCCGGTACAGCGCCCACACCGTGACTTCGAATCCGCATTCGATCAGCCACGAGAGCCGCGGGTGTTCGTACGCTTCCGGATCCGGCAGCCAGTCGAAGGCCATGCGCGGATGCTAGCGATGCCGGCGTGCAGACGCAGCCACAAACGAAAAGGCCGGCGATGCAGTATTCGCCGGCCTCGAAAAGAAATGGCGCGCCCGGAGAGATTCGAACTCCCGACCACCAAGTTCGTAGCCTGGTACTCTATCCAACTGAGCTACGGGCGCGTGGAAATCGTTTTGTCGCGTCGCTCGCATAACCATCCTTGGTCAGCGGTGAACGCACAATTATTCCGGGTTGACGTGAACGCGTCAACGAAACTTGCTTGAAACTGGCGGAGAGAGAGGGATTCGAACCCTCGATCAGGCTTTTGACCCGATACTCCCTTAGCAGGGGAGCCCCTTCGGCCTCTCGGGCATCTCTCCGGATTGTTTGAAACTATCGCATCGCGTGTGAACTTTCGACTCGCAAGATTTAGCCCCGTTCGGGATTGCTCGGCTCGTCCATGAGCCTCGCCCTTCGCTTCGCTCAGGGCCTGCCTTCGGCAGTCCAAATTTGTTCCAGACAAATTTGTCGAACCCTCGATCAGGCTTTTGACCCGATACTCCCTTAGCAGGGGAGCCCCTTCGGCCTCTCGGGCATCTCTCCGAATCGAAAAATCAATTCTGCAAGCAACCATCCTTGGTGCTGCTTCCAGTCGGCAACCTGCCTCCTCCTCAGCGCAAGCTGATCGTGCCATCAAGGCACGATCAAAGCACTTGCGCTTCGACCGCTCGCCATCCCTGGCTCACCCTCGCGTTCGGCGCGAGAGTCCCCGGACTCTCGCAAACGCCTCACGCTCGACCTCTCGGGCACCTCTCCGATCATCAAACTGCGATTGACGCGCAAGAGCGTTCGCGCGCGACATCAGCGCGCAAGCATAGCCACGCATGGATAAGCGGTAAAGCTCAACCGGTTCCGGAAGAACCGGGCGCGTTTTCGGAGGGCTGCTCGTGCTTGATGCGCTGGAAAATCTCTTCGCGGTGCACCGCCACATCCTTGGGCGCGTTGATGCCGATCCGCACCTGGTTGCCCTTGACACCCAGCACGGTGACGGTCACCTGCTCGCCGATCATCAGCGTTTCGCCCACTCGGCGGGTCAGAATCAACATGTCGATACTCCTGATCGTCAGGGCGTCAGACCCGCATCCGTCCCCGAAAATCCCGGGGCTGCATGGTGCGATCCGACGATTTGCCGGGTCGCCGCCTCCCCGGAGTCCTTCGCTGCCCGGCATTTGCTGCTTCGAGCGAGCGATCTGAAATACTAGCCCACGCCGGCCGCGCGGCGCAATGAAATCAGTATTGTACGAAGCAGCCTATGCCGTTAGTCATGCCCAGCGCTCGCTGAGCCACTGCGGCAGTTTGCGCAATGCCTGATCCAGCGCGGGCGAATCGGCGCCGCCGCCTTGAGCCATGTCGGCCCTGCCGCCGCCCTTGCCGCCGATCTGCGAAGCGACGTGTGCGACCACCTCTCCGGCTTTCACCTTGTCTAACGCAGAGCCGTGCACGCCGGCGATCAGTGCGACTTTGCCGTCGCTGCCGGATGCCAGCAGCACCACGCAGTCGCGCAGCTTCTGCTTGAGCGTATCGACCGCGTCGCGCAGCGCCTTCGCATCCATGCCGTCGGCGCGCGCGGCGATCAGTTTGATGCCATCGATCTCTTGCGCTTGCGAAGCAAGGTCACCGGTCGCGGCACCCGCAGCCTTGGCTTTCAATGCATCCAGTTCGCGTTCGAGTTTTCTCTGACGCTCCAGCATCTGGCGCAATTTTTCTGCGACGTCACTGGGGCTGCTGGAAAGCAACCCGGCAACTTCAGCGAGCCTGCGCTCCTCGTCATCCACCAGCGCGATCGCGCCCGCGCCGGTCACGGCCTCGATGCGGCGGATGCCCGCGGCTACGCCCGATTCGGACACGATCTTGAACAGTCCGATGTCGCCGGTGCGAGAGACGTGGGTGCCGCCGCAGAGTTCGGTCGAGAAGCCGCCCATCCTCAGCACGCGCACACGGTCGCCGTACTTTTCGCCGAACAACGCCATCGCGCCGAAGTCAAGCGCTTCCTGATAGCCCATCTGGTGCACTTCGGCTTCGTCGTTTTTGCGAATTTGCGCATTGACCAGGTCCTCGATACGTCGCAGTTCCTCACGCGTCACCGCCTGGAAATGCGAGAAGTCGAAGCGCAGGCGATCGGGTGCGACCAGTGAGCCTTTCTGCGTGACGTGCTCGCCCAGCACCTGCCGCAGCGCGGAGTGCAGCAGATGCGTCGCCGAGTGATTCAATACTGTCGCCTGCCGCCGCGCGCCGTCCACGCGGGCGTGTGCGGTATCGCCTACGCGCAATGACGCATCGCCCTTCCATTCGCCGAGATGCGCGTGGAATTGCCCACCGAGTTTTTGCGTGTCGCTGACGATGAATCTTCCCGCCGCGAGCTCCAGCGCACCGGCATCGCCGATCTGGCCGCCGGATTCGGCATAGAAAGGCGTGCGATCGAGAATCACCGAGCCGCTTTCGCCCGGTGCCAGCGATTCGACCGCGCGGCCTTCGCGCAGGATCGCGATGATTTTTCCATCCGCTTCCAGCGTCTCGTAACCGCAGAACTCGGTAGGAGCGAGCCTGCTCGCGACATCCGCGGGAATCTGGCCCTTGCTCTCGAACTTGCTGGCGCTGCGCGCGCGTTCGCGCTGATCATTCATAGCGCGCTCGAAGCCTTCCATGTCTACGCTCAGCCCGCGTTCGCGCGCGATGTCGGAGGTGAGATCCACCGGGAACCCGTAGGTGTCGTAGAGCTTGAAAGCGTCTTCGCCGGCGATGATGCGATTGTGCGCGCGCGCAGCGACATCGTCGAAGATTCGCATGCCCTGCTCCAGGGTTTCGCCGAAGCGTTGCTCTTCGGCGCGCAATGCTTCCTCGACGAACTTCTGCTTCTTCGCCAGCTCGGGGTAAGCCTCACCCATTTCCGCGACCAGCGGCGCGACCATCTTCCAGAAGAATTCGCCGCGCACGCCCAGCATGTATCCATGCCGTAGCGCACGGCGGATGATCCGGCGCAGCACGTAGCCGCGGCCTTCGTTGGATGGCAGCACGCCGTCCACGATCAGGAATGCGCAGGCGCGGATGTGATCGGCGATCACGCGCAGCGATTTGTTTTCGCAATCTTTCGTGTTCGTCAGACGCGCGGCGGCATCGATCAAATGTGCGAACAGATCGATCTCGTAATTGGAATGCACGTGCTGCAGCACCGCGGCGAGGCGCTCCAGGCCCATGCCGGTGTCCACGCACGGCGCGGGCAGCGGCGATAGCGTGCCGTCCGCCGCGCGGTCGAACTGCATGAACACCAGATTCCAGATTTCGATGTAGCGGTCGCCATCCTCGTCTTTCGAACCCGGCGGACCGCCCGGCACATCCGGGCCGTGATCGTAGAAGATTTCCGTGCACGGGCCGCACGGGCCCGTGTCGGCCATCTGCCAGAAATTGTCGGAAGCGAACGGCGCACCCTTGTTGTCGCCGATGCGCACGATACGCTCGGGCGGCACGCCGATCACATCTTTCCAGATCGCGTAGGACTCGTCGTCGGTGTGGTAGACCGTCACCCACAAGCGATCCGCGGGCAGCTTGAAAACTCCCGTCAACAGTTCCCATGCCCAGACGATCGCGTCCTTCTTGAAGTAATCGCCGAACGACCAGTTGCCCAGCATCTCGAAGAAGGTGTGATGGCGCGCGGTGTAGCCGACCGAATCCAGATCGTTGTGCTTGCCGCCCGCGCGCAGGCATCGTTGCACGTCCACCGCGCGCACGTAGGGCAGCTTTTCGCTGCCCAGGAATACGTTCTTGAATTGCACCATCCCCGAGTTGGTGAACAGCAGCGTCGGATCGCTGGCCGGCACCAGCGTGGCCGAAGGCACAATGGCGTGGCCGCGGTCGCGGAAGAACTCAAGAAATGTCGAGCGTATTTCGGCGGTTTTCATGCGGGCGATTTTGGAAACGGGCACGCTCTCGGCGACCCGTGCTCTCCGCCATCAATCCGCGGCGCCCGCGTCGTCGATTTCTGCGTGCGTAACGGCCCTTACTGTGGCGGCGGAAAAGCCGCGGCGCAAGAGGAAGGCCGCGCGTTTGCCGCGTTCCGTGTGGTCTGCGGCCGGCGTGCGGCCGTACTTCTTGCGCAATTGCGCGGCGGCGAACGCGTTCCAGTCGACCTCCGCTTGATCCAGCAACGCGCGAATCGCCGCTTCGGTCAGTCCGTGCGAGCGTAGTTCCGCACGGATGCGCGCTGGCCCGTAGCCCTGCGAAACGCGCGCACGCAGGATCATCTCGCCGAAACGGCCGTCGTCCTGATATTCCTGCTCACCAAGGCGCTTGATCGCCTTGCCGGCCTCCGCTTCGTCGTAGCCGCCATGCTCCAATCGCACGCGCAGCTCGCGTTGCGAATGCTCGCGGCGCGCGAGCATGGACAAACCGCGATCGTAGGCGCTGCGCTCGTCGCGCTGTTTCTTTTCATCCTTGCCGAAACGACGCATGGACGCCTGGAGTTACGCCTCTACTTGCTCTGCATCCTCGGTCGCGACCACGCCACCGCCGTTGCGCACGGCAGTCAGCAACTTGGCGCGCAAGGCTTCGTCCAGTTCCTTGGCGACGCTCGGGTTGTCCTTGAAATATTGGCGGGCGTTCTCCTTGCCCTGCCCGATGCGCTCCCCGCCGTAGCTGTACCAGGCGCCGGACTTTTCGACCAGGTTGTTGTTGACGCCCAGCTCGATCAGCTCGCCTTCGTAGGACGTGCCCTCGCCATAGAGGATCTCGAATTCGGCCTGCCGGAACGGCGGCGCGACCTTGTTCTTCACCACTTTTACGCGCGTCTCCGAGCCAATCACTTCCTCGCCCTTCTTGACCGCGCCGATGCGGCGGATGTCCAGGCGCACCGAGGCATAGAACTTCAGCGCGTTACCGCCGGTGGTGGTTTCCGGGTTGCCGAACATCACGCCGATCTTCATTCGAATCTGGTTGATGAAGATCACCAAAGTGTTTGATCGCTTGATGTTTGCGGTCAGCTTGCGCAAGGCCTGGCTCATCAGGCGCGCGTGCAGACCGACGTGGCTGTCGCCCATCTCGCCTTCGATTTCGGCCTTGGGCGTGAGCGCCGCCACCGAGTCCACCACCACCACGTCCACCGCGTTGGAGCGCACCAGCATGTCGGCGATTTCGAGCGCCTGCTCGCCGGTGTCGGGCTGCGACACCAGTAGATCATCGACGTTCACGCCCAGCTTTTCGGCGTAACCCGGATCGAGCGCGTGTTCGGCATCCACGAACGCGGCGGTGCCTCCGTTGCGCTGGCAATTGGCGATCACCTGCAGGGTCAACGTGGTCTTGCCCGAGGATTCCGGCCCGTAGATTTCCACCACGCGGCCCCTCGGCAGGCCGCCAATGCCGAGTGCGACGTCCAACCCGAGCGAGCCGGTGGAAACAACATCCACCGTTTCCGCGCTGCGATCGCCCATGCGCATCACCGCACCCTTGCCGAACTGCTTTTCGATCTGGCTCAGCGCGGAAGCGAGCGCGCGGCGCTTGTTGTCGTCCATTGCGAAGTCCTCTGAAGTTTCTGGCTGGCGGCGAGTGTGTTGGGTGACGATCTCATCGATTGCGACGGTCAATGAAACATTTGAGAGCGGATTGAGCCGCACCGCGAAGCGGATGTCGGCTTCAATGAGCCCACCGTCCCGGGAACCGATTATTCCACAGCACGAGCCACGGCAAAGCGGCATTTGTCGCCGGAAGATGTCAGGCGTTTCCGATCACTCAGTTCGATGCACCGGCGATTGCTCACAGTTTCGCTCGCCGCTTGAGAATGGCCGCCTTCGTACGCTAACATCGTGCGAACAGATGAAGGGAGATGGCATTCCTCCCCGAACCGCCGCAAGGCTGATGATGCCTACCAACCGGGCAACCCGGTGCGTGTAGACGTCGCCAGCAATGACGACTTGCCTTGCGCGCGCATGCGGTTCCCGAAAGGAGATCGAGGAACCGACATGCTTTATTCCTTTTTCGCGATCGGCTGTGGCGCCTTTTTGGGTGCGTGCCTGCGCTACGTGCTGGGTTTGGCTTTGAACCCGGTTTTTCCGACCATTCCGCTGGGCACGCTCGCATCCAATCTGTTGGGCGGCTTGATCATGGGCGTGGCGATGGGCGCGTTCGCGCAGTTCCAGACGCTGTCGCCGGAAATGCGGCTGTTCGTCACCGCCGGCTTCCTCGGCGGCCTGACCACCTTCTCAACTTTTTCCGCGGAAACCGTGACGCTGTTGCTGCGTGCGGAATACGCCTGGGCGCTGGCGATCATCGGATTGCACCTGATCGGCTCGCTGGCGATGACGCTGCTCGGTTTCGTTTCGATCCACGCACTCGCGAGGGCCTGGGCATGATCACGCGGACACAAGGCGTTTACCTGCGCTTCTTCGTGCACGAGAACCGCCGTCATCACGGAATTCTCCTTTACGAATGGCTGCTCGAACAGGCGAAGAAACTCGGCATCCACGGCGGCACCGCTTTTCGTTCGATTGCCGGCTTCGGCCGGCACGGCGTGTTGCGCGAACAGCATTTCTTCGAACTGGCCGGCGATCTGACCGTGCGGGTTGACTTTGTGATTACCTTCGAGGAAGCCGATCGCCTGCTGAAACTGATCGAAACCGAAAACCTCTCGCTGTTCTTCGCCGAACTGCCGGCGGAGTTCGGCCTGGCCGGCGGTGCAGTCACGCAGGACAAGCTGGACAAGTTGCCGTGACCGACGTCCGCGTGCTTTATATTTGACGCGTCACATCGACGGCGAGGCGCAGTACGCTTGTCCAATCGCGGCGGTAGTCGCGAGCGCGGTAATAATCGACGCCTTCTCGATGCACGGGCATCTGCTGCCGAAGGGCGAGGTCATCGAAACCACCTCCGGAACGGAGCCGCAACCATGATCCCGCGCATCCTACTGGTCATCACTGGTCATATCGGCAAGAGCGCGACCAAGCGTTGGCTGGTTGGTTCGGTGTCGCGGCAGGTGAGCGATCATGCGCGCCGCTCGATGACGGTAGTGCGCTGAATGGCAGCCATTCCGCGCAAGGACGCAGCGCGCAGCGGATTGGGCTTCGTCGTCCTGATTGGCGTCGTCAGCCTGTTCGCCGACATGACCTACGAAGGCTCGCGTTCGATTACCGGACCATTCCTCGGCACGCTGGGCGCGACAGGTTTCATCGTCGCGGTGATCGCGGGCGCGGGCGAACTGCTTGGATACGTGCTGCGCTTCGGCACCGGCCTGCTGGCCGACCGCACCGGCCGCTATTGGGCGATCACCCTCGTCGGTTACGCGGTCAATCTCTTCGCCGTGCCGGCGCTGGCGCTGGCCGGCAACTGGCCGGTCGCGGCGGGGCTGATCATCCTGGAACGCAGCGGCAAGGCCCTGCGCACGCCCGCACGCGACGCGATGCTCTCGCACGCGGCCAAAGACATGGGCGGCGCAGGCTGGGCCTTCGGCCTGCACGAAGCGCTCGATTCCACCGGCGCGGTGCTCGGCCCGCTGATCGCTTCTCTGGTTTTGTTTCTGCACGGCGGCTATCGGCATGCGTTCGCGTGGTTGCTGCTGCCGGCGATCGCAGCAATGGCGACATTGTTGATTGCGCGCGCGCGCTACCCGCAGCCGCAGGAAATGGACGCACACGCGGCGATTCCGCCGCAGGATCCGAACGCGGTTCGCGAACTGAGAATTTTCCTGATCGCAACCGCGCTGATCGCCGCCGGCTATGCCGATTTCGCGCTGATCGCCTTCCACTTCAGCACCGATCACGTATTGCCGAATGATGCGATTCCGATCTTGTATTCGCTCGCCAGCCTTGCCGGCGGAGGCGCGGCATTGATTCTCGGCAAACTGTTCGATCGCCGAGGCTTGAGCGTTCTGTTGTGGACGACGATCATTCCCGCGCTGTACGCGCCACTGGTGTTCCTGGGTGGACAATGGGCCGCGGTAGCCGGCATGGCCTTGTGGGGTGCGGGTTTCGGCGCGCACGATTCGCTGTTGCGCGCGGCGGTCGCGCAGCGCATTCCACGAGAAAAGCGCGCCACCGTGATGGGCGTGTTCAATGCCATCTACGGTCTGGCCTGGTTCGGCGGCAGCGCGGTGCTCGGCGTGTTGTACGATGTGAGGCCGCTCTACGCGGTGGTCGCGGCGCTGGCCTTACAATGTGCAGCTTGCCCAATTCTCTGGCGGTTGCGCATCAAAACAACTTGATTGCTGACATTGAAAAGTGCGGCCATGGATGGCCGCTTTCACGCGCAGGGATGCGCATGAAGACGCCTGTCCACTGCTCTACGGATTGCGCAAAGGAAACCACGGATGAACGATCTCTCTGGAGATTTTTCGAAACCGGGCACGGTTTCGAACGGCGAATCGAGCGGGCATCATGGCTCGCGCCTGCGCGAACGCGCCGAACACCTGCTCGCCCTCGCGGACGTGAAAGTGGATGGCGGCCGTCCCTGGGACCTGCGCGTGCATGACGAACACGTGTTCGCACGCGCCTTCGCCCACGGCTCGCTGGGTCTGGGCGAGGCCTACATGGACGGCTGGTGGGACGCCGACGATCTGGATGGCTTCTTCTTCCGCGTGCTGGACGCGCATCTCGACGAGCATCTGAAGAATTTCGATACGCTGCGGGCGCACCTGCGCGCGCGCTTCATCAACCTGCAGCGCGGCCGGCGCGCGTTCAAGATCGGCAAGGCGCACTACGACCTCGGCAACGATTTGTTCTCCGCGATGCTCGGCAAGCGGCTGGTGTATTCCTGCGGCTACTGGGCGCAGGCGAACAATCTGGATGACGCGCAGGCCGCCAAGCTCGATCTGGTCTGCCGCAAGCTGCAACTGAAACCCGGCATGCGCGTGCTGGACATCGGCTGCGGCTGGGGCGAAGCGCTGAAATATGCCGCGGAGAATTACGGTGTTTCCGGCGTCGGCGTCACCGTGTCGGAACAACAGGCGCAATTCGCGCGCAAGTTGTGCAAAGGATTACCCATCGAAATCCGCCTGCAGGATTACCGCGAGCTGGACGAAAAATTCGACGCGGTATATTCGATCGGCATGTTCGAACACGTCGGCTGGAAGAATTACCGCACTTATTTCGAAGTCTGCCGCCGCTGCGTAAAAGAAGACGGCCTGAATCTCCTCCACTGCATTGGCGTCAACAGCGAGCCCAGCCGGCCCGATCCCTGGATCGAGAAATACATTTTCCCGAACTCCATGGTACCGGCGGCGTCGCAAGTCGCGCCCGCGCTGGAAGGGCTGTTCGTGGTCGAGGACTGGCACAATTTCGGCGCCGACTACGACAAGACGCTGATGGCCTGGCGCGCCAATTTCGACGCGGCCTGGCCGGAGCTTGCGAAGAACTCGCGCTACGACGAACGCTTCCGCCGGATGTGGCGTTATTACTTGTCCGCTTCCGCTGCAACCTTCCGCGCGCGCCGCGACCAGCTCTGGCAACTCACGATGAGCCCGCGCGGCGTCCGGGGCGGCTACCGCGTACCGCGGTAACGCAACGCTCGATCTGCCACAGGCTGCACGTCAGCGTGCATTCCAATAGGATGCACGGGCCAATCGGCCGCATCCCGGATGGACATGAAACATCGGTGGTTTTCGCTCATCGCACTCGCGTTGCTACTCGTCGCCGCTTCGGCCTGCGCCGATCCCGCGCTCTGGAAGATCCAGCGCGGCGGTTCAACCGTGTACCTGTTCGGCACGGTGCATGTGTTGCCGAACGACACGCAATGGCACTACGCCGCGCTCGACGATGCGCTGAAGGCCAGCAACGTGCTCTACGTCGAACTAGTTGATGACGATCAGGCTACGATGCAGCCGCTGGTGATGCAGTACGGCATCGATGCGGCGCATCCGCTTTCCAGCGAATTGGGTCCCGCCGATGAGGCGCGCGTGGCCGCGGCCGCGCAGACCGCCGGCTTGCAACCGCAGGCTATGGACGTAATGAAGCCCTGGCTCGCGGCGCTGACGCTCACCGTCGCGCCGATCATCAAGGCAGGATTCGATCCGGAATCGGGCGTGGACAAGCAACTGCGCCACGAGTTTGCCGCGTCCGGAAAACCGGTACGCGGGCTGGAAACCGCCGAGCAGCAGATACGCTACTTCGCCGATCAACCGCAGCCGGTGGAAATCTCGCTGCTGCGCAGCACGCTGGACGACTACGACAAAGCGGCCACTGAGTTGAAAGAACTGGTGCAGGACTGGCAGCGCGGCGACGTGGACGCGATCGCGGCACTGGAGAGCTCCGACATGCGAGAAAAGTATCCAGTGCTCTACAAGACTTTGTTGGTCGAACGGAACCAGCGCTGGGCACAGCAGATCGCGCAAATGCTGGATCAACATCAAACCGTGTTCATCGCCGTCGGCGCGGCGCATCTGGCCGGGCCGGACGGAGTACAGAACCAGCTGCGGAAACTCGGCATTTCCGCGATTCGCGTGCACTGAATCAAGACATGAATCTTCAATCCAACTTCGAACAGATCCCGCTGCGCGAATACGCCGAGCGCGCGTATCTCGACTACTCGATGTACGTGGTGCTCGATCGCGCCCTGCCCTTTATCGGCGATGGGCTGAAGCCGGTACAGCGCCGCATCGTCTATGCGATGAGCGAACTCGGTCTGGCGGCAACCGCCAAGCCCAAGAAATCCGCGCGCACGGTCGGTGACGTGATCGGCAAGTTCCACCCGCACGGCGACAGCGCGTGCTACGAAGCGCTGGTGCTGATGGCGCAACCGTTCTCCTACCGTTATCGGTTGATCGATGGGCAAGGCAATTTCGGTTCGCCGGACGATCCCAAGTCCTTCGCGGCGATGCGCTACACCGAATCGCGATTGACGCCGATCGCGGAGGTGCTGCTCGGCGAATTGAGCATGGGCACCGTCGAATGGGTGCCGAATTTCGACGGCACGTTGAAAGAGCCGTCATGGCTGCCCGCGCGCCTCCCGCACGTCTTGTTGAACGGTTCCACCGGCATCGCGGTCGGCATGGCGACCGACATCCCGCCGCACAATCTGCGCGAGGTCGCGGCTGCGTGCATCCATCTGCTGGACGAACCGGAAGCCAGCATCGCCGCGTTGTGCGAACACGTGCGCGGCCCGGATTTCCCGACGCAGGCGGAAATCATCACGCCGCGCGATGAACTGCTGGCGATGTACGCCACCGGCAACGGCTCGGTGCGCTGCCGCGCGGTGTACACCGAAGAACGCGGCAATGTGGTGGTGACGGCGCTGCCGCATCAGGTCTCGCCCGCGCGCGTAATCGAGCAGATCGCGCAGCAGATGCGCGCCAGGAAACTGCCGATGCTGGAGGACCTGCGCGACGAATCCGATCACGAAAATCCGGTGCGGCTGGTGCTGATCCCGCGCAGCAACCGCGTGGACGTGGACGCGATGATGCAGCACCTGTTTGCCACCACCGATCTCGAACGTAGCTACCGCGTCAACCTCAACATGATCGGGCTGGATGGCCGGCCGCAGGTCAAGACGCTGAAGCAGATTCTCGAGGAATGGCTGCGCTTCCGTTCCGACACGGTGACGCGGCGGCTGCGTTTCCGATTGGAAAAAGTCGAACGCCGATTGCATCTGCTGGAAGGCCTGCGCATCGCATTCCTGAATCTGGATGAAGTGATCCGGATCGTGCGCACCGAGGACGAGCCGAAGCCCGCGCTGATCAAGCGTTTCAAATTGAGCGAGGAACAGGCCGACTACATCCTCGAAACCCGGTTGCGGCAACTGGCGCGGCTGGAGGAGATGAAGCTCAACGCCGAGCGCGACGAACTGGAAGAGGAACGCGCGAAGATCGAGGTCACGCTGAAATCGAAGCAGCGCCTGCGCACGCTGATCAAGCAGGAATTGAAGGCCGACGCGGAGAAATACGGCGACGCGCGGCGCTCGCCGCTGGTCGCACGTGCGGCGGCGCAGGCGCTGGCGGAAAGCGAACTGGTGGTGTCCGAGCCGGTCACGATCGTGCTATCGCAGAAAGGCTGGGCGCGCGCGGCGCGCGGTCACGATGTCGAGGCGCGCGAATTGTCGTACCGCGAAGGCGATGCTTTTCTCGCCGCGACACGCGGGCGCAGCGCGCAGCAGGCCGCGTTCATCGATTCCACCGGCCGAAGTTATTCCACGCCCGCGCACACGCTGCCTTCCGCGCGCGGAAACGGCGAACCGCTGACCGGCCGCTTCACGCCGCCGCCGGACGCGCGTTTCGATGCTGTCGCGATCGGCGACAACGATACGCGCTTGGTCCTCGCGACCGATGCCGGCTATGGCTTCATCACGAATTTCGAGGCGCTGCTCGCCAACAAGAAGGCCGGCAAGCAGGTGATCAGCATGGACGAAGGCTCGCGGGTGCTGGCGCCCGCGTATGTGAGCGATCCCGCACGCGACCGCATCGTCGTCGTCACCACCGAAGGACATCTGCTGATGTTCTCCGTCGCCGATCTGCCGGAACTGGAGCGCGGCCGCGGCAACAAGCTGATCGAGATTCCAAAGGCGAAACTGAAGTCCGGCGAGGAACGCGTGGCCGGAATCGCAACGGTCGCCGAAGGTTCCGGCGAAGTTACCCTTTACGCCGGCGCGCGCAAACTGACCTTGAAGTGGTCCGATCTGATCGAATACGGCGGCAGCCGTGCGCAGCGCGGCGGCCTGCTGCCGCGTGGCTTGCGGCGCGTCGAGCGGATCGAAAGCACGGCATGAAACGGGGCGTGTGCTGGCTCGCACGCATCATCGCGGCGTTGTTGCTGCTGATTGCGCTGACGTGCCTCGCGGGTTGGTTGTTGCTTCGCGGCAGCGTGCCGAAGCTCGACGGCACGGTCGAACTGCCTGGATTGTTGGCGCCGGTCGCCATCGCGCGCGACGTCCGCGGCACGCCGATGCTCACGGGGCGCAGCCGCGACGATCTCGCGTATGCGCTCGGCTTTCTGCACGGGCAGGAACGTTTCTTCCAGATGGATCTGCTGCGCCGCAATGCCGCGGGCGAGTTGTCGGAACTGGTCGGCGCGGCGGCGCTGAAGGTCGACGAAAACCATCGCCGGCACCGTTTCCGCGCGCTGGCGGAGGTCGAGCTCGCGCAATTGCCGGCCGCCCAGCGCGTGTTGCTGGACGACTACACGCGCGGCGTCAATGCCGGTCTGAATGCGCTGCCGGTGCGGCCCTGGGAATACCTGTTGCTGCGTGCGACGCCGCAGCCGTGGCAGCCTGGGGACTCGCTCCTCGCGATCGATTCGATGTTCCTCGATCTCAACCAGGATGGCGAAAACGAGCGCGAGTTGAACATCGCGCGATTGCGCGCGGCCATCCCGAGAGCGCTCGCGGATTTCCTGCTCGCACCCGATCCGGACTGGGAAGCACCGCTGCGCGGAGAAGTTTCCACGGCCGTGCCGATGCCGGCTGCGGATGTGTTCGATCTGCGCAAACTCGAACTCGATGAAGCCGCGAAGCAGCATGGCCTTGCCGCCGTCACCTCAGCCGATCGCGCCGACAGCGGCATCGGCAGCAACAGCTTCGCGGTCGCCGGATCGCTCGCGGGCGGCGCGGCGCTGCTCGCCAACGATCCGCATCTGGGTTTGCGCGTGCCGGATATCTGGTATCGCGCCGTCATGCGGTATCCGGATCCTGTCGATCCACGGCGCACACGCCAGTTGGCTGGCGTCACCCTGCCCGGTGCGCCCGCGCTGGTGATCGGCAGCAATGGCCAGATCGCATGGGGATTCACCAACTCCGAAGGCGACTGGATGGATTGGGTGCGTGTGATCCGCGATCCGCGAAATCCTGCGCGCTACAAGACCGCAACCGGATGGGCGGCCATCGAGCGCCACGATGAAGTCATCCATGTGCATGGCGCACCTGATCACCATCTAACCGTCGAGGACACGATCTTCGGACCGATCATGGCCAAGGATGTGGACGGCACGCCGCTGGCGCTGGCGTGGACCGCGCACCTGCCGCGCGCGGTGAATCTCGACCTGGTGAAACTGGAAGACGCGCGCAGCGTAGAGGACGCACTGGGCTGGGCGCCGCTGATCGGCATTCCGCCGCAGAATCTGGTCGTCGCGGATGCACAGGGCCGCATCGGATGGAGCATCGCAGGCAGCGCGATTCCGCTGCGCAACGGTTTCGATCCTTCGGTTCCGTCCGACTGGACGAAACCGGGTACCGGCTGGATCGGCTTCGCCAGCGCCGCGCAGGATCCGCACGTCATCGATCCGCCCGATGGAAGATTATGGACGGCCAATCAGCGGCTGATGGACAACGATTCACTGCGATTGCTGGGCGACGGCGGCTACGACCAGGGCGCACGCGCGCGGCAGATCCGCGACGATCTCACTGCGCGCAAGCACTTCGCGCCTCGCGACATGCTGGACGTGCAGCTCGACAACCGCGCGCTGTTTCTGGCGCGCTGGCAGAAGTTGCTGTTGAACGTGCTCGCGACGTGTGATCCCCGCTCGCCGCACGTCCCTGCGTCGGCCGGGACGAGTGCGCTGAAAATGGGTCCCGGCTCAGCGCACGTCCCTGTGCTGGCCGGGACTCGGACATCCTGTCGTCGGCTGAGGGCGATGAAACCTTACGTTCAACAATGGCAGGCGCGCGCCGCGGCCGACAGCGTCGGTTATCGAATCGTGCGCATGTTCCATGATCGCGCGCGCGAAAATGCGCTGGCGCCGTTCGCCGCGCTCGCAAAGAAAAACAGCGCCGATTTCGATTGGCCCAGCTGCGAAGTTGGCGAGTACGCGGTGTGGACGATGATCACGCAAAAGCCGGTGTGGCTGCTCGATTCGAAGTACGGAGATTGGAATGCCTTGCTGCTGCAAAGCGCCGCAGAAGTCGCGGATGAACTCGCAAAGATCCCGGGACCGCTTTCAGCGAAAACCTGGGGTGCCTTCAACACGGCGCGGATCGATCACCCGCTCGCGGTGGCGCTGCCTGCATTGCTCGCCGATGCCATCGACATGCCGCACGATCCGTTGCCGGGCGATCGCGACATGCCGCGCGTGCTGCATCCGGGTTTCGGCGCTTCGATGCGGCTGGCCGTGGCGCCGGGCGACGAAGCGCGCGGCATCCTCGAAATGCCCGCAGGTCAGGCGGACAACCCCTTGACGCCGTACTTCGGCGCCGGCCACGAGGAATGGGTGCAAGGTGCTCCGACGCCGCTTCTTCCGGGCGCACCCCGATACCGCATGCTCCTCGTTCCCGCAGGCAATTGAACCGCCGAGCGGTGCAACAGGATGAAAAAAAAAACGGGCGCCCCTTGGACGCCCGGCCGTATCAGATGATGTATGCCGGATTCAGTTCAGGCCGACCGAATGCAGGAAATCGGTGATGCGGTCGGTGAGTGCGCCGCCCGTGCCGACGTCCAGGTTGATTTCGCCGTGGCGCATGCCGACGGGATAGACGGCCGCCTTCCCGCCCAACGATTTCGCTTTGTCGGCATAGGCCTGGGCCCCGTCGCAATCGTTCTTCCGATCCGAGTCGCACACCAGCAGCATCGGCGGCGGTGCGGTCTGCAATCGCAGGGTCGGCGAGGCCGCCTGCCATAGTTTCGGGTCGCTGCCGAACGCCGTGTCGTAAAGCCCGAAGTGCTGCTTGTTCATGATGTCGACCACGTTGTAGGCACCGCTGTCCAGCGCCACCGTGCCGAGCCACGGCTTGGCGCCCGCGCCCTGCCAGATCGACGGCACCGAACTCATCAGCACGACGAGGTGCGCTCCCGCCGAGTGTCCCATCACGATGAAGCGCGACGGATCGGCGCCCCACTCCGACGCATGCTGCTGGGCGTAGGCCAGCGCGTGCGCAACGTCATCGGCCTCGTCCATCACGTTGACCTGCGGCACCAGCCGGTAGTTGGTCGAAATGAAGACGTAGCCCTTGGGCAGGAAGTAGTCGACCTTGTTCTGGACCACGCCATGCGCCGTCTTGTCGCCTCGCCGCCAGCCACCGCCGTGCACCATGAAGATCACCGGCGCATTGTGCGCGTTCGCCGGAATGTACACGTCCATCTTCTGCAGCGGGTCGGAGCCGTAAGAGACATTCTGCAACTGGCGTGCGCCGGCGGGCACGGTAATGGGCTGATTGCGATTGCCCATTTGCGCCCGTCCCTGTCGATGCCTGAAGAAACCTTGCATGGCCACCGCCGAGGTCGAGATCATCACGCCGAGCACGAGCGCGGCGAGCGTGGTTTTGACATTCGAGGATATCAGCATGAACCGCCTCCTTCGATCCGCTGACGAGGGACGTGCACAGCTTAGCAACTTACCTCGCGCGCCACGGGACCGTACGTCGCGGAGGTTGGCAATCGTTCAGGGCAGATTCTTCGCGAAGAACACCTCACAACCGCCACGCGGGTTGTGCACGTATCGGTTGCGGCCGTCCAGCGGCATGATCCGTGGCCCCCACGGGTTGGCTGTGCCGATGAACAAGCCGTACGGGGTCGATGCGATGGTGCGCATGCCCATATTGTATGGGTTGCCCATGCCGTTGGTGGTGACGGGCACCCAGTTGTCGCCGTCGCGGCTGCGGTAGAGATCGAAACCGGAGCCGTACTGCAGGATGTTCTGCGGGCCGACTCGGGCGATCACGTTGGACATCGCGCGCGGCCAGCGGCTGCGGTTGACATAACCGAGCACGCTGCTCCATTCGAACGTGCCCAGATACAGCCAGCCGTCGTGCTCGCACATGCGCCAGAAGTAGCCGTTGAAGAAATTGTCGAAGCCGGAATAGCGGCCCGATTTCGGCTCTTTGCGGCCGTCGGGCGTGTCGCGCGGGTCGCCCACGATCAAGTCCCACGACAAATCCTCGTGCAGGCGGATCAACTCCGACGCACCCGGCCCGATCTTGTTCTGGTTGTCCACGCCGCCGCCCTGGATTCCGGTGCCGATGTAGAGCGCGCCTTTGAATGGATACAGGCTCAAGCCGCCCTGGTTCAATGCACCGCGCCAAGCGCCGTTGGTCAACACCCGCTCCCACTGGTACGGCGGCTCGCCTTCGCACTTGCTGCGCCACAACTGGAAGCCGCTGTGGTTCAAGGTGCTGACGTAGAGATAGTCGCCCCACGCCGCACATTCGTGCAGCGAAACATTGGTCACGTCACCGAAGCCGAAGTCGCTCACCGGGTGCCATTCGCCACGGTCCGGATCGCGGCTTTCGTAAACGATCGAATGGCCGGAGACATTTGTGTTGCCGCCGCGCGAACCGGCCGGCGTGGTGTACAGGCGGCCTTTGAACGACACCATCCAGCGGATCGTGGTGACCGGCAGGCCGCACAGGCCGGGTTCGCAGGTAACGGTGAAATTGCGGCCGTCTTCGGTGGACATGATTACCGGCCCCGGTCCCTTGGCCGGACACCAGGTGCTGATGTAGAGCTTCTCCGGCTCGGACGGGAAACTGCTGTGAACGGCGATGGCGCGGTAGCTGATGTCGCGCGGGATCCTGCGCCCATCGCTGCCTGTGATCCATGGCGCCTTGAACACGCGCTCCCACTCGTCGATGCGCGGATCGTAGGTCCAGATTTCCGCACGCAGGTCGAGGTCGAACGGATCGATCGGGCAATCGATCGGCCAGACATCCAGCCCGAGCGACAGGCGCGAACGCATCAGCGCGAAATTGCCGCGCATGGTGGTCACGTACAAGCGGTTCTTGTACCACGCCATCGAATGCGTGTACGAGTTGACGCCGTCGCCGAATCCCTCCTTGGCGATCAGCTTGAAATCGGAAGCACGCAATCCGCGCGGGATGCCCAATCGGTTTGTCGCGGTCATGGCGTTCACATTGCGGCCAGTACGGCGGCGAGTTGCCTGGCCGCTTCCTCACGTGATCCAAAAGGGCCGAGCCGCCCCCCTTCCCGCAACGAACAATACCAGCCGTTATCGAGCATGTAGAAGCGGTCGCTCTGAAAATATGCGCGCGTGTCGTTGGGACGCCGAACCTTGCGCGATTCGTCGGCGCTGCTGTCCCAGAAGCGGTTGCACAGCGAGATCAATTCATCCGCGCGCGACACGGGAAAGAAATGTCCCGCGCTGCGCATCAGGCGGAACTCGGCTTCCGGCCACACCCTGCACAGTGCGTCGCCAGTGCGCCGCGCATGCGAACCGTCGCCGTAGATGGCGAAAATCGGAAAGCCGAACTCGCGCAGCTCATCGTCGCGCAGCACCCCGCCGTCGAGAAAATCGCGTTCAGCTGTAGTCGTTTCGAGCAACTTCAGCCACTGCGCTGCGGTGTGCCGGCCGAACTTGACCATCACCGGACCGAACAGCCTCATCAATTCTTCCGGAACCGCCTGTTCGCTCAAACGCAGCCTCGCCATCACGCCCAGCAACCGAAAGCCGAAATGCGGATCGTCCGTATCCAGCTCGATGCCATGCCGTCGCAACACCGGCTGGATCACCCGTCCGTGCGCCCACGTTTCCGGCGACGCGCGTACACCCAGCAAACCGGGCACGTGGCTATCGGCCAGCACCAGGCTGCGCACGGCGCCCGGGTGACGCCGCGCATGATGCAGCGTGACCAGCCCACCGAAACTGTGCGCGATGAAATGCGCCTCGGCGATCTCCAGGTGATCGAGCAGCCCGCCGAGATCGGCCGCCAGATCGGCGGGCTTGTAACCGCTCGGCGGCATGTCCGAACCGCCGTGTCCGCGGAGATCCAGCAACGTCACCCGGAAGCGGTTGGCGAATTCGTGCGCGTACTGGAAATACCAGAACGCCAGGTTCGACGCCAGACCGTGCAACATCACCAGGTTTTCGCGCGCAGCCGCGTCGCCCACCTGGAGATAATGCAGGTGCACCCCGTTGACGAGGGCCGTTGGCATCAATCACCCCATTCGGCCCGGATCATTCCATGTAACCCAGCATCTGCAGTTGCGCCATCAACTGCTGCTTTTCCTCGTCGTCCATGGTTTCGCCGCGCTCGTCCTTGCCGCTCCCGCGCGTGGGCTCGCCGATCTTCAGCGGATGCTCGGCCTGGTATTCCGCGGTGAACATCGCGGTCGGCACCTTGCCTTCGAGATCGGAGGGCACGGGCAAGCCGAGGCTGTAAAGCAGCGTCGAGGTGACATCGGTGATATGGCGGCGACCGAGCACCTTGCCTGCCTCGACGCCGGGACCGTAGGCCAGGAACACGCCGTCGGGGTGATGCGTGCCGATCACGTAATTGCGTTTCTGCACCACCGGCTGGATGTTGCGCACCGAGACGAAGCCGAAGTCGCGCAACACCATCTGCAGGTCCGGCGCGTCGCCCATCGCCGAACCCGGGAACACTTCCTCGCGCGTATAGATTTCGGTGATGATGCGTTCGCCGGTCTCCGGATCCTTCAAATCTTCCAGATCGCGGATCAGCCGTGCACGCACCTTGTCGTAGTCCTTGGGGTCGATGCCGGTCTCGCCCGGCTTGCGCGCCACGCGGATGGTGATGCCGTTGCACGAAGGCGTGCGGCAGTAGGCGATCGTCTTTTCCCAGTCCAGGAACGCGAAGTAGCTGTTGTCGCGCCGCTTGCCGGCGTCTCCTTCCGGCAGCTCCTTGAAATGCACGTAGCCCTTTTCGGCGAGCCAGGCGTTGATGCGCACCACTTCGGTCGATGCCGTGAAACCGTGATCGGATGCGAAGAAGACCTGCACGTCCGGACCGGCCGCCTCGACCAGTTGCTTGATGAAGCCGTCGAGCTGGCGGTAGTAGCTCAAGGACAGCTCGCGCATCCGCTTGTGGAAGCCGGAGAGTTCACCCTGCTGCAGGTTCGGATCGACGTAGGGCCAAGCCTGGTGCTGCAACTTGTCCACGCCGTCGAACAGCACCGCCATCAAGTCGGGCTGCTCCTCGTGCATCAGGTACTGCGCCACCTTGAACCACTGCTTTTCGCGCGGCAGGTGGTAGCGCACCCAGTTTTCGCGGTCCTCGTCGCTCAGCTCGTCGCCGGATTGTTTTTCACGCTCGAAATCCCAGGCCAGTTCCTGGGGATCGAAATCGGGAATCGACTTCAGGCGCTCGTAGATGTCGTCCGGGTACGAATTGCGGCGCAGATGCCGCCACGGAATGAAGCCCGGCACGATGAAGCCGTTGAGCTCGGACGGCGGGGGCGCGGTGAACGGGAAATTCAGCGCGCACACGCGCTTGCCTTGCCGGCTGGCGATGGACCAGATGGTTTCGACGCGGCAGTCGCGCGCGTCATACAGCGTGAAATACACCTCGTCTCCGCGTTCTTCGGCGCGGATGAAGTCGTACACGCCGTGATGGCCCGGTCCGCGGCCGGTCATCAGCGACACCCACGCGGGCGGCGTGAGCGGATTGGGCGTCGAGCGTAACTTGGCTCGGCTGCCTTCGGCGTAGATGCGCGACAGGAACGGCATCACCGGCTCGCCGCCGTTGGCCTTGGTGAGATCGTCCAGGACGGTGAAAGTGGCGCCGTCCATGCCGATGAAAAGGGTGCGTACGCTCATGCCGGAGCTCCTTGCGCCTGAAGACGTGAATTGATGAAGTCCGCGAATTGCCCCAGCGAGACATCGCCGATGTAGCTGCCGTCCTTCATCAGCAGATCCTGGAAGCCGAAGCGCTGGCCGTAGCACTGATCGAGCGCGACGCAGAACTGGATGATGTCGATGGAGGTGAACCCGAGATCCGCTGCGAGCAACGTTTCGGACGCGAATTTCGTGCCGGGATCAAGTCCCCAGTCCTGGGTGATGTCGCCGGCGACGGCGACCACGGTGTCGATCGGTGTGTTCTTCTTTAGATTGCTCATGCTTGCGCCTCGAATTGTTGTGCCGCGAGCGTGCCGACCGCGACGATCGCGGCCCCGCGTCTGTCGATGGTTACCGCGACGGTTCCTGCCTCGTGTGCGACCTCGCACATTCCGAAATCCGGATCGGCGGCCACGATCCGGAAAGCCCACGGTTCTCCCCTCAAGCCGGTGCCGAGACACTTCGACGCCGCCTCCTTGGCGCACCACAGACGCAGCACGCGCTCGCTTTGCGCGTCGCCGTCGAGACCTGCGACGAGCGGCTTTTCCTCGGCTGCCAGCGAATCCACGACCAGTTCGGGGCGCTGCAGTTTGCCGATCCGTTCCAGATCGACGCCGACCGGCTGATCCGGCGCCGCCACCGCCGCCATGCACGACACCGCGTCGTGCGCCAACGACACACGCGGTGCCTCGATCAGCGACCCGCACCACCAGCCGTCCACGAACGGCGCACCCGACTCGTCGTGAGCGACTTCGATGTCGGCTGGATACAGCAGTTGTCCGGTGCGTTCGTACACCCAGTGACGCACCGCTTCCTTGATCGCGGCGCGGCCGGTCAGCCATTCGCGCCGGCGCGGCAGCGCGGATTTCTCCAGCCCGCGCCATTCTTCGCGTTCGGCGGCGCCGAGCAGCGCATGCGCCAGCACGCGCCCGCAGATGCCGCCGGATTGCAGAAAGAGTTTCTCTTCGACCAGCGGCACTTCCCAGAGGCTCACGTCCGATGCGGGAGAAGCCACCGGCTGGCCGAGCATGCCGATGCCCGGATGCGTGCGCACCGCGTGATAGGTCGGCGGCACGCGGAAGAACAGGTTGCCGAGCGCGTGTCCGCGCATCAGCACGCGGCCCTCGCCGTCGATGCAACCGAATTGCCAGTTGCGCAATGCCGAGATGTCGTCGTTGGAGGGATCTGCGGGTTCCTGCCGCGCGCGGATCACGATGCCTTCGCGTCCGGCCGGGCACGGTTCGTACAATTCGATGCGCTCGATCGTCGACGGAAAGGAATGGAACTCCGGCCCGACGTACTGCACCAGCCAGCACGGCACCACCTGGCTCAAGGCGTCGAGCAATACGGGATTCAAGACCAGCTTCGGCGTGTGCCCGGGCTCGAAGAACCCGTCCAGACTGACATCGCTGAGTGCCACGTCGAGTCCCGTGTCGTCCCAGGCTTCGATTTCGCGCATGCTCTGGAATACGGGCCCGTGGAACATCGCATAGCGCCCCGGCGTGTACAGATTGGGCGTATCGATGTTCCAGGCGCGGTGTTCCTGCAACGGCGGCATCGGGCCCAGCCTGAAATCGCGCGAGTACGAGAACTCGCCGGATACCGCGATCCCGCGCGGCGTTGTGACCGTCGCGCGGTAACGTCCCGCATCGGCATCGATCACCTCTGCGCGCACCTCGATGTCGAGCGTGCCGTCGTCCAGCGCGATCCAGTCGAAAGCGCGGACATTTTCGATCACCGCGATGTCGGTGCGGCCGGCCAGCAGGGCGCAGGCTTCGGCCATCAGTTCCATGCTGACCATGAAGGGAACACACGGCAGCCCGGTCAGCGACGGATCAACCGCCGACACCGGCCCCGACAGCACGTGATCACGCACGAACCGGTCGTTGTCCAGCGATACGCGGCAGATGGCCACCACGTGTTCGTGATCGTGTTCGAGCACGGTGTCCAGCAACGGCGTGGCACTGTCGTTGGCATGCGTGGAGCGCGCGGCCGCATCCGCCCGGACCGCGTCATCGATCGCTTCTTCGTCGGTGACATCGTTGGCGCTGATGTCCTCGAAGTCGCCCAGCGCGGCGCGCGGGTCGGTGGTCGCGGCCGCAGCGTAGGCGTTGCTCCGCGGAGACGCGACCAGTTCGCCGATGCGCTCGCGATCCGCCGGCGCGAGACGCACCATCGGCATGGTGTTGTCGAGCAGTGGCGGACGCGGTTTGGGTTTGCGGCTGGCGAGATCGATCGCGGCGATCTCGCGCGGACCGTACAACTTGTCCAGCGCATTCCAGCGGCCGATCGCATACAGCCAGCCCAGCACCGACAACAGTTGTTCGACGCCGTTGCGGCGGCGGATGTTGGTGGGCAGCGCCAGGAATTCGCGCCCGGCCAGGATGTCGTTGACGAACGACACGAGATTTCCGGACGGACCGACTTCCAGAAAGATCCGCACGCCGTCGTCGTGCATCTTCCGGATCGTTTCGCGGAAGCGCACCTTCTGCGACCACTGTTGTGCGGCCAGTTTGCGCACCTTGGCCGGCGTTTCCGGAAACCGCGCCGCCGTCGCGCACGAATACAGCGGCACCACCGGCTTGCCGACTTTGATGTCTTCGTAATAGTCGAGGAACGCGCGGCTGGCGTCCTCGAATGCGGGCGTGTGATAGCCGCGGTCGAACGGCAACCGCATGCAGATGCCGCCCTGCTTCGTCAGCGTCTGTTCGATCCGTCCGATCGCTTCATCGGAACCGTACAGCACCTGCTGGTTGCTGCAATTGTCCATCGCGATCTGCACTTCCCCGCCGAGCGCCGCGATTTCGGATTCGACCAGCTCCAGCGGCAACGCACCGACGGTCAACAGCGCGCCTCGCGGAATCTTGTCGGACTTCAACAACGCGTCGTACGCGGCGTAGTGCTTGGCGATGCACGCGGCGAGTTCCGCGTCGCTGGTGGCGGGATTGGCGCCCGAGGCCGCGAGTGCCGCGGACTCGCCCGAGCTGTGTCCCACCATGACATCGGGAGTGACCCCCAGCGCACCCAGCAGTTCGAACATCGCCATGCCGCCGATGAACACTGCTTCCGAGCCGACGTCCATGTCGTGCAGACGCTTTTCCAGTCCGGCACGGCGTTCCGGCGTAACTTCGCTGGTCGGAAATACGATGTCGGTGCGGGTCTGGCCTTGCGGCAGATCGTACAGGCCGTGCCAGAAATCGAGCCAGCGCTGCACTTCGGGAAATAGCGCGATGTCGGCGAACATGCCCGGATATTGCGAGCCTTCACCGGGAAAGATGAAACCGAGTTGTCCGTCGACGCGGCGGCGGCTATACATCACGCGCGCACGCGTGGCGCCGAGGGTTTCCGAGCCGTCACGCACCTTGCCGATCGCAAGCGCGGCGTTGGTGGTCAGCTCCTTGATGTCGCGCGCCAGCATCGCGACGCGGTGGTCGCCCGAGTGATCTCCGCGCGCGAGGCCCGCCGCGACCTCGGCGATGCTCCACTGCGGATTGGCGGCGAGCGCGTCGACCAGATTTTCCAGTTGCAGCACCAGAGCTTCGGCACTGGCGGCCGAGAGCACGCACAACTCGACCGGCCATGCGGTCAAGCGGCCGGGAACACGTGCGTGCGTCGGTGCCTGTTCGACAATCGCGTGCGCATTGATGCCGCCGAAACCGAACGAGTTCACCGCCGCACGCCGTGCCGCACCGGGCCGCGCGATCCACGGCGACGTACGCGTATTGACGTAGAACGGCGTTTCGTGGATGCCCAATTGCGGATTGACTTCGTCGCACAGCGTCGGCGGCAACACGCGGTGGTGCAGCGCCAGCGCCATCTTGATCAGGCCGGCGATGCCCGCGCCGGGAATGCAGTGGCTGATCATCGACTTGACCGAGCCCAACGCCTTGACGCCAACCTCGGTCTTGCGTTCGCCGAAGACGCTCTTCAGCGACGCGATTTCCGTCTGGTCGCCCAGCGGTATGCCCGTGCCGTGCGCTTCCACCAGATCGACGCTGGTCGGATCGATGCCGGTGAGTTCGTAGGCGCGCCGGATCGCCAGCGTTTCGCCGTCCTGACTGGGCGCCAGCAGCCCCGCGCCCTTGCCGTCGCTGGAATGGCCCACGCCGCGCAGTACCGCGTACACGCGATCGCCGTCGGTGATCGCGTCTTCGAGGCGCTTCAACACGACCACGCCCAAGCCCTCGCCCAGCAGGGTACCATCGCTGCCCTTCTCGAACGGGCGTACGCGGCCGCGCGCGCTCAGCGCGCCGAGTTGGGTAAAGCTGGTGGTGACGTCGGCGGGCAGCGTCGCGTTGACGCCGCCGGCCAGCATCATGTCGCTGCGCCCGCTGCGCAGCTCATCGGCCGCGGCCGCAACCGCGAGCAGCGACGACGCGCAGGCGGCATCGAGTACGTAATTCGGACCGCGCAGGTTCAACCGGTTCGCGATGCGCCCGGTCATCATGTTCGGCACCAGGCCGGGCGCGTTGTCGGCGGTAGTCGGCGGCAATTTCTTGCGCAGGATTTCGCGGATTTCGTCCAGCGCGGCGTCGCCCAGGTGCGGCAGTGCGACGCGCAGCAAGTCCATCGTCTGGTCCAGCACGATGTTGTTCTGGATCACGGTGACCTGGCCGCGATGCAGATACGCGCTGTGGCCCAGCACGATGCCGGTGGCGTGATGATCGGCATCGGGTTTGAGATATCCCGAATCGGCGAGCGCATCGCGCGCCACACGCAGCGCCAGATACTGGTCGGTTTCGCCGCCATCCACCGAATTGGGCATGATGCCGAACTCGCGCGGGTCGAAGCGGTAGAGATCCTTCAGGAAACCGCCGCGCTGGGTGCGGATGCGGCCCGCAGCAAGATATCGTTCCGCACCCCAATCCGGCACCGGTTCGCTGATCGCGTCGACGCCCGCGAGAATGTTGTTCCAGAAGGTAGCGAGATCAGGGGCTTCCGGGAAGATGCAGGCCATGCCGATGATCGCGATCGGCGTTGGCGCTTCGCGCGGTGCACTGTGGCGTTTCATGCCACTGCCCCCTGCGCGATGTTCGCGGTACCGCCGAAGCGATTCAGCGCGGCACTGGCGATGCTGTCGAGTTCCTCGATCGCCATTACCGGTTCGCCCTGCTCGTCGAAGAACGTGACGTTGCCGCGGATCAGGCTGGGATCGGCGGATTCGACGCGTTCGTATTCCATGTGCATGCTTTCTGGGAAACGCGCGCGATAACGCACCACGCGCCCGAAACGTGCCGGCAACGCCGCTTCATCACGGAATGCGCGCGACCACAGCCACGCCATCTGCGCGGCGGCATCGAGCAGCGCGGGATCGAATACCCAGCCCGCATCCGCGGCGCTGCCGTTCAACCACTGCTGCGGATGCGAAATGCGCACGCGCGCGCCGGCGCCGTGGCGCGACAGGCCTTCGATCCTTTCGATCACGCGAAAACGCGGGCCATGAAACAGCCATTCGTCATAGGCCTTGGTCACCGTCAGCGACTTCTCCGCGTGCCGGGTACGTTCGGCCGGAACGGCATCCGGCAGTTCCTGCGCCAGTCGAAGAACCGCGCGGTAATGCGTCAGCATCTTTCCGGGCGCGAGCTCGCTCTGCAGTTGCGCGGTGACTTCGAAACCCTCGCTGCTGCCGTACGGCGGCGGGTGGATCAGTACCCGCAACTGCCGCGCTTTCGAGTTCATCTCGACGCCTTTCATCAACTTGTGCTCGCGCACTTCGGCCACCTGCCAGCCCGGCCACAGCAAGCGTCCGGCTTCGGCCAGCATCTCCAGTGCCGCGGCGGCGGGCAGCACCTGCTTGCCGTCCAGCATGTGCTCGTCGAGATACCGATGGCGGGCACGATCGAGTTCGATCGTCACGGTGCGCTCGCCGGTCGGATGCGCCTGCGCAACCGCGGGGCCAAGCAATGGTTCGCCGCTCGCCGCCACTGCGGAATCCTCTGTCGAGTCCTTCCGCAGATGGATCACGCCGAGCTCGGCTTCGCGCGTATCCCAGGCCGCCTCGCCGCAGACGATCTCGACCGGTGTGCCGGCGATGCGCGTCAACTCCTCGCGGAACAGTTTGCGCCCCAGTTCGGCCGAGACGAGTTTCACGCCGATGCGCGCGAACTTGGCTTCGGTTTCCGCCGTGACCATGCCTGCACCGAATTTGGTCGCACCCCACGGCCCCCAGCAGAGCGCGCTGACCGCGACGTGCTCGCCCCAGCGCGATTGCAGTGCGACGCACAGTCGATTCATCAGCTCGTTGGCGCAGGCGTAATCCGACTGGCCGCTGTTGCCGTAGCGCCCGGCGACCGAACTGAACACGGTGAAGAACTTCAGCGCCTTCGGATCGAGATATTTCTGCAGCAGAAGCAGGCCGATAACCTTGGTTTCGACCACGCGCGACCAACTGTCGCTGGCCTTGTCGGCGAGCAGCTTGTCTTCGATGATGCCCGCGCCGTGCACCACCCCGGAAATCGGACCGTGGCGCTGCGTGATGTCCTGCACCAACGCACGGATGCCCTGCTCGTCGGTCACATCCACCGCGACGTATTCGACCCGCGCGCCGCTTGCTTCGAAGTCGGCGATGTTGGCGCGCATCTCGCGCTGCGCCAGCACGTTGCCCACACGCTTTTGTATTTCGCGAGGATTCCATTTCGCGCGGCCGGCGCGCACCTCGGCAACGAAATGGTCGCGCAATGATGAGGAGTCGGCGAAAGCTGCGAGTTCAGCCGGCTCGTTTTCGAGCGGACTGCGGCCGGTGAGAATCAACGTGTTGCCCGGTTTCGCCAGTCCGCGCAGCGTTTCGGCAGTGATGCCGCGCGCACCGCCGGTCGCCAACACGACCAGATTCGCCAGCGCCGCTTCGAGTTTCGAATCGGCGACGGCGATTTCCGGCGCAGTGTGGAACACCGTGCGCTGACCGGCCGGATAGCCGACTTCATGACGGCCGCCTTCCAGTTCGATTTCGGCGAGCAGGTCGGCTGCGAGCGAGTCCGCATCGCGTAATGGATCGAGATCAACCGCCTTGACGCGCAGCGTCTCGTGCTCCGCGCGAAATGATTTCACCGTGCCGACCCCGCCCGCAATCAGGCGCAGCGCACTGTCGCTGCTGCCGTCGCGTCCGAACAATCCGCCCAGGTCGCTCGCCGCGACCACGTGCGCATCTTCGTTCAAGTGCGCGGACAGTTCGCGCAACAGCAGGAACAAAGCCTTTTCGTTTTGCCGCAGAGCCTGTCGCCATTCGGCCGGCGATCCGTCGGCGCTGAGCGCGGGCATTCCGAGCGCGGCAAGATGCACCACGCCGGCTATTTTTGCCTCGCCGCGCAAAGCCTGGCAGCGCTGGATCAGCGCCTCTTCGCTTTGCAGCGTCTCCTGTTCGAGCAGAACGACTTCATTACCGCGCGCACGCAGCGAAGCCGCCAGTTTTTCCGCGACGCGCCGACGGTCCGACGTCAACACGAAACGCCCGCTGTTGAGCCGGCGCGCTGCGTTGGCGGGAACCGGTTCGGCGCACGCGCGCATCACCGAACGCGCAGGTGCGGTGATCACGTTTTCCGTTCTCGCGGGCTGCGATTCGACGGCCGCGAAAGCTCGAGCGGGCTCCGCGCCGTTGGTGTGCGCAGTGCGGATCAATTCCAGGATGCCACCCAGGGTGGACTGGGTATTGAGCCGGGTGCGCACTTCGGCCAGCCGTGAACGGATATTTTCGGGCAAACCCTGCAGAAGTGTTCCGACGATCTCCACGCGCTTGATCGAGTCGATTCCGAGATCCGCTTCGAGATTGCGGTCCAGCCCGACCATGTCTCGCGGATACCCGGTCTTCTCTTCGACGATGGCGAGCAGCCGTTCGCGCAAATCATCCGCAGGCGAATTCGTTGCGAGCGGCGCGACGGGTTCCACGGCGGGTACAGGCGCAGTCGCGATGACGCCAACCCGGGGTTCATCTGCGAGTGCCGTGTGCGCAACGTTCGCGCTCGCCGCGACAGCCGGCCTCACGGGTCGTGCGAGGCGGCGCGGGCTCGATTGGGCAGCCGCAGGGTTCTCTACCGGCGTGCGCGGCGATGCTTCCGCCGGACGCGCACCCGCGCCGCGGCCCATCCATGCCGACATTACGCGTCCTTGCGTCTGCAGGAAATGACGCATGGTCGCGAAGTAATTGGCGACGACCTCCGGATCATGCCGGCCGGGCGTTGCGCGATTCGTCATCCCGTTGTCCTCCCCGCTTGTGCCGGCGGGCCGGGAAGTCCCGCCGGTATCAACACCCATTGGCGACGGTCTGCGTCATGGAATCCAGGACCAGACCTCCACGTTGAAGAAATGCTGGATCGACTGCGTGAATGCGCTCCACACCGGCATCACCGTGCCGTCGATCTTCGCTTCGCCGGTCATGCCGGTTTTCAATGCGCCATCCGGGTTCTGGAAAGTCGCGATGACCGCTGCGTAGGTTCCGGAGGGCTTGGTGGTGACATTGCGGTCGATCTGGGTCACCACGCCGTCGAATTGGCGATCGAAGAACGCGGTCGGGTGCAGACGCACCTTGGCACCGATCTTCACGTATTGCAGGTCGGCCTCGTCGATGTCGATTTGCGCCGTCACCGCACCCGTGTATTCGACCGCGGCGAACGGATCGCCTTGGTTGAGATAGCTGTTGATGCGGTCCTTGAGGTGCAGCGTCAGGATGTTGCCATCGAACGGCATCTCCAGCGTGGTGCGATCCAGCTTGCCTTCGTACAAAGCCTTCTGTGCCTGCAGGCTGGCCAGCTTGGATTCGGCGGCAGCAATTTCGTCCGGCGTCGGGCCGGTTTTGGCCAGCGCCAGCGCGGCTTCCTTCTGCTGAACCTGCTGGGCGTCGGTATCGGCCTGTTTCCGGTCCGTCTCCAGTTCCTCCAGCGGCACCGCCCCCTGCCGATAGAGCGCTTCTATGCGCGGCACCTTCTCGCGGCTGAACTTCGCCTGCGTCTGCGCCACGCGCAGATCCTCCTCCGCGACCTTGATGGCCTCGGGTTTCGGCAGGGACTTGAGATTCGCGACGACCGCTTTCTGCGCTTCGATCTGGGCCTCGATAACCTTGATCTGGGCAACGTAATCGTCGTGCTCCAGCACCGCGATCACGGTGCCCTTCTTGACCGACTCGCCGCCGTCGAAATAGACGTTCTTGATCAGCCCCGGCGTATCGGTGGAAAGGACCTGCTTGCGGTACGGATAGATCTGCACGGTTCCGCTGACGTCGTAGGGATACGGAATCAACAGACACAGCAGCACGCAGAACAGCGCCGCATAAGCCCAGTAATGCTTCTTCTGCTGCTTGACCTCGGCTTCCGCCTGGTCTTCCGTGATCAGCGTGCGCGAGCGCCAGCGGTCGAACTGCTGCGAGCGGTGGTAGATCTCGCCGTACTTCTTGAGGGTCTTGTAGTTGCGCCAGGACACGTAGCCGCAGATCGCACCGGCGATCACGAAGGCCGTGATGCCGACATGGAAGTCGCGGAACAGCCAATGCCCGAAGCCGAGCGTCAGGAATACCGTCAGCAAGGAGACGTAGAGCGTGCAGGCCAATCCGTAGATCGCCAGGATATTGCTGTCGGATTCCTGGTAGACATTCCCGTGGATCTTGTTCATCAGCGCCTTCTGCGCCTTGGCGCGCAGCTTGGGCTCGTCCAGGAAAGCGCACAGCAGGAAGTACATGCTGGCGCGGATGAACGGATTGCCGGTTTCGATGATGATGCTGCCCCAGCAGGTCAGGATCAGCATCAGCGCCGCCTCGTTGGCGAGCTGGCCGGGGCTGTCGATCGTGAAGTACCAGGCGAGAATGCCGATGCACAGCAGCATGCCACGCATGATCAGGTTGCCGCCGTGGTACCACATGCGCTGGGTCCGGCTGCACTTGTCGAGGTAGCGCACACCGACTTCGAATCGCGGCACGAAGCCCATGAAGATCATCAGGCCGATGGATTCCACCTGGGCGCCGTAGTTGTAGGCGATGACCGCACGCGTGATCACACCGGCGATGTTCACCGTCAACAGCGAGAACAGCAGATGCCCGCCCAGGCTCACCTTCAGGTGCAACTGGCCGAGGTCGCCCATGAAGTATTGCCAATGCTCGAACAGCAGCAGCAGTGACAACACCAGCAGCGCCGGGAAAATGAAGACGGCGTAGCGCAGCGGAGTGAGGATCGGCGCGAGCCAGCGCAGCATCGGCCGCGGATCGAACAGGTCGATCATCCGTTGTGAAGTGCGGCGGTCCGCGCCCGGCAGGTCCTGCACGCCAGCCGCCAGCACTTCTTCTTCCGGCGCGGTCTCGACCGTCGCTTCCGCCTTGGGCTCCAGCGCAGGCGCGGCGGACCCGTCGTGGCGTCCGAACATCGAGGTGTAGGACTTCGGGACTGCCTTGCCATCCACCACGTCGTAGGTCTTGTGTGCGAATACCGACAGCAACGGATGCTGCAGCGCGGTTTCGTCGAACAGCCGGCGGTCGGCGATAGAAGCGAAAAACTCCTCCAGCTCGTCCTTGGTGATCAACCGGTTGAAACGATCCTTGAAGACCGATTGAAGCTTCTCGATCGTCTCGCAGCCCGGAAGGACCTCCAATATGAAGAACTGCCAAGGATCGAAATCCCAGGTCTTGTTCTGAACCTTGTCCCGGATGATGTAGCTGTGCTCGGCACCCTTGACGATGCGGAACGCTTCGCAGCGCCGCACGATATAGGCAGGGAGAGCGACTTTCTTGCTGGGCTCACTCATTGCGCGTGTTCCTGGGAATTCGCCGTGGGCGACTGGGTCTTGGCCGGTGCGGCGGCCGGCGTGCCAGTCGCGGAGTTCGGTTTGCCCGCGGTGGACGTGTGCGGCGCGGTGGTTTGCGCAACGGGGAGAACGGTGTTGCGCAGCTTGTCCTGCTCCACCATCCAGCCCCCGCCCATCGCCGCATAAACGGAAATAAGCGCGAGATAGGAATCGCGATGGCGATTCACCTGCTCGGATTGCGCGTTGTAGAGGTCGCGTTCGGCCGTCAGCACTTCGAGATAGTCGGACTGGCCGCCGTCATAACGAACCTGGGCGAGCTTGGCGAGCTCGGTGAGGGTCTGGACCTGTTCCTCGCCGCGCAGGGCCGCTTCGCCCGCCTTGGCATTGAATACCAGCGCATCGTCGACATCGGCGAGCGCCGCCTGCACCGTCTGCTGATATTTGATCACCAGTTCGCGCTGATAAGCCTCGGCTTCGCGCACCTCTCCGGTCAATCTGCCACCACTGAAGATCGGGCCGAGCAACCCCAGCCCCAACGAGGCCTGGCCAGCGTCGCGGTTGCTCAAAGTGTCCAGGTCAGTGCTGGCGAAACCCAGAAGACCCGTCAGCGAAATCGATGGAAAGAATGCGGCTTTCGCGACGCCGATCCTGGCGTTGGCGGCGACCAAGTTCTGCTCGGCTTCGAGCACGTCAGGCCGGCGCGTCAGTACATCCGAAGGCACGCCGCCGGGCACCGGTGGCAGCGCGGGTTCGTCATTACCATGCAGGCGGATGATGTCGTCCGGGTTGTGGCCGATCAGCAGTGACAGCGCGTTCTCCAGAGTGGATATCTGGTGTTCCAGGTCCGGGATGGTCACCCAAACCTCGTCGACCGCGGACTTGGCTTGCAGCACCGCCATCTTGCTGGACGAGCCGCCCTTATAACGCGTGTTGATCAGCTTCAACGCGTCGGCGCGGTTCTTCAGCGTGTCCTTGGCGAGGCGAAGCTGGCGGTCGAGCGCAAGCAGCTGGAAATAGCTGGTAGCCACGTTCGAAACCACGGTCAACATCACCGCGTGCCGCGCGTATTCGCTGGAGAGCAGATCGGCGAGCGCCGCTTCGTTGGCGCGCCGCATCTTGCCCCAGATGTCGAACTCCCAGTTGACGCCGGTGCCGACCTCGAAAGCGTTCTGGGTCGGCTGGTCCAGGATTCCGAGCGTCTGCGGCCGCTCGGTGCTGTAATGCTCGCGCTGCGCAGAAGCGTTGTACTGGAGCTGCGGATACCTGTCGGCTCCCGTGATCTTCACCTTCGCCTCGAATTCCTTGACGCGCTCGGTCGCCTGCAGCAGATCCTTGTTGGCATCGATGGCCTGCTTGATCAAGGCGTCGAGATCGGGATCATTGAAGGATTCCCACCACGCCGTGTTGACCACATCGGCCGCTTCGCCCGCGGGCGCGCGCCAGGTTTTCGGCAGCGGCACCTCGGGTCGTTGATATTTGGGCCCGAACACACAGCCGCTGAGCAGCATGGCCACGGCAGCGGTCAGCAGCCACCGGCTCGGGCGCGGAGCCGTGGTCATGAAAGCGATCGCGCCAGCCGAGGATCGCGGGTCATTCATCGGAAGCTCCGGCCAGTACTTCCAGCGCCGCGTCTTCTATTTCCCTGACCTTGACCAGCCGGTGACGCATCTCCAGCACGAGGCTTTCCAGCCACATCAAGTGGTACTCGACCATCCTGCGCTCCTCGATGATGTCCTCGAGCGGCGCGTTGGCGGGTGCGCGGCCGTTTTCGTCGAACAGGAACTTGATGCCGGTGGCCAGTTCGCGGCTGGCCATGATGTGATTGACCTGACGCTGCAGGAAAGTGCGCGCCTTTTTGGCATTGAACGAATCCACCACCGACTGGCGCAAGGCAGCCTGATGCGGCGCCATCTGTGACGGATCCACCATGCCTCGCTTGTCGAGCGGCACGGGCGAAAGACGCTCGCGCTTCTTCGGCTCGGGAGCCGCGGCTTGTGCATCGGGTGCGGGCGAATCGCCCAACTCGGCATTAGTGCTCATAACCGAACTCGCGTGCCAGAGAAATCACTTCCGGGTACAGGCCCTTGCCATCGGTCCGCCATGGCAGCGGATCGTCCAGCTTGGGAATCTTGGGTTTGTGCGGCCTGAAAGTCGGGCCTGAAAGAAAATTCGGATCGTTGCCGAACATCGCCGCCAGCGGTCCGAAGCAGGCGAACGGCGAGCGCTCGGGATGCATCATTTCCTCGATCGCCTCGTCGTCGTCGCGTAAACCCAGCCAGCGCGCGATTTGCGCGAGCTGGGTTTGCGGATCGGCCATGATCTCCTCACCGCGGATACGGATCTGCTGCTCGGCCGGCACGCTTTCGAGAAACTCCAGAATGTTGAGATTGACGTCATGCCAGGCGATCTGCGGTTCGAGTTGCGCGTAATCCTCGTGGATTTCGAACGCACCCATGCGCATCGTGAAAGCGCCATTGTTGATCGCCATGACCGATTTGCCTTGCGGAATCGGATGTCGGACCAGATGGATGAAGCGCGCCTCGGGAAAAGCCTTGTAAAGCGCTTTCATGCGCGGCACGGCAACGGTGTATGACGGACTTTTTTCCACCGCCACCAGCGGATCGAGTTTGTCCACCAGTTCGCGGAACACACGGCCGGTCTCCCAATCTTCGCGCACCGATGCCCAAGCGCGTGCCATGTTCACCGTGGCGACGCTCTGCTCGCCGCAATAGATTTCCGCGACGGCACGCATCAAACCGTGGCGCGCCATCGCACCGCGCTCGGCGTTCTGGCCTTCGACGCCGTTCCACAAATCGATCAGCCGCTCGACATTGAACAGGCACAATTCCGGCAGGCCGAATGCCTGCGGATGTTGCCCGATCATCGCGTTGACCAGAGACGTGTACGAGCGCGGCGGAGCGAGCAGGAACAGCGGCGCGGCCATGGCGGACGTCCTCTTCCGTCAGATGCAGGCGCGCGGCGCCCGCCGCGAGCCGTGGGCCGGCGGCGAGCCGGTGGAACCGCGGCTCCGCTTCTGCATGCACTCTCCCCGGATGCTCGTCACGATTTGATCCTCAAGCCGCGGCGGCCTTTTCGATGCTGCTGGCGAGAAGATCCAGCATGCCGCTCAGCGTCGCCTGCGTGTTCAATTTGCTGCGATGCGCGGTCAGCGCCTCGCGCTGCTTTTCCGGCAGCGACTGCAACATCGCGCCGACCACTTCGATGCGTTTGATCGAATCGATGCCGAGATCCGCTTCGAGGTTCTGGTCGAGGCCGACCATGTCGCGCGGGTATCCGGTTTTCTCCTCCACGATGCCGAGCAGGACATTGGCCAGGCTGGTGCGATCCATGACCGCTTCAGCGGCGGATTTTCTCGCAGCGCCATTGCTGCGCACGGGCACCGGGTCCGCCGTTTCGGCCTTGGCCGGCGGCGGTGCCGCCGCTGCCTGCACGGCCGGAGCAGAAATCGGTGCATGCGACACGCCGTTGCTGCGCGCCGGTGCCGAAATCTGCGCGGCGGCAGGCGCCGGCGGCGCGGCCTGGATAACCGGCGCAATCGCTTCCATTGGCCGCGGCGCCGCGATGCGGACAGCCGGGCGTGCAGGCATGCGCAGGCGCGGTGCGGCGGTTTCACCCATGAAGGCCGCCATCACCTGTCCCTGGGTATCGAGGAACTGGCGCATGGTTTCGAAATAGTCCGCCATGACGGCAGCGTCCAATGTGGCTGGGGGCCTGTAGTCGTTCACGCGAAGCTCCTGTGTCTCGCGAAGATAAGTTCCTGCGTGCATCGCTCGTGCCGAAGGCTGCGCCATCGGCGTATCCGGCGCGTAAGTGGGTGCCTCCGGGTGGGGTCCCCGCGACGGGGGTACCGCACGCAGTGCACCGCCCACGTAGGCCGGTTCCGCAGCTGCCACGGCGGCAACCGCGGATGTCGAATTCGCGGCGGCGGTGGCCTGCTCCAATGTCACACCGATCTGCCGCTGGGGTTCTCCGGCGCGGCGGGCGCAGCCGCCGTTCAACAGCCAGGCGGTGCGCGGCACAGCTTGGCTCGGCTTCAAGGAAGCGAGTTTCGAGGGATCGGCGAGGCGGCAGTCGCGCCCCTTGAAGAACGCTTGTACGTCGAGCTCGATTCCGGCGCACAGCAACTGGCCGAAGGCGATCACCAGATCGGCCATGCCGTTGCCTCTGTTCAACGCGATCGCGACGTGCGGCTGCTCGCCCAGGATGCGTTGCGTCAGGCCGGTCAGCACCGGCTTGGGCCCGACTTCCACGAAAACGCGTGCGCCGTCGGCGTACATCGCCTCGATTTCCGACACGAATTCGACCGGATGCACCAGGTGTTCGGCCATCGCCTGTTTCAGCGAGCCGGCGTCGCCCGCATGCGGGCGACCGCTTGCGTTCGAGAAAACCGGAATCTGCGGAGCGCGCCACTCCATCTCGTCGAGCGCCGCCGCGAACGTCTGACGGGCCGGTTGCACGTGCCGTGAATGGAATGCCGCTGCAACCGGCAGCGCAGTGACCGTGAATCCCGCTTGCGCCAGCGCTTCGGTTGCACGCTCGACACCCAGGCGAGAGCCGGAGATGACCACTTGCGAAGGCGCATTGTGGTTGGCGACGATGACGTCGTCGATGCCGGCGATCGCGCGCACGACTTCTTCGCGTTGCGCCCGCACCGCGGCCATCGTGCCCAGCTCGCTGCCCGCTGCACGTGCGGCATCGATGATCGACTGGCCGCGCAGCGCCGACAGCCGCATCAAGGTATCGAAATCGATCGCACCCGCGGCGTGCAGTGCGACGAACTCGCCGTAACTGTGGCCGGCAACCATGTCGGCTTTCAGCCCGAGCTCGCGCACCAACCTGAGCAAGGCCACTTCCACCGCACCGAGCGCGGGCTGGGCGATGTCCGTGCTGGTCAATGCCTGAGCGGCGTGGGCGCGCGCTGCCTCGTCGTACGCGCCACGCGGGAAAACGAAGTGGCTGAGTCGCGTGCCTTCGCCGTAACGCCGATCGAATGCGTGAGCCAACGCGCCATCGGCTTCCGCCAGCGTTTCAGCGCACGTCGCGAAATGCAGCGCCTCTTCGCGCAGCATTCCCGTGAACTGCGAGCCCTGCCCAGGGAACAGCAACGCGATCTTGCCGCGTCCGGGGTTCGCGACGCCGTGAGAAACATTCGACGGCAGCGCCTTGCGGGCTCCATCGAGGTACTCGAGTGCGGCGTCGATGTACCGGCCGAGCGATGCGGAATCCTCCGCCGCAATCGCGATCATCTCAGCATCGGCATGCCAATGCTGCGCGAGGCTCGCGGCGATGTGGCGCAACTCCACGCCTTCCAGTCCGCCAAGCTGATCGCGCGTTTCGGCCAGTTTTTGCTTCAGCGCGGCGCGATCGGGCGCACTCCACAGCAACGGCTCGAGGGGCCAGTCGCGCAAGGCGGCAGGACGCAACCAGTCGCGGTACTCGTCGGCGTATTCCTGCAGCACGACATGGAAATTGGTGCCGCCGAATCCGAACGCGCTGACTGCAGCACGGCGCGGCTGATCGCCCGATGCAAGCCACGGCTGCGCTTCGTCGATCAAGTGCAGCGGGCTGTCTTCGGCGCGCAGAACCGGGTTGGGCAAGGCGTTGGTCAGTTGCGCGGGCAGCGTGCGGTGATGCAGGGCCAGCGTAGCCTTGATCAGGCCTGCGACACCGGCCGCAGCCTTGGTATGGCCGATCATCGTCTTGACAGAACCGATCACCGATTGATGACGTGCTCCACCCTCGGCCTTTATCAGTTGCGTGGTGCTTTCGAGTTCGGCGGTATCGCCGGCAACCGTGCCGGTGCCGTGCGCCTCGAACAGCCCGACTTCGCGCGGGCCGAAGCCCGCCTGCGCGTACGCACGGCGCATGGCGCGCAACTGGCCTGCGGGCAAGGGCGCAGTGAGACCTTTCGCGGCGCCATCGCTGCTGCCGCCCACTCCTTTGATTACTGCATAAATGCGGTCGCCATCGCGCTCGGCATCGGCGAGGCGTTTCAACGCCACCATCGCGATGCCTTCGGAAATCACGATGCCGTCGCCGTCGACTGCGAACGTCGCGCAGCGGCCGCGCGGCGACAGCGCCTGCGTCTTGCTGAAGCAGAGATATCCGAACGGGCCTTGCACCGTATCCACGCCACCCGCCAGCACCAGATCGCTGCGGCCAGCCATCAATTCCGTGACACCCTGGTATACGGCAGCGAGCGACGAAGCGCAGGCCGCGTCGGTGACGAAATTGGTGCCGCCGAAATTCAGCCGGCTGGCGATGCGGCCCGCGACCACGTTCAGCAGGATCCCCGCGAAGCTGTCTTCGGTCCATTCCGGCAGCCGCGCGGCAACGCCGTCCGGCAATGTGCCTGTGAAGCGCGGCAGTTCCGAACGCAGGCCGTATTGCATGCCCACGTCGCCGGCACCGCCGCTGGCGCCGACGATCACCGAAGCGCGTTCGCGATCGAACGGACGCTCGACGTAACCCGCGTCGGCCAGCGCGCGTTGCGCGACTTCCAGCGCCATCAATTGCATCGGGTCGACCGATTCAATCGACTTCGGCGGCATGCCGTAGCGGGTGGGGTCGAACAGCATGTCGTCCAGGAATCCGCCCCACTTCGAATAGATCTTGTCCTTGGCCTGGCGGTCGCTGTCGAAATACAGGCGCCAGTCCCAGCGGTGCGACGGGATCTCGGTGATCGCATCGACCTTGTTGAGAATGTTCTCCCAGTACTCGCGCACAGAAGGCGCTTTCGGCAGCGCGCAGGCGAGGCCGACGATCGCGATGTCAGCCGGTGCATTCGGCGTTTTCTCTTCGATCGCAATGGCAGTTTCGGCGGCACGTGCACGGCTTTCCGCCAGCACAGCGGCAGCGCCCGTGGTTACTTCGCCATGCAGCGTCTCGATGTCGGTCAATGCATGCCGGAGCGTCGCCACCTGCCCCAGCATGTACATGCCTTCCAGGCGCTGCTGCGCGGCGTCGAGTTCGCGCAGTTCGCCGTTCAAGCCGTCACGCACCCGCCCTTTCGATGCGATGCGAAGGCGGCCGAGGATCAATTGATCCAGCACCTGCCGCGCTTCATCGCCGGGCACCTTGCGTTCGCGCATCTCGGCGCGCTTGCGGAAGTATTCTTCTGCGAACGGCGTATACGCGCAGCGGCTGGCGTGGCCCGGGCCGGATTCCAGCGCGATCGTCTTCTCGCATTCCAGCACTTCCTGCTGGAACTGCGGAACGATCGAACCGTCGGTGACGATTTCCCTGGTGAACAGGTACGCGCTGCCCATCAGGATGCCGATGCGCACGCCGCGTGCAGCCAAGGGTGCGGTCAGCACCTGCACCGCGGCCGAGGACACCGCGTCATGGACGCCGCCCGCAAACAACAACTGAATTTCCGAAGCTTCGTATTTGCCGCCTGCGAGCTCCGAAAGCAGCGCGTCGACCATCGCGCTCCACAACACGAAGCTGCTCAACGGGCCGATGTGGCCGCCGCACTCGCGGCCTTCGAAAATGAAGCGGCGCGCGCCTTCCTGCAGGAACATCGGGATCAGCTTGGCGCCCGGCACATGCAGGAAGCTCGGGATGCCGGCCTGATCCAGCCGAACAGCTTGATCCGGCCGACCACCGGCGATGATCGCGTAATCGGGTTTGTACTTCAGCGCGATCGCAACCTGTTCATCGAGCAGCGATTGCGGCGCGAATCCCAGCAGGCCGATGCCCCAGTGATGATCTCTTAATAGCGTGGCAGTGCGGGCGAGCAGTGAATCGAGCGGCGCCTCCTTCAGCAACGCCAGCGCGACCATCGGCAACGCGCCGCCTTTTGCAACCGACAGCGCGAACTCCGCGGTGTCCGAAACGCGCGTCATCGGACCCTGCACCAGCGGGAAGCGGATCCCCAGCGCCTGCGCCAACGGCGCGTTCTCGCTTACCGGGCGTGCAGCGACCGCTGCTTTCAGGTGATCGGCGACCGCGGCATCGATCGCCGCGATCACCGCGTGCAGGCTTCCATACTTCGCGCGCCAAGCCGCGGCGAACGCCACGTCCTGTCCGATCGGCAGCAGCGAACGGTTCGGCTTGCTCCAGTCGATCTTGCTCTTCAGCAACGGCCGCAAACCTTCCGCGCGCTCCGATTCGCCACTGGCGATGAACTCGCGCGCGACCGGATTGCCCGGGCGCACCAGGATCCTGAAATACTCGCCCTGCTCGCCGTCGCCGACGGCGACGGTTTCGCTGCCAGAAAGATTCTTCAGCAGCGGGGTCAGCGTGCCGGCGAGTCCGAGATCATCGAACAGCAGCAATTGTGAATCCAGCACACCACCGGCGACGCCGATCGCTGCGCACGCGGCGGCGGAATGCGGCGTAATGCCGCCGCGCACGTACAGCGGCAGTCGCGTGCGCTTCAACCATTTCTGGATCAGGATGAAGCTGGCTTCCTCACCGATGAAACCACCGGCTTCGTTGCCCTTGATCCACAAACCATCGAGCACTTCATCGAGCGGCTCGCCCGTCCAGTCAGGTGTGGTGATTTCTGCGAGCACGCGCACGCCTTCTGCGCGCAACGCGGAGATCAGTTCCGGAATGGACGGAACCAGTGCGCAATCGACGATCAGCCAGCGCAAGCCGCCGCGCGCATGCGAACGCAGCGCGCGCGCGAGCGTTTCGTCGATTGAATCGATTTTGATGCCGTATGCGCTTTTGACCTTGCGGGAAACCGCCTCCAGTTCGCGCGCGAGTTGCGCGCCGTCGGTTTCCAGCTCGCCGTTGATGATGCCGACGCCGCCCGCCCGGCAGGCGCCGATCGCAAGCGCGGCGGTGCGGTAACCGGCGGGGGACAGTGCGAATGTGACGAAGCGGTTCATGGCATGCCGTTACCGTAGTCAGCCCGCAACGAGAAGAACGAAAACGAAAGCGACAGGGTCGCCCCGCTCGCTCCTCTGCGGATCAATGTCCTAACCGAACCCGCGCGCAGGCGCGTTTCGCCACATTCGGTCCTGGCGCAACACGGGGCCGTGGGCGGAAATGCGATCCGCCCGAACCAAGCCGGGAGCAATAAGCGCGCCACCTCATGACTCCCCGTCAGCGCACTCAGGATGATACAGCACCTGCATCATCGTGCAAACATTGGTAACGTTTTCAGAGCAAGTTGCACGACACTGACATGGAAAAGTGCGTACGGATGCGCATGGTGAATGTGAAACCGAATAGCTTCTCCCGACTGTGCGATACGGACGCGCATCGAGATCGAATGAGCTCGGCGATTCTCGCGCGCGGAGATGTCGGGTTGATGACGTGGTGCTACTCTCGCCAAGCTGCGATATGCTGTGCACGTCCCGGCGCGAGCCGGTGTACGCCGAACAGGGGAAAACGAACGGGACGTGCGGGGCTTCTCCGTCGCGGGGCGGAGAATGGCCTGGGAGTTGCTGTCGAACCGTGATGAATAATTCGCGTGTGATCTGCGTGCGGCCGTGTGTGCAGCCGCGCGCGCATTTCCGGAGAGGATTGCCTGCATGAACCCAGGAGCTGTTGCCGATGCGATCGCCGACGAGATTCCGGCGGTGACCGGCGCAAAATACACGCTGCCGCGGCTGACGCATCTGCAGCGCCTCGAAGCCGAAAGCATCCACATCATGCGCGAGGTCGCCGCCGAATGCGAACGGCCGGTGATGCTGTTCTCGATGGGCAAAGACAGTGCAGTGATGTTGCGGCTGGCGATCAAGGCGTTCTACCCGTCGAAGCCGCCCTTTCCGCTGTTGCACGTCGACACGACCTGGAAGTTCCGCGCGATGTACGAGATGCGCGATCAGGT
>DAIOUL010000012.1:0-46214 GCA_036759545.1 Rhodanobacteraceae bacterium
TCGTCAAACGCGCGGGCATGCTGCCGCTGGGCGTGGAAGGCCAGCAGGAAGCCGAATGGGTGCTGGTCGATCTGGGCGACATCATCGTGCACGTGATGCTGCCGCGCATCCGCGAGTTCTACGGTCTGGAACGTCTGTGGACTGTAGGCGACCACGATTCCGCCGCCGCGAACGAGTAGCGAACCACTGAAGGCGTTCCATGCGCGCATGCATCATCGCGGTGGGCGAGCGCATGCCGGCGTGGGTGGCACAGGGTTTTTCCGAATACCGCAAGCGGCTGTCGCACGAGCTGCCGCTGGAGCTGATCGAAGTCAAGCCGCGCGGCAAGAACCGCGACGTGCAGCGCGCGTTGCAGGAAGAGGGCGAGGCGTTGCTCGCCGCGCTGCCGCGCAATTCACGCGTGATCGCGCTCGACGGTCGCGGCGAATCGTGGTCCAGTGAACAGCTTGCGGCGCAGCTTTCGAAGTGGCGCATGGAAGGGCGCGATCTGGCTTTCCTGATCGGCGGTCCTGCCGGTCATGCGCGCGCCGTGCTGATGCGCGCCGATCAGCGCTGGTCGCTGGGCGCGCTGACCTTGCCACACATGCTGGTGCGCCTGATCGTGGCCGAGCAGTTGTACCGCGCGGCCACGATCAATGCGGGACATCCGTATCACCGCGGCTGATTCGCGATTACCATACGATCGCCGCACCCACGCCGCCGCCGAAGTCTCCGCGCGTATCGCTGCTGGCATTGGCCTTGATGATGTAGCGGCCGCTTTCGGAAATCTTGGAAAGGCCGATCGCCATGCCGCTCTCGCCGCGGAAGGTGCCGAAGCCGACGCTGAGCGCGCTTTGATTTGGCGCGTAGGGCTGCGGCAGGTTCGCCGCGGCGATCGCCGACGCGATGCCTGCTTCGGCGCGGTTGCTGAGTTGCGTCAGCCGCTGGTCGGTGTAGTTCTGCGCCCAGTTCTCCGCAGTGGCGATGCCGGCGTTCAACTGTCCGACATTCACCGCGTCGTTGGCCGCGGTGCCGTCGGCGACGTTGTGCACCACCGTCGGCGCGCCGCCCGGATTGAGCGTCACGCTTTCGTAATTGACCGAACCATCGCTGTTGGTGTCGTAGTGCACGCCGCCCGATTGCGCGGTCTGCAACTGGCTGACGTTCACCGCATCGGTGGGATCGACTCCCGCCGCGACGTTGGTGATGCGGCGCTCGTTGCCCTGCGAACCCACCGACACGGTGTCGTCTTCATTCGCCACCGAACCCGAGCCGATCGCTACGCTGTTGTCGCCGGTCGCCGAAGCGTCCGTGCCGAGCGCCGTGCTGCCGTTGCCCGAGGCGCTGCTGTCGTTGCCGACGGCGAGCGCGTCGTTGCCGGAAGCGGAAGCGCCCGCGCCGCCGGCCGCAGAATTCGTGCCGGTAGGCGTCGGCATCGGCTGGTTATTGCGGTCGCTGCTGACCTGGAACATTCCCGCGCCGTTCTGGTTGATGGTGCTGATCTGGTTCTGCAGGCTGCTGATGTCGTTGGTGTTGATGTTGACCTGCGTGCCCAATGCATTCACGGCCTGGTTCGTCGCGTACAACTGCGAACCGTTAACCGCATCGGTACTGGTGGCAGACAGTTGCCCGGCCGCCACATTGGTGATCTGGCGTTCGTTGCCGGCGCTGCCCACGCTCACGACGCTGAGCGGATTGCCGCCGGCGAAGATGTACGTGTTGCCATCGATCGTGACGCCGGTGGTCGGGTTGGCCGCGGCGGTCAAGCTGCCGGAACCGAGCGCGACATCGCCCGCATTGGTCGCAATGGCGTTGAAGCCGATGGCGACGCTGTCGTCTCCGAGAGCCGATGCCGCCACGCCGGCCGCAAGCGAGTCCAGTCCCGTCGCGCCGTCGTTGGCGTAGTTGCCACCGGCCGTGCCGCCGTCGTTGACGCTGTAGTAGTGCGTCTGCGAACCCGACACCACCGCGTTCAACTGACTCAAGTTCACCGCGTCGGTCGGATCGGTGCCGGGCGCGAGGTTGGTGATCTTTTCGCCGCCCATGTCGATGCCGGTGTTGCTGATCACCGGTCCGCCGACGATGGAGATGCTGTTGAACGTCACGTCCGGCGAAGTGTCGATGGTGAGGTCCGTGCCGTTTTGCGTTACCGAGAGATTGCCGCTGGAACCGGCGGAAATGTCCACCGTGTCGCCCGGCGCGACGTTCACCGGCGTGCCGCCGTTGGCGCTCAAGTTCCAGCCTTCGTTCGCGATGGTGCCCAGCGCATCGATCGCCTGATTGGTGGCGAACAATTGCGAACCATTTACCGCATCGGTACTCGACGCCGACAACTGGCCGGCTGCGACGTTCTGGATCTGCCTGCCGCCCACGCCCAGCGCCGCGCTCGGTATGGCGCCCGCGAATGCGTAGTAATTGCCGCTGATGGTCGTGCCACCGACCGGCACCGTCGCCGTCGTGGTGCTGAAGGCGCCCAGCGCCACATCGCCGGGATTCGTCGCGATGGCCGCGAAGCCGACCGCGACCGCCTTGTCGCTCGTGGCCTGCGCCACCCGCCCGATCGCGATCGCACCGGTCGAACCGGCGACCGCACCGGATCCTTCGGCGATGCTATAGCCGCCGGTCGCTTGCGCGCTGGCTCCCATCGCGATATCCGCGCCGCTTGCACTGCCCGCATAGGCGTTGTCGCCCAGGGCGATCGCATCGTTGCCATACGTCGGATGGGTGTAGCTGCCGGTGTGTGCGAAGGTGCCGAGCGCCAGCCCGTTGTCGCCATAGATATAAGCGTGATTGCCCACTGCGACACCCGAATCGCCGTTGACCTGGCTATCGAAGCCCAGCGCGGCGCTCGAGTTTCCCCGCACGATCGCGCCGTAGCCGACGGCCGTGCCGTAAGCGGCGGCCGCGCCCACATAGGTTCCCTTGCCCAGTGCCGTGCCCGATTTGCCGCGCGATACCGCGAATTCACCGAGCGCGACGCCATAGTCGCCGGATGCATAAGCGCCGTTGCCGAAAGCCGCGCTCGACTTGCCGCGCGCTTGCGCGGCCGTGCCGACCGCGGTGCTGTTGTCGCCCGGTGCGAACGACCCATAGCCCACCGCGACGGCGCCGGTGGCCGCGGGCGCCCATGCTCCGTGGCCCAGCGCCACGCTGTTGCTGCCGCTCGCCGAAGCGTTGTAGCCGATGGCGGCCGACTCGTAACCCGCACTACTGTTGCGTCCGAGCGCGACCGCGTAGTACGCGCTGGCATTGGCCGAATCGCCCATCGCGACGGAGGAGAATCCCGCTCTCGCGAGATAGCCCACCGCCACCGCATCGTCATCGGAGGCGTAGGCGCTGCTGCCGACTGCGACGCTGTTGGAGCCGATGGCCGACGCGCTCACGCCCGCAGCCAGCGCATCCGCGCCGGTCGCACCGCCGTTGTTGTAATTGGTGTCTGTTCCGGGAGACACGCTGTTGACGCTGTAGTCGTGCGTTTCGGTCGCGTCGATTTGATTCGAAAGCGTGTCGGCCACGCTGTAGAGCTGCGAGCCGTTGATCGCGTCGGTGCTGCTCGCATCGATGCGTCCCGCGGCGACATTGGTGATCTGGCGTTCCGCACCCGCGGCGCCGACGCTCACCACGCTGGTCGGTGCGGCTCCGGCGAATCCGGAATAGGTGATGCCGTCGATGGTGGCGCTCGAAACAGCGTTCGCCGCCGCCACCTTAGTGTCATTGCCGATCGCCACCGCGCCATCCAGCCCGCTGGCGATCGTCACGTTGTTGCCCAGCACGAACGCGTCATCGGCATTGATGGTGTTGTCGTTGCCGAACGCGTACGAGCCACTGCCGGTGACCGTGTTCGGATCGCCGAACGCACCGGAGCCGGTGCCACTCACGACATTGCCGTCGCCCATGCTGATCGACTGTGCGCCGCTGGCCTGCGCGCCGTTGCCGATCGCGACGGCGTTCGCACCGACCGCAGTCGCGCCGAGGCCGATTGCAACGGCGGCATCGCCGCTGCTCGCGCTTTGCCCGCCGATGGCCACGGCATCCGCTCCGGATGCGTCAGCGCCCGCGGTGGCATTGCCGCCGATCGCGGTCGCACCTGCGCCGGTCGCCTGCGTATAAGTGACCGCGCTGGTGCCGCCGGTGCCGATGGCGACCGCGTTGGTCGCGCTCGCCACGGCAGAGACACCGAACGCGATCGTGGTCGGTGCCGAAGCGCGTGCATTGGGCCCGATCGCGAAAGACGTGTCGGCTGTCGCGGCGGCGCCGGTACCCAGCGCGATGGAGGAGAATCCGCTGGCCTGCGCCTGCGCGCCGATGGCGACGTCGAACACGCCGTTCGGCGTCCAGGCACCGCCCGGGTTGGAACCGGCGCTGGTTCCGCCGGCCGTGGCCTGCGGGCCGAACGCCACCGAGCCGTCGCCCGCCGTGGCCGCGTGGTAAACGCCGGCCGCGATTGCGGTGCTGCCGGTGAGATCGGTAAACAGTTGCGCGCCCGTTTTCGTTTCGGACGTGCCGTTGATGATCGCGGTGTAGGTCGCTTGCGCGACCTTGTCGACATCGTCGCCGCCGACCGCGATGCTGGAATTGCCTTGCGCCATCGCGTTGTTGCCGAGCGCGGTGGATTGGTCGCCGGTCGCGCCGGAGTTGGCGCCCAGGGCGATGGATTGATTGGTGATCACGCCACCGCTCGGATTGACTCCGGCCTGCGCGCCGCCGCCCAATGCAGTGGATTGGCTGCCGAACGCGGACGCCGCGTTGCCGATTGCGCTGGCGCCCGTGCCATTTGCGGTCGTGGAGCTGCCGAGCGCGAGGGAATTGGTGGCGCTGGCCGTGGCCGCGCTGCCGATCGCGATGGCATTGGTGCCCGAAGCCGTAGTCGCGGTGGTGCTCGCGCCGTTGGTCGCGGAGGTTTGCGCGCTGCCGATGGCGATGCTGTCCTTCCCCGCGGTGGCGGCCAGCGTGGCCGCGCTGCCGATGCGCATGGACCACGTGCCCGAGCCCTGATCGCTCAGGCCGAGCTTGCCGCCATTGACGTACAACTCGTTGCCCAGCGTCAGCGAGTTGGCGCCGACGCTACCGGCGGGGTTGTAGAACAGCGTGCGATTGGTCTGGGTGGCCTTGTCGCTGGTGCCGCAGTTGGCGGTGTCGCCGGTCAGACCTACCCAGTCGGGCGGAAGAGCACTGGCGGTATCGGTGAACTCGCTGCATCCGTTGTCCGTGCCGTCGTTGACGAAGATACCCTGATTCGCGCCGGTCACCGCTGCTGCAAGAAGTCCCGGCGAAGCGGTCAGGCTGGCCGCTGCCGTCACGATCGCCAACGCGAGTGCCGCGCGCCGCAATCCGGCGGACGGGCCCGAGGCCGCGCCGCCGCCCGATCCCTTCGCCAATTCGGAAGCCGCCACGACTTGGCGGAGCGAAGCATTCCACACCAGACTGTAGATCTTGTTCATGTGCACTCTCGCAGAAAATGGGCAGCAGAAAACCGCGCGACGGCCGGCCACAGCCGGGCATCCCGGTCGTGGGCCGCATCGCTGAAAAGAGGAATCGAATCCGTTGTCCCCCGAAAAATTTCGCCTGCAAGATCGGTGCCCGGATCTTGCGGTGATTCACACGCACCGCGTGAAATGCTTCACTCGATCGTCGATGAAACCGCGCGCATTCGCGCAGATGCAGGCAGGAGATGTTCGATGTTGTATCTCGCGTCCCGATCGCCACGTCGTGAACAATTGCTTCGGCAGCTCGGCATCGCGTTCGAATTGCTGCATGTGGATGTGCCGGAAGTGCGCGCGGCGGGGGAGCCCGCGCAGGACTATGTCAGCCGTGTTGCGCGTGAAAAGGCGAGGGTGGGATTCGCGATCGCACGCATGCACGATGAAAGCGCGATCGTGCTGGGCGCGGACACTGAAGTGGTGCTGGACGATCGCGTGTTCGGCAAGCCGCGCGACGCGAACGATGCCGCGGCGATGCTGCGCGCGCTGTCGGGACGCACGCACCGCGTGATCTCGAGCGTGTGGTGCGTGGCGAACGACCGCGAAAAATCGGCGAGCAGCATGTCGGAGGTGCGTTTCGCATCATTGTCTGAAGCCGATGTCGAAAGCTATGTCGTCACCGGCGAGCCGTTCGGCAAAGCCGGTGCCTATGCAATCCAGGGCCGCGGCGGCGTTTTCATTGAACATCTTTCCGGCAGTTACTCCGGCGTAATGGGTCTGCCGTTGTACGAAACCGCACGGTTGTTACGGCAATTCGGAATTTAGGGAGAATCGTGCTTTTGTGAGAAGTGCGGCCATGGACGGCCGCTTTTGGTCTGACCGCGCGAAAGGTTGGGGAGTGCGCGATGAGAGTTGAGCGGCGATCAGGGACGATCGCATCAATTCGACCATCGACAGGTTCAGCAGAGCCGGGATATAACGAGCCTTTGACTTCCAAGCCCCGGCTCACCATGAGCGAGGAAATCCTGATCAACGTCACCCCGCGCGAAACACGCGTGGGCGTGGTCGAAAACGGAATGCTGCAGGAGGTGCACGTCGAACGCGCCGGGCGGCGCGGTTACGTGGGCAACATCTATTGCGGCCGGGTGCAGCGGGTCATGCCCGGCATGCAGGCCGCCTTCGTGGAGATCGGCCTCGGCCGCGCGGCTTTCCTGCACGCCTCCGACATCGTGCGCGCGCCGCCCGCGCTGACCGCGGAAGAGGGCGAGGCCAACGGCGCTGTTGCCGTGAACGGCAACGTCAGCGCACCGCCGCACACGCCGCCGATCGGCGAGCTGGTGCACGAAGGCCAGCGCATGATCGTGCAGGTGATCAAGGACCCGATCGGCGGCAAAGGCGCGCGATTGTCCGCGCAGTTGTCGGTTCCTTCGCGCTATCTCGTCCTGCTGCCGCACACGCAACTGCATGGCGTTTCGATCCGCATCGAGGACGAAGCAGAGCGTACGCGCCTGAAGGAATTGCTGGCGCGGCTTTCCGATGGCGACCAGAGCGGCTACATCGCGCGCACCAATGCGGAGGGCGAAGACGAAACCGCGCTGGCCGAGGACATCGCCTACGTGCGCAAGGTCTGGCAGGCGGTGCAGGAGAACATCGCGCGCGCGGAGCCCGGCTCATGTGTCTACGAAGAGCCTTCGCTGCCGCTGCGCGTGCTGCGCGACCTGATGCACGACGACATCGAGAAGGTGCGCGTGGATTCGCGCGAGACATATCAGCGCACGCTGGAATTCGCGCAACGCTTCATGCCGCATCTGGCGGAAAGGATCGAACACTATTCCGGGGAGCGGCCGATCTTCGATCTTTATGGTGTCGAGGACGAAATCGCGAAAGCCCTGCGCAAGGAGGTGCCGCTGAAATCCGGCGGGCATCTGGTGATCGACCAGACCGAAGCGATGACCACCATCGACGTCAACACCGGTGGCTACCTCGGCACGCGCAATCTCGAAGAGACGGTGTTCCGTACAAATCTCGAAGCCGCGCAGGCGGCCGCGCGGCAACTGCGGCTGCGCAACCTCGGCGGCATCATCATCATCGACTTCATCGACATGACCGACGCCGAACACCGCCGCCAGGTGTTGCGCACGCTGGAGAAGTCGTTGGCGAAGGATCACGCGCGCACCACCGTTTACGAAATGTCTCCGCTCGGCCTGGTCGAGATGACGCGCAAGCGCACCACCGAAAGCCTGGAGCGGCAATTGTGCGAACCCTGTCCCGCGTGCGCCGGCCGCGGCAAAATCAAGACCGCGGAAACCGTTTCTTATGAAATCTTCCGCGAGATCACCCGCGCGGTGCGGCAGTTCGAAGCGGAAAAGTTGCTGGTGCTGGCCAACCCGCGCGTGGTCGCGCGCATTCTGGAAGAAGATTCGGCGGCGGTCACCGAACTGGAAGCCTTCATCGGCAAGACCATCCGCTTCCAGCCCGAGGAGCAGTACGCGCAGGAGCAGTTCGATGTCGTGTTGTTGTGACCTGTTTCTTTTCCAACAAACTTCAGCTTCGTCATTCCGGCGAAAGCCGGAATCCATCTTGATCTTGCTCTTTGATCTTCCTCTGTCGCAAGAAAGTCTGGTTCCGCTCGCTGCCGAAGACGGCGCTTCGCGCCGGCGACTTTTGTTTCGGCAAAAGTCGCCAAAACCATTGCGCCGGCATGACGGTCTCGCCAACGTCCGGTTGGCTCGACTGCCCTGCGCTTCTCGCCGGGCGCGCGCCGGCGCGAACTCGCACGTCCCTGTGCTCGGACGTCGCGCCTTTCCCGCGCACCCGGCTGCGATGCTCGGCGTCATGCGACGGCGCTGGGGCTCGCTCAAGACGGCCGTCCATGGCCTGGGTTCTCGTTGTCTGGCATCTCGCGCGATGCCGGTGAAAGAGGCGGCAAGGTGAGTCGGTGGCGCCACCGCCTGCGGCGCGCGCGTTTCGCGATCGGTGCGCTGATCGCCGGTTTGCTGATCGCAGCGGCGGTGGCGATGGGGCTGATGCAATTGCTGCTGCCGCTGGTGGCGCGCTATCCCGACCGCCTGGCGGGTTTCCTGTCCGAACGGCTGCACCGGCCGGTGCATTTCCAGTCGGTGCAAGGCCAGTGGCAGCCCTCCGGCCCGCTGCTGGTGGTGCGCGGTTTGACGCTCGGTGCCGCGTTTGCGGGTGGTGAATCCATCAGCTTGCCGCGCGCGGCGATCAAGTTCGACCTCGGCGCGTGGCTCAAGCCCCGGCACCGCTGGGTGACGCTGCGTCTGACCGGCCTGGAATTGCACGTGGAACACGACGCCAATGGCTGGCGCGTGCTGGGCCTGAGCAATCCGAACGAAACGCAGCAGGCGCCGCTGCAGTCGTTGCCGGTCGATCTGGATCTGCACGCGCTGAAGGTCAGCATCCTCGATGTGGTGACGCATCGCAGCTACGCCATTTCCTCACCGCACCTGCGCGTGGTCACCGTCGGCGAAGATCTGCGTTTTGGCGGCGATGTGGCGCGGCAGGGCGCGCCGCAACCGATCACGGTGATCGGCCGCTTCAATGCGGCACGCCAGGACGCCGATCTCTACATGGCCGGGCGCGACCTGGATCTTGCGGCGATGATGCGCGACGTCGATCTGCAAGGTCGCACGTTGCGCGGCGGCCGCGGCGATCTGGAGCTGTGGGGAAGCTGGCGCGGCAATCATCTGCAAAGCGCCGCGGCGCGTTTCGATCTGCGTTCGCTCTCGTTTGTCGCGCCGGAGGGAAGGCACGCGGAACTGCCGGCGCTGTCAGGCGTGCTCGGATTGCAGTACGCGAAGGGCGGTTATGAATTGCGTTTCCGCGAAACGGGTGGCGCGCGTCAGGATATCGACGACGCCGGCGGTGCGCTCGTGCATCTGTACGGTGGCGCGAACGTGCGCGGCATGACGTTGGCGGCGCGCGATATCGACATTGCGCCGCTGGTTTCGCTCGCCGCCTTGCTGCCGCAGGTGCCTGCCGGTTTGAGCGGCTGGATCGATGCTGCGCATCCGCGCGGCCGCGTCGCGGCAGCGGCCGCGCGCTGGCGCAGCGACGGACATTACGCGTTGAGCGCGCGCCTGCAAGGGCTCGGTGCCGCACCGGCGGGAGACGCGCCCGGTGTCGATCCGTTCGACGCGGTGTTGCGCGGCGACGAGGAAGCGTTATCGGCCGTGATTCCGCAGCAGGCCTTCACCTTGCGCATGCCGCGCGTGTTCCGCTGGCCGTTCGTGCTGAAGCGCTTCGGCGGCACGCTGGTCACGTGGCGCGGCGATGACGGACGCCACATCGCCAGCGATGGAATCGTGTTCGAAAACGACGATGTCGGCGGCGAAGGCCGGGGCGAAGTGATCCTGCCCGGCGATGGCGGCAAACCTTTTCTGGATGTCTATGCGCTGGCCACGCACGGCAAGATATCGGCCACGAAATTATTCCTGCCGCTGACCGTGCCGCGTTCGACCATCGAGTGGCTGGATCGCGGCCTGGTGTCCGGCCAGGTGAATTGGGGCCGCGTGCTGCTGCGCGGCAATCTCGTGGATTGGCCGTTCGTGGATCGCAAGGGCCGGTTCGATGCGGCGGGGCAGGTGAGCGATGCCGTGCTGAACTACGGTCCCGACTGGCCGCAGGCGGAACAGATCGACGCGACCGCCGAGTTCGTCGACAACTCAATGACCGTGCAGGCCACGCATGCGCAGACGCTGGGCAACGTGGTGACGCAAGCGGTGGCGACCATTCCCGATCTCAGCCACGGCGTGCTGACCGTCGCAGCGCAGGGTACAGGCACCGGCACGTCGCTGCTGGATTTCGTGCGCAACAGTCCGGTCGGTCACGACCTCGCTTCGACGCTGTCCGCATTGAAAGTGAGCGGCACCGACAAGGTGGCGTTCACGCTGGTGCTGCCCTTCGACCAGGTAAAGAACTTCAGCCTGGACGGCAATCTTCAGATCAGCAATGCGGACGTGGTCGCGAAGCAATGGAACCTTGCGCTGCAGGACGTCACCGGTCCGCTGCTGTTCGACGCCAAGGGTTTTCGCGCGCCAGGGTTGAAAACGAAATGGCACGGCGTGCCCGCCACGCTGTCGATCGCGCTGGGCGCGGACACCGGCGATCCCGCGAAGCAACTGGTCGCGTCACTGAGCGGCGCGTTCTCGCCGTCGTCGCTGCTCACCGACTATCCCGACCTCGCACCGCTGGCGAAGATCGCGCGTGGCACGGCGAATTTCCGCGTCGGTTTCGATATCGCGGCTCGGGGGAACGCGGTGGACGCGCCGAAGACCCTGCACGTGCGATCCGACCTGCGCGGCATCGCGCTCGATCTGCCCGCACCGCTGGACAAGCCTCCGTCTTCCAGCCTGCCGATGGATCTGCAACTGGGCATGCCGTTCGACGGCGCGGCAATCGATCTGGCGCTGGGCGACGTATTGCACGCGCGTGGGCGGCTGCCGGATTCCGCCACGCACAAGCCCGCCGCGCTGGCGGTCGCGTTCGGCAGTGAAATGCCGGCCGCGGTCCCGGCGAACGGCATGACCGTCGGCGGCCGCGCGGCGACGCTGGATCTCGGCGGCTGGGCGCAGCTCGCGACCGGCGGCGCGTCGTCCACCCAATCCGGTGCCGCCGCGGCGGTGAACGGATTGCCGGCATTGAACGATGCGCGGATCAGCACCGATGATGCGTTGGCGTTCGGCAACCACCTCGGTGCGTTGTCGTTGAGCTACGCCACGCAGGCAGACGCACACGTGATCACGTTCGACGGCGCGGCGCTGGCCGGCACGCTGACGTTGCCGACCACGAATCTCGCGCAGCGCGGCATCACCGCGCAATTGCAGCACCTGTACTGGCCGGAAGCGCCGCCGCCGAAAGAGCCGGCGCAACCGCAAGCCGCGCCTCCACCGGATGCATTGAGCGGCGTGGCACCGGCCTTGCTGCCGCCGCTGCATATCTCCGTCGCCGATCTGCGGCTGGGCAACGCGAAACTCGGCGAAACGCATTTCGAAAGCGCGCCGACGTCCGCCGGCATGCGCGTGTCGCGGATGGACACGCAATCGAAGGACGTGCGCATCCGCGCCCACGGCGACTGGAACGGCACCGCGCAGGCCAGCCGCTCGCAGTTCGCGATCGATATCGCCGCCGACAATCTCGGCCGCATGCTGCAGGCCTTCGGTTATGGCGGATTGATCTCCGGCGGGCAGAACACGCACGCGCTGATCGACGGCTCCTGGCCCGGCGCACCCAGCGCGTTCTCGCTTGCGAACCTCAACGGCACCATGAAGGTGAGCGTGGGCGAGGGGCGCATCCTGGATGTGCAGCCGGGCATGGGCCGTCTGCTCGGCCTGTTCTCGATCACTCAATTGCCGCGGAGGCTGACGCTGGATTTCGGCGACGTGTACAAATCCGGTTTCGGCTTCAATTCGATCACGGGAACATTCGAGATCGCGGACGGCAATGCGCGCACCGAAAACCTGGATATCAAGGGCGCGGCGGCGGAGATCCAGATGCGTGGCCGCGTCGGGCTGCGCGCGCACGACTACGACCAGACCGTGGACGTAACGCCGCACACCGGCGGCACGCTGGCGGTGGTCGGTGCGGTGATCGGCGGCCCGATCGGCGCCGCTGCGGGACTGGCGCTCAGCCGCGGCGTCAACCGTGTCGCGCACGCGCGCTACAGCATCACCGGACCATGGAACAAGCCGGTGATCACGACGCTTTCGAAGACGGTGGCGAAACCTGCGTCCGCTTCGAGCAAACCCGCGCCGGCGGCTTCGTCACAACCGCCGGCCGCTGCGGGTTCGGGAAGCTGATACGCTTTTCGCCCCAGTTGGAGCCAGCCATGCAAGCATTTTTCTACAAGCTGCTGTCGCCGCGAACGACTTTCCCGCACGACATCACGGAAGCGGAAGCGGCAGTCATGCGCGATCACGCGCACTATTGGAAGGAGCGGATCGCAAGCGGCCTGACCGTGCATGCGCTGGGCCCGGTGTTCGATCCGGCGGGCGCGTTCGGCATCGCCGTGATCGAGGTGGAAGATCAAGCCCAGGCGCACGCTTTGGCGAAAAATGATCCGGCCATCCTGTCCGGCTGCGGCTTTCGTTACGAATTACACCCGATGCCGCGGGGAGTTATGCATAGCCCTTGAGGTGGCTTCGAGCTTGCGATTCCAGGCTGGCGCCCTTACTTTGAAGGGTTCCGCAACTCTGAAGATTGCCTCGATGGATTCACCTCTGGCCCTGGCCCAACGCAACCTGCTGGCGCCCGGCGGCATGAGCGCAACCGATCTGGAGCGCGTGTTCGCGAAAGTCTGCGGGCCGGCCATCGACGCGGCCGATCTGTATTTCCAGCACACGCGCAGCGAGTCGTGGGTGCTGGAAGACGGCATCGTGCGCGACGGCAGCCACTCGATCGAGCAGGGCGTCGGCGTGCGCGCGATCTCCGGCGAGAAAACCGGCTTCGCCTATTCCGATGACATCGTGCTGCCGCAGTTGCTGGAAGCGGCCAATGCCGCGCGCGCGATCGCGCGCGAAGGCAACGGCTCCGGCAAACCGCTCAGCGTTCGCGGCACGCGTGCGCTGTATCCGGCCGACGATCCGATCGATGCGCTCGACAACGCCGACAAGATCGCGCTGCTGCGCGAACTGGACGCGCTGGCGCGCAGCCTCGATCCGCGCGTGAAACAGGTGATCGTCAGTCTCGCGGGTCAGCATGAGACCGTGTTGGTCGCGGCGAGCGACGGCACGTTCGCTGCGGATGTGCGGCCGCTGACGCGCGTCAGCGTGCAGGTGATCGCGGAAGGCAATGGCCGGCGCGAACAGGGCCATGCCGGGGGCGGCGGGCGGTGCAGCTACCGCGAATTGATCGATTCGGGCCGTGCGCGCGCGTGGGCGCGCGAAGCGGTGCGGCAGGCGCTGGTCAATCTGGAAGCAGTCGATGCGCCGGCCGGCACGATGGACGTGGTGCTCGGCCCGGGCTGGCCTGGCGTGTTGTTGCACGAAGCGATCGGGCATGGGCTGGAAGGCGACTTCAACCGCAAGGGCACCTCGGCGTTCTCGCACCGCATGGGCGAGAAGGTCGCGGCCGACGGCGTGACGATCGTGGACGACGGCACGTTGGCCGGACGGCGCGGATCCTTGAGCATCGACGACGAAGGCACGCCCACGCATTGCAGCACGCTGATCGAGAACGGCCGTTTATGCGGCTATATGCAGGACACCCACAACGCACGGCTGATGGGCATGCCGCCGACCGGCAACGGCCGGCGCGAATCCTTCGCGCACCTGCCGATGCCGCGCATGACCAACACCTACATGCTGCCTGGCGAACGCGATCCGGATGAAATCATCGCTTCGGTGAAGCGCGGGCTGTATGCGGTGAACTTCGGCGGCGGGCAGGTGGACATCACTTCCGGCAAGTTCGTGTTCTCCGCCAGCGAGGCGTACCTGATCGAGAACGGCAAGATCACGCGGCCGGTGAAAGGCGCGACATTGATCGGCTCCGGCCCGGAGGTGCTGACGCGCGTCTCGATGATCGGCAACGACCTGAAACTCGATGAAGGCGTGGGCGTGTGCGGCAAGGACGGCCAGAGCGTGCCGGTGGGCGTGGGGCAGCCGACGTTGAAGATCGACGGAATGACCGTCGGCGGCACGGCCACTTGATCAATCCTGTTGCAACTCGCGCAACAAGCGAAACAGTTCGCGATACGCGTGCAACGGCTTGTTCGCCTCGCGTTCGCTGCGCGCCTGCCGGACCAGCGCGCGCAGGTGCTGGCGGTCGAGGTCGGGGTGAGCGGCGATCAATTCGGACAGCACGGCGTCGCCTTCGGCCAGCAGGCGTTCGCGCAGCGCTTCCAGCCGATGTGTCGCCGCGGCTTCGCGCGCGCCGGCCTCGCGATTCAACGCCAGTGCGGCGCGAGCCGCGGCAAACGTCTCTTCGTCTTGCGCGCGCATCAATTTGGCCAGATGTCCGAGCTGGCGTTTGCGCGCGATGTGCGAAGTGATCCGGCGCACGTTGGCGATTTCATCGCGCACGTCGCCGGGCAATTCGAGTTGCGCCACGCGCGAAGGCGGCAGTTCGACCAGTTGCTTCGCAAACGCCAGCACGTCCAGCGCCTCGCGCCGGCGCGCGCTGCGGCTGGGTGGCTCGGCAGATTCATGGAATGGATGTTCGCGCATGCGGCTATAGTCAAAGGTCAAAGGTCAAAGGTCAAAGGTCGCGCTTGGCTGCACTTTCAATTTGACTTTTGACTTTTGACATTTCCTACCGGAGCACGCTTTTGAACGTTACTGAAATCCATTCAGATGCCAGCCTCGAAGAGCTCGACCGTCTCGCCGACTTGAGCGAGGACGTGATCCGCCGCGCGCGCGCGGCCGGCGCTTCGCAGGCGGAAGTTTCTGCCAGCGTGGAGACCGGCCTGTCGGTGACGGTGCGCTTGAGCGAAGTCGAAACGGTGGAGCGCACGCGCGACCGCGGCTTCGGCTTGACCGTATATTTCGGCCAGCGCAAGGGCAGTGCGTCCACCGCCGATCTGAAACCCGAATCGATCGAGGCGACCATCGCGCAGGCTTGCGCGATTGCCCGTTACACCGAGGAAGATCCCTGCGCGGGCCTGGCCGATCCCGCGCTGATGGCGAAGGATTTCCCCGATCTCGATCTGTGGCATCCATGGAACGTGGACGTCGCACAGGCGGTCGAGATCGGCAAGCGCGTGGAGTCCGCCGGGCGCGCGAACAGAGCGATCACCAATTCCGAAGGCGCAACCGTGCAGAGCGGCGCATCACTCGGCGTGTACGCCAACTCGCACGGTTTCACCGGCCGCGAACGCGGCACCTCCCATTCGATCGTGTGTTCGCTGATCGCGGGTTCGAACGATGCGATGCAGCGCGACTACTGGTACGACAGCGTACGCGCTGCTGCGGATTTTCCGGCCTATGAAAGGATTGGCGAAACCGCGGCGCGCCGCGCGATTTCGCGATTGGGCGCGCGCAAGTTGTCCACGCGCGAATGCTCCGTGCTCTTTGCGCCCGAGATGGCGCGCTCGCTGATCGGACACCTGATTTCCGCCGTCAGCGGCGCTTCCCTGTATCGGCGCGCCAGTTTCCTGCTCGATCAGGCCGGCAGGCAGATCCTGCCGGAGTTCGTGCGGATCGCCGAAACGCCGCTGCTGCCGCGCGGCCACGCTTCGACCGCGTTCGACGCCGAAGGCGTGGCCACGCGCGAATCTTCATTGATCGAAAGCGGTGTGCTGCAGCGCTACGTGCTCGGCAGCTATTCCGCCCGCAAGCTCGGCCTGCAAACCACCGCCAATGCCGGCGGCGTGCACAACCTGCGCGTGGATGCCGGTTCGATCGACGGCGGCACGCCCGATTTCGATGCGCTGTTGAAGTGCATGGGCACGGGCCTGCTGGTTACCGAACTGATCGGTCACGGCGTGTCGATCGTTACCGGCGACTACTCGCGCGGCGCGGCGGGCTTCTGGATCGAGAACGGCGAAATCGCGTATCCGGTGCACGAGATCACCGTCGCCGGCAATCTGCGCGACATGTTCGCGGGCATCCGCGCCATCGGCAGCGACGGCGATCGCCGCTCGTCCGTGCTCACGGGTTCAATCCTGATCGACAGGATGACCGTTGCCGGCGAGTGACGCCGTCAATGCGCTGCGTTCACCTCGTGCTCGCGTTCGAACCGCCGTGCCGCCGCTTCGGCATTGGCGATGCGCTCCTGCGTCACCGGGTGCGAAGACACATAGCGGATGTTCGCATCGCCGCGCAGTTCCGGATGCGCTTTTTCCAGCGCCTGCATCGCGCGCACGAAGGCAGCGGGTGAAACGTCCGCGCGCGCCAGCGCTGCGAGCGCGAAGTCATCGGCCTGGGCTTCGAACTCGCGCGAATAGCGCGCGTTGAGCAGGAAAGCAGGCACGGTGGCCGCGATGGTGCCGCCGCTGACATCGCCGACCAGCACCGCACCGACAATGGCGATGCCCGATCCGCGCAACACCAGGCGCAGCAGGTGCCGGTTGCGTTGATGACCGATCTCGTGCGCGACCACGGCGAGAAACGCGTCATTGTCCGGCAGCGCGCGCACCATCGCATCCGTGACGACCACGATTCCGCCGCCGAGCGCGAACGCGTTGGCGCCCATTGCGGGCGAATCGTAGAACTGCACGGACAGATCGTCCGGCCCGCCGACGCGCGCGACGAACCGGTGGAAACGTTTCTCCAGATCGGCGCGTTGCGCCGCGGGCAACTCGCTCGGCAGCAACCAGTGCCCACGCAGCATTTCCAGCGACTGCCGCCCGATTGCGCTGTCCACGGATGCCGGCAGGTGCACCGCGGCGTAATCTGCTGCCGCGGGTACGCCCCAGCCGAACAGCGCGATCAGCGCCAGCGCCACTACGAGCACCGAAACTGCCGCCACCGCTGCGCGCCGCTCCAGACGATCCACCCAGGTTTCCAGCCGGTGTTTGTGCGGAAACCATTCCGTGACCGGCGCCTCGGGCGGCAATTGCAGCCACGCGCCGTCCGCATAGCGCAATGTCCACGGCACGCCGGCGAGTTTCGCGCTGGGCCGGATTTCGGACAGGGCATCCCGCCGTTCGAAATCGGTGCCGCGCACTTTCAGCATCGCGCCTTCGCATTCCGCGCGCACCGCGTGCACGCGGCTGCTGCGTCCGTCGTAGTAGCTGCCGGCAATGCCGCTCACAAGCCGATATCGATGCTGAAGAGGTTGTCCATTTCCGCACCGAGCGCGCCGACGTCGGTCTGCGCGGTGGTCTCGGAGACGAACGCATCCAGATCGCCCGCCGGCTGCAGAACAAGATGCGAAGTGCGGTAGCGCGCCATGCGCACCTTCGCCCAGGGCACCGCCAAGCCGAGCGTGCATACGATCGCAACAAGATTGCTGGAATAGATCCAGAACAGCGCCCAGTAGCCCAGTGTGCTGCGCAGCTTGTGACCGCCAGCCAGGGTGGCGTTGTTGTAGAGCAGATTCAGCATGCGCGAGCGGTTGTAGGCGTAGATGCCCAGATAGGCCGGCAGGTACATCGCGTAGAACATCGCCAGAAACACGAAGACATGATCGCGCATACCGGTCTTGCCGTAGTGCGTGCTGAAGTACGCGATCACGCTGGTCGCGCCGCCGCCGACGACCATCATGTACGCGAACGCGATGCCGATGCTGGCGAAGAAAACCAGATAGTAATCCGTGACGTCGGCGTTGAAATCGAACGCGGCGTTGCCGTAGCGGTGGTTCTGCACGGTCCACTGCTGCTGGCGCGCCTTGATCCAGGGATAAGTCAGTCCGAGCGACAGCAGCAGCAGCGGATACACCGCGAAATACCACTTGTAGGCGCCGGCGAAATCGGGTTCGAAACGGAAAGGTAACCCGCGCCACGACGAATAGCGCGCGCGGAACGCCAGCCCGCGCACGATCAGCCACGGCATGATCACGCCGATCAATCCCGCCGTGATCAACTGCAGTTGCCACGAGGTGCGGCTGGCCAGCACGTACAAAGAGAACATCAGCACGGCCAGCAGGCGGCCGCGCAGGATCGGCAGCGGCTGCGCGCTGTACTCGAACGGCGAACCGGCCAGCCGCGTATTGGCGTAGAAATAGCGGCGCGTGCGCACCGAAGCCCAGGCCGAATAGATGCCCAGCGTGACGATGCTGAGCGCGAAGTTGACGATCCAGATGCGGAAGTATTCGCGCGCGCTGCCGCGGAATTCGAACGGCTGATCCGGATACGTGGTCGGCAATACGTGTGCGGGCGGAGCAGGCGGTTCGAGACCCGCCGCGAGCGCTTCGTCGTGCATGTTTCCCCCTTGAGCGCGGTCATTCCCCGTGACGGCGGCGGCAGTCTAGCGCAGCGGAATCGCGGGCGCTGTGTCAACCGGAACCGGCTTCGGCGCGTTCCCGTGCACGTGGACGACATGCAGGGCTTCGCATGAGCAACGCAGACATCGCCGCAGTGGCGGCGGTCAACCGTTTCGGCCTGGGCGCGCGTCCGGGCGAACTGGATCAGGTGCGCGATGCGCGCGGCTGGCTGAACGCGCAGATCAATACCGGCGCGGATGGCGCGCAGACCTTCGCCGGATTGCCCAGCAGCCTCGAGTACTTGAAGCGCGAGAGCCAGTACAAGCTGGAGAAGCGCGAGTTCAAGCAGGACGGCAACCCGCAGCGGCGCGCGCTGCTCGGCGGCAACACCGGTGCGCCCGCGAACGGCGCGGTCGCTGCCGCGGACGCGCAAAAGAAAAAAGCGTTGCCGCCGGAGATCCGTGAAATCCTGCGCGGCATGCGCGACGAACTGTTTGCCGAATTTTCTGCGCGTTTTCGCCTGGCCGCGACGACCGGTACGCCGTTCACCGAACGGCTGGTGCATTTCTGGTCCAACCATTTCGCGGTGTCGCTGGACAAGGGTCCGGCGCGCATGTTCGCCGCGCCGATGGAGCGCGAAGCGATCCGTCCGCACGTCAACGGCCGTTTCGCCGACATGCTGCTGGCGGTGGAAACGCATCCGGCGATGCTGCGTTATCTCGACAACGTGCAGTCGATCGGGCCGGATTCCTTCGCCGGCGAACGCATCACCGCGCGGCTGTCGGAGAAAGGGCAGCAGAACAAGGGCAAGGCAGGCGGACTGAACGAAAACCTTGGCCGCGAAATCATGGAGCTGCACACGCTGGGCGTGAACGGCGGCTACACGCAGGCCGATGTCACCGAACTGGCGCGCGCGATCACCGGCTGGAGCACACCGGTGCCGAAGGATTTCGATCCCGATGCGCGCTTCAAACGGCTCGCCTTGTTCGGAAACGGCGCGCCTCCCGCTTCCGCCTTCGTGTTCCGCGCGGCCGCGCATGAACCCGGCGCGCGCAGGATCATGGGCAGGACTTATGCGGAAGGCGGTTTCGAACAGGGCAAGGCGATCTTGGTCGATCTCGCGCGCAATCCGGCGACCGCCAATCACCTTTCGCTGAAACTGGCACGGCATTTCGTCGCTGAGGATCCGCCGCCCGCATTGGTACAGCGGATGGCGAAAAGCTATCTCGATCACGATACCGATCTGGCCGCGGTCTACCGCACCCTGATCGAAAGCCCGGAAGCGTGGAGCGCGGAGGCGCGCAAATTCAAGACGCCGCAGGATTTCGTGATCTCGTCGCTGCGCGCGGGTTCGATCGACGTGGGCGACGATCCGAAGCCGCTGCTCGCGCTGCTCAACACGCTCGGTGAACCGATGTTCACGCCGCGCTCGCCGGCCGGTTTCCCGGACATCGCTTCCAACTGGATCGATGCGGACGCATTGTGGAAACGCGTGCAGGCGGCCGAAGCGTTGTCGCAACGCGTGGCGTTGGCCAACGCGCAGCCGCTGCAACTTGCGCAAGGCGTACTCGGTCCGCATTTGGACAGCGAAACCGCGACCGCGATCAGGCGCGCGGAATCGATGCAGGTCGCGGTGGCGACCTTGTTCGCCTCGCCTGCGTTTCAATGGAGAGTGTGAGATGAATTCCATCAATCGCCGTCAATTCCTCGGCGGCACGCTGGCCGCCGCGGGCGCGCTGGTGTTGTGGCCGAAGCTCACCTTCGCCGCGACCGGTTCCGATTCGCGTTTTATGTTCGTGCTGTTGCGGGGCGGACTGGATGGGCTGGAGGCGGTGCCGCCGTACGGCGATCCGGGTTACGCCGCGATCCGCGGCGCGCTGGCGTTGTCGCCGCAGGGTTCCAATCAACCCAACGGTCAACCCGCGCACAAACTCGACGGCACGTTCGCGTTGCATCCCTCGCTCGATTACGCCTCGCAGTTGTATGCGCAAGGGCAGTTCATGCCGCTGGTCGCGGCCGCGCCGCCGTACTGGGGCCGCTCGCATTTCGATGCGCAGGATTGCGTCGAGAACGGCACCAACGAACCGCACGGCGCGCAGACCGGCTGGTTGAACCGTTGCGTCGCGTCGGTGCCGAACGTGGAAGGCCTGGCGGTGGCGACGGTAATGCCGCTGACCATGCGCGGGCCGGGCAAGGTGTCGTCGTGGTCGCCGCCGCTGCCGACGCAGGTCAATCCGATCCTGCTGCAACGACTGCAACCCTTGTATGCGGCGGACACGCGTTTGTCGCAGACGTTCGCACAGGCGATCGAAGGACAACAGGATGCGCCGGCGCAGGCGAAAATCGCGATGCAGGGCAAGGGCGGCGTCGGCAAGAAAACCAGTCTCGGTCAGTTACAGGTGCTGATGGGCGCGGCCGGGGGATTCATGGCGAAGGCGAACGGCCCGCGCGTCGGTTTCGTGGAAGACAGCGGCTGGGACACGCACGCCAACGAAGCAGCGATCCTGACGCGCAAACTCGCGGAACTGGATGCCGGTTTGAAGGCGTACCGCGATGCGATGGGCGACACGTGGAACCGCACCGTCGTCGTCGTCGCCACCGAATTCGGCCGCACCGCGGCGGTCAACGGAACAGGGGGAACCGATCACGGCACCGGCGGCGCGATGTTCCTCGCCGGCGGCGCGCTGCACGGCGGGCGCGTGGCGGGGCAGTGGCCGGGACTCGGCCGCGGCGAGCTGTACCAGGACCGCGACCTGCACGCGACCACCGACCTGCGCGCGGTGTTCAAGGGCGTGCTGATGGCGCACCTCGGCGTTCCCGAATCCGCGCTGGAAACGCGCGTGTTTCCCGACAGCGGCAAGGCGCAACCGGTGGAAGGTCTGGTGCAAACCCGTGCTGCTGTGTGAAGAGCGCTGAAGGTTGACAGCCCCAGCTTTTGCTCGTCATTTCCGGACGCCGCGCAGCGGCGATCCGGAATCCAGTGACTTTGCTTTCAACATCAAAGACACTGGATTCCCGCTTTCGCGGGAATGACGGCCAAGTTCCAGTTGCGCACGGAACGCATATTCCCTGGGCATCGTCGGCGCTTGACAGCCGCAGCCGAGCGGCGGAAAGTCTGCCTCGCGTCCACCACCATGTAGGGGAAATCACATGAGTGTTCCGCCGGAATCTGTTACGCCCCCGCCTGCCGCGCCCCCGCCGGCGGCCGGCAGCAGCGCCGATGATCGCAACCTGGCGCTGATTACGCACCTGTCCGGGATCATCCTGAGCTTCATCGTGCCGCTGATCATCTGGCTCACCAACAAGGACCGCGCCGACAAGGTCTGGCTCAACGGTCAGGCGAAAGAAGCGCTGAACTTCCAGATCACCATCCTGATCGGCTACGTGATCTGCTGGATCCTGATGTGGATCGTGATCGGCTTCTTCCTGTGGTGGCTGCTGTGGATCGTCAACCTGGTGTTCTGCATCCTCGCCGCCGTCGCGGTCAGCAAGGGTGAAACCTATCGCTATCCGTTCGCCCTGCGGCTGATCACCTGATTCGTTGCGATGTTGCGATAAAGAAAAAAGCGGGCCGATGGCCCGCTTTTTTTTCAGCGCGGTTGAGCGTCCACGGGAATGAACAGGCAAATCCTAGGCGCTCTCGATTCCTGCTGCATTGTTTGAAACCTCAAGCCCAAGTCCAGCATGGATCGGTGGAGGCAGATTCGAATCGATATGCTCATCCACCCATGCCGAAAAAAGGCTGCTGAATGCGCCTTTCGACGTTTCCCACCATTGACGAACGCCCTTGGTGCGCAGCACCGACAATCCCGATCGTTCGAAACCCTCCGTCAACTCGGGGCCGATGAAGCCGAGATGGCGCTGGATCACGACGGTTTCGATACGGCGAAACGCCATGGTCATCAAAAATCCGAATCGCGCCCTTTCGTCGAGAGAAAGTCCGTCGAGCCCTGCTTGTGCCTTTGTCAGCAAAGGTGCGAGATCGGCGTGGCTGGCCCAGACCTCCATGGTGGAACCCATCAAAGTGCTGATGGCCAGGAACGTGGATGATTTCAGCGCAGAGGTGCTTTGTCGCAACTCGAGGGCGAGGAATATCAGCGTAACAGCGACCGAGATCGCTCCGATGATCTCGCCGATTGCTCCAACCGCTTCCCAATTCATTCGAGCATCCCATCAATCGGCCGGATGCAATCAGTCTGCGTCAAACGGCTGTGCGCTCTCCGGATCGTTCGGATCGAGCAGCAGCTTCACGCGCAATTCGGCCTGTTCCAGCGCCGACTGGCATTCGCGAAACAGCGCGATGCCGCGCTCGAACGAGCGCAGCGATTCGTCCAGGCTCAGCTCGCCGCCTTCCAGCCGCGCGACCAGCTTTTCCAGTTCGTCCAGCGACTGTTCGAAGCGCGCGATGGAAGGCGCGGATTCGTCGTTCTTCTGAGCGGGTTCGTTCATGCCGCGCACGCTAGCGCAGTGCGTGCGGCGAATCAATTGCCGCCGGGCTGCCAGACCAGTTCGGCGGCAATGTTTGCGAACAAGGCCTCGCCTGTTGCACTGACCCACAAGTCTCCAGCCGCGAGCAATTCGTCATTGCGGAAAGTCAGCGGAATGCGTCCACGCTGCCACGGCGGAATGCCGGCGCGCTGAAACAGGTCGCGCAGTTCGCGTGTATGCGTGTCGCCCGCGGGCTTGATCCGCTCGCCGCCGCGGCGGAAACGCACGCGCAAGGGTGACGGCAATGTCGAGGGCGCCTCGGCGTCCTGCGACTGCGAGGATCGAAGCAGCAGCACGCCCGCACCACCCGGCAACTCCAGCCGCGCGCTGTTCCATTCCGTCTCCCAATCCCGCGGGATTCCCTTTTGCGGTGGCGTTGCATGCAAGGCGCCGCGCCACACGTGGATCTCGCCTTCGGACCAAGCGATGCAGGGCTCGCGATCTCCCCGCGCTTCTAGGATCTGCCGCCGCAATTCTGCGCAGCGTGCGGGCGGCGGCGCGTTCAAGCCCTGTTCGTGCAGCCAATGCTCCAGCACGGGCATTCGCAACGTGTCTGGCAGATCGCTCCAGCCGCGCGCATCCAGCGTGCCGTTTTCGTTTCGCAAGCGCGCCAGCGCCGCTTCGGTTTCCGCGTCGAGGAATACGGCCGCTTCGCGGCAAAGCGCAGCCGAATGGGCGATCGATTCGGCCGCCTGCGGCCAATGCGCCACCAACTTCGGAATGATTTCCGCGCGCAGGTAATTGCGCGACAGCCGCAGGTCGGCATTCGATGGATCGTCGATAAACGGCAGGCCGTGTTCTGCGATGTGCCCGTGCAAAACAGAGCGCGGTAAATCCAGCAGTGGCCGCCACAGCGTGCCCGCTCCGAACGCGCGACGCTCGCGCATGCCACCCAGTCCCTGCGGGCCCGCGCCACGCAGCAGTTTCAGCAATACCGTTTCGACCTGATCATCGCGATGATGCGCCAGCGCCAGCCATTCGCTGGGTTGAATTGCGGATGCAAAGGCCGCATGTCTTGCGCGTCGCGCCGATGCTTCCAGCCCTTCGCCGCGTTCGTGCGTGACCTGCACACGAACGATTTCGACCGGCACGTCCAGCGCGTCGCAGATTCGCCGGCAGTGTTCCGACCAGCGCGCGCTGTCTTCGTGCAGGCCGTGATCGACATGCAGCGCGCGCAGTCCTCTTTCGCGCGCCTGCGGGATATGTGCCAGCGCGTGCAGCAGCGCGGTGGAATCGGCGCCGCCGGAATAGGCGACGCACAGCTGTGCGTGGCCGCACTGCGTCAGCTTTTGCGCGAGCGCCGCGATCAGCGTGTCCATGCGCGGCGATGGTAGTGCCTCATCGGCCCGGCGTCTGCGCGAGCCCGGCACGAAGCTTGCGAGAGGTTCAACAAACGAGGCCGTACAGACCCATACCGTGAACTCTTTTTGCGAAAAAAACAAGACTCGCGCATTTGAAAACCCGCGCTAAGATCGAACCATGTCCATTGCATCCGTCACCAGGAATTTTTCCCGCCGCGCATCGCGCACGCAGGCGTTGCTGCCGGGCCGCTTCGCCTGGCTGATGGGTTTGTACGCGGAGAATCATCAACGCCTGATCCGGATGTTCGCGCCGCAAAGGTTGCCGCAGGGCGAATACGTTTCTTCCGTCGGCGATGGTGTGGATTTGCGCTTGACCGTGCAGGAGCGCCATCCGTACACGGTCGAAATCGGTTTGAGCTACGAACTGCTGGACGAATCGACCGGGCAGCCCGCGCCGTCCGCGCAGTTGCGCATGTATCTGGATGCGGGCACGACAGAAGCGCTGCACTGCCAGCCCGGCCGCGAACTGTGGCAGGTGCTGGAACCGTTGCCCGCGTGCGGCGTGCTGACGCATCGCCTGCGCATGAATTCCTTCCTCAATCGCTGGCTGGAATATCTGGGCGAGCAGGGACACTCGATCGGCACGCTGAAGCGCGTCGCGCCGGCCGACTCGCCGGCGATCGCCGAAGCCTGATCGTCAACAGTTCGGAGCTCATCGCGCCGCGAGCGCGGCCACGCAGATCTCTCCGCCGGTCTTGCTGAAATCGCCGTCGCCGAGATCGGTCTGTTCCACACCCAGCAGGGCTTCGCATGAATCTCCGCCGCGCACGACGTCGACCCAGCGCAACTGGCCGCCTTTCTCGCCGGAATAGAAAGCCTGATCGCCGTAGCCGGAAACCGGCGTCAGCCCGTTTTGTTTGTCGCGCTGGACCATGTCATTGCCGGCACGCAGGATTACTGTCACGCGTTTACCGCTGGAATCGTAGATGCAACTGACGTACGTGGGATCGTCGGCATTGGCGTCATCGGTTTTGCTGTCGTCCGCCTTGAACAGACTCAGCGGTATTTTCATTTTCGATTGCACGGCGGACTACAATTTCGCGCAAAACGCCTTGGCATCAACGCTGCGCGGCGGATCGCTCGCCTTTGCGGATGCTGCCGGTGCGCCGTCGGCCGATGTCGCCGCTTGCACACCGGAGGTGTCGGAACACGCGGCGAGCGCGGCGAGCGCGAAGGCCGTCAGGACGATTTTGCAATTCATTGAGGACATGATGTTTCTCCTGGTCGCACGTCCGCGGGCGTGCGCAGTTTCGTAGCGGTGGTTCGGCGCGCATCCATTACGGCAACGCAAAAAGCTTGTTGCAGACTTCGCCCAGTTTGTGCGCCAGCGCTTCGCCCGAAAGCTTGTTGCCGAACGGCGGCATGACGCCGATGTCGCACATGCGGTTGCCCTTGACGGCCTCGACTCCCGTCATGCTGTTCACCGCCTTGTCGCCGACACCCGACAGCGGCACCGGGTTGGACAGATTTTTCTGATCGGCCTCGAAAGCGGCGGCTCCGGCGTTCATCAAGGTGATATTGATGTTCGAGAAGTCGGCAGTTTCATAGCTGCACGACCATCCGGCGAGCTTTTTGGCGTGCCCTTCCGGTTTGGGAAATATCTGCGCGACGAAATCCGGCGTCAGAAACTTCTCGCAGGCGGTCGCGCCGTTGCTGGCCCAGTCGCTGCCCGCTACTGCGGAGGGCGCAGAACCCGATGCTGCGTTCGTGGCACCGGAGGAACCGTTTCCCGGTGAACACGCCGTTATTGCAGCAAACAAACCGACGGTGATGATGTACGGAAGCGATACTGTTTTCATGGCAACCGTCCTTTCGGCGAACGCATGATTTTTTCCCGGTAATGAGTCAGTGGCCTGCTGCGTTTTCGACCGGCGCACCGGGAGGCGGAAGTTTCTTTATCGCGTGTCCCGGCGGGATCGGCTGCGGATTCAGCGCAGTCTTGCCCGGCGGAATCGGCTGCGGATTCAGCGCCTGCTTGCCTCCCACGAAGATGATTCCGTGTGTATCGGTTTTGGCTTCGTGCTGCGCCCGCAGATCGTATTTGTATGAGGAACCCGCAGACGCAGGGCCCGCATGATGTGTGGAGTGCGAGGCATCGATGGTTTTGGGTTCGGCAGGATGCGTCGCAGTCATATGCACGGATGTAACGCTGTAGGCGTGCGCGTAACTGTGTGGCTTGTTCGCATGTATCGGCGACACCGCGGTCGGCGCGTGCACGGTCGATTTGATAGCCACCGGATGATGCGTCTGCACCGGACCGGGGATGCAGTGTCCGGCTTTGGAGCGGTAGCCCGGCGGACAATCCGCCGACGCGGTTTGCGCGATCAGAGCGCCGATCACGCACGCCGCGATGAACAAGCCGCGGCGATTCAATTGGACGTTGCAGAATTGCATGGTGTTTCTCCTCGGTTGGAGCGCGATGTGCGCGCTTACGGTTTTCTTCCCGAATCGAAATCGTCGACCGACAACACTTCGAAACTGCCACCCCAGGGATGCGCGTAGTCCGCGCTGTGGATGAAGTTCTGCGTGGTGCCGAAATAGTTGTTCCGTCCGGGCAGGATCTGGATCATCACCAGCCCGCCGCGCTGCGAGTCGATCGCGCCGGCGTGCGCAGCGGCGGCGCAAATCGAGGAAGCGTCGGTGTACGGCCCGCTGCCGGTCACCGATTCCGGCACGGGTTTGCCGGCCGGGCAGCGGAACAGGTAGCTCTTGCCGTTCATGCCGCGCAGGTTCAGATCCAGCGGGCTGGTGCGCCAGTCGATCGCCGCCAATGTCTGCGCGGTGTGCGCGTGCTGGCACGCGGCAAGCGTCGCGACGAGCACGAACAACATCGATGCGCGAATTGCAACGTGCATGGCGGCGATCCTCTGTCGGCATCCTCATTGCGCGGTCGGATTGACGTCCTTCATGGACTCGAGCTTGCCGAGGTCGATCTGGCCGAGCGCGTTTTTCAGGGCTTCCATGTCGACGTTGTCACCGCGTATTTCCACGCCGTAACGCTTCGCCACGATCAGCGACAGTTCGCCGTGCTTCGCCTGCGCATCCCATTTTTCGTGGACGTTCTGTCCGCCAATCGTCTCGTTCTTCTCGTAGCTGTCGCCCTGTTCGGATTCCTGCGAGTTCGCCATCTCGGCGATGCCTGCCAGCCCCGAAACCGCGGCGGCATCGGTGATCGAGACATTGACGTGCGCGTCATTGGTGCCGCTGAAATCGACCTGCGCGGAGGTTCCCTTGATGCCCATGCCTTGATTGGCATTGCCTTGCGGCGTGCCGCGTTGCATGCCCGATAGCGAGGTCGGCAGCATGGATTCGAGCACGTGGAAATCCACCGGATCGTGACGGTGCGCGCCGCCCAGCGAACTGCCGAGGGCGCCGAGCAAGCCGCCGACCGCGCCCATCGCCTGTTGCGTGTCTTGTGCATTGGGTGCGCCGTTGTTGCCGGAGGCTTTGTCGTGCTGGTCGATCTGCTGACCGGCCTGCGCCATGTTGCCGATCGCCTTGCCGATATCCGACTTGCCTTTCGCATCGGTGCCGAGAATGTTGCCGATCACGTTGCCGGTGACCGCAGCACCTTGCTGCGTGTCGGCATCGCTGCCACTCTGCGATCCGTCTTGCGCCTGCGACGTGGTCTGCTCATTCCCGCTCGCCAGCGCGCGCACCTTGTTCGCGACCATGTGGAAGGCGGTGTAGATGCCGACCACGAACAGCAACAGGATTCCGAAGATCACGCCCAGCACGATCAGCGCGGTCTTGTTGCTGCTAGATTGCGGCGCCGTCGCGGGTTGAGCTGGCGCCGCGGAAACCGCTGGCGCGGGCTGACTCAACGCAGTGCCGCACTGCACGCAAAAGCGCGCGCCTTCGGTGTTGGGGTACTGACATTTTGTGCAGTTCATTCGAGTTCTCCATTCGTAGTCGGAACGCCGCCCACGTGCGTCGCCGACATCGCGCCCCGCATCACCGGATCGTGCAATGCAGCGCGCGCGTTCATCACTGCGCTCCCGCCGGCGCGTGCACGTTGTCGTACGTCACGCGCGATTCCGCGTGCACCTTGCGGCCTTTCACCTGCGAATCCGAAATGGTTTTCAGCGTCAGGCCGTTGGCGGCGATCCAGATCTGGTCGTCCTGGCTCGGAACCGAGGTGCCGGGCGAAACCCGGTGCGCCGCGTAAACGGTTGCTCTCTGGCCGTCCACGACTTCCGTTCGCAGCACCCTGCAGTTGGAGTACGAACCGGTTTCGCGCGTGGAGTCCAGAACCTCCTGCGGCGTCATCTGCACGGTCATCCACTTGCCGTTGTTGATGCGCATGGACAATGTGGTGGTCGTGTAGATTTTCTCGAACGGTTTGCCATCGACCGTCGACACCTCGTGGTAGGGCGTCTTGGCCAGTTTGGCCGCAGCTTCCGTGACCGGCTTGCACGATGCGTCGTCGGCGTGCGCAGCGAGAGCAGGCAAGCTCGCGAGCAGCACGGTGGTCAACGAGATGGCAATTCGGTTCATGAGTTTCTCCTGGTGCGCCGCGTTCAGTGCAGTGCGTGGATAACGGCCTTGGCGAGGGCTTCGGCCTTGTCCTGGCTTTCGAGTCCGTTGACCTGGATCAGAGTTTTGCCGGACATGGCATAGAGGGTGTTGTCCTTGTCCCAGAACGCCTTGTCGCCCACGCCACTGATCTCGGTGATGTTGCCGGTGTGGACGAGGTTCCAGGTGTTCGCGGCCCTATCCGAAGTGTCGATGTTGACGTTCACGCCCTGCGCGGTGGCGGCATCGTTGTTGTAGGCGCAGCCCGAGGTCCATCCCTGCGCGGTCCCTGTCGAAGCGGCGGTGGTATAGGGCTGCCCGGACAGCTTCGCCGCCTGTGCGACGGGCAAGACGGTGCAGACATCGATCGGCTTCGCGGCCCGTGTGGTGCTGCCGGCGGCCTGGCCGGCGTGCGCAGCGGTGAGCGCCGTGGCGCAGGCGAGCGCGACCAGGCAAATGGATGTCGCGTGTTTCATGTCAGTTCCTCCGTTTTGAGGGTTGCAATGGCTGCACGGCCATGCGGTGAAGCGAAACGAATCCGCTCGGCTCGTGGCGCCATCGGGGCCGATGAAGCATCACGACGGTTTGCAGGTTTCCTCGTCGGCCTTGATCCATTGGCCGCTCTTGTTGCGGAACCAGCCGGTGTAGCCCGACAGACCCGAGCCGACGGTCGTGAAGGCTTCCCGCGTGTGGCCGGGCTTGCCGCGCGCGACTTCCACTTCTTCGAACGTGATGGTGTTGCCGTTCCAGCCCGGGCTCGTGCCCACGCTGTAAACGCCATCGCCGTTGCCGAGCATCACCGTGATGAAGCGTTTGCCGGCAGGGTCGTAGCCGAGGTACTGCGCGACCTTGAAAGGCCGCGGGTTGGCTGCGCTGCGGTCTTGTTCGTACCGGATCACGATCCAGTGACCGTCGAGGGTTTTCTCGGCGTGGAACTTGCCGGTTGTGGTGCTGCCGGGATTTTTCCCCGCCGTCATGGCGCCGGTGCACACGCCGTCGCCGACGAACTCGCCGAGTCGATCCATCGGCGATGCCGACTGGACGTCCTGCGCGATGACGACGCCGGCGCCCAGCGAAACCGCCGTGCAAATCAGTCCCGCGGAAATTGCGAAAATCTTGCGTAGCATGTTCGTTCTCCGGTTGAAGGCTGCAATGAAACGGTGGTCATTCGGCTATCCCGAACAGCCATCCGGAATTTCCTGGCGCAAGTTCACCAGCGGAATGTTGTTCTTCAGCTTGACGACGTAGCCGTATTCCGGCACCGGGTTGATGTGCACCAGCCCGAGGAAGAAATTGATCGCCTTGGCGACGACCTTCGGCATCGCGTAGCCGATGCCGCCGCCGAGCTGCATGCCGAAGGTTCCCTGACGGCAGTCCACCGCTTGCGAGGCCTGCTTCAGCGCGGTGATGTTGGAAATCAGGTTGACGTACGGGCCGGTCGCGAATCCCAGTCCGCCCACGCCGACCATCAGGCGCTGGTCGACGGCGAATACCAGCGAATTGATGCCGACCGAGACGCCGCCGACCGCATCGGCGAGGTTGTTTTTCAACTCCATCTTCAGCGGCGGGATGTTCCAGGCGCCGTTGACGAAGTTCATCTCGACCGCGCCGCTCGCCGTGAAATCGCCCTTGGAGTGCAACAGCGAAGTGCGCGCACTGAAGCCGGTGGCGAGATACAGGCTCTGCTGGAACATCGCCGTCAGCGGAACGCCCATGCCGCCCAGCGGAATGGTGATCGCGGCCGGCACCGCGCCGGTTTCCTTGATGTTGGCGCGCATGTCTTGCGCGGCGATCGCGTCGAAGGTGGTGGTGAAGCCCGCGCCGCCGCTCAGCACCACGTGTGCATTGATGCCGGTCTTCGGGCTGATGCCGAGATCGAAACTCAAATGCGGATTGACGAGATGGAAGATGGCGTTGAGCCAGACCTTCACACCGCTTTTTTCCTGGTACAACTTCAATCCCAGTCCGCCGCAATCGAACGAGCAGGCGTACATCTGCATGCCGTTGATCATGTCCACGGTTGGCGGCGGCGGATCGTTCGCGGCTTCGCCGAAACCGGCGGGCACCTGCGGCAGATTGACGCCGGGCACGCCCGGCATTTGCACGCCGGTTTGCAGCAATACCGCTTCGGTATCGATGCCCGGATGCCAGACCGCATCCGAAAAACGTGCGGACATTGCCGTGCCATCGATGACGTAGCGCGAGCCGTTGTTTTCCATCGCCGATGCCAGTTGTTGCTGCGTGGTGGAGTTCGGTGCGCCGGGATAGTCGGGCGAGGTGTAAGTCACCATCGAATGCAGATCCACCGGCTGGTCGTAGTGGAAGTTGCCTTGCTTGATCAGATCGGTGAGCTGCACCGGCCCCAGGATCAATTTCACGTTGGCGCCGTCGCGTTGCGCCGAGAGCACGCGGCCCACGCAGCGGCTGGTGGCGAACACGATGTCGCCCGGTTTCAGTGCGGCGACGCGCGAATCGCTTGCATCCAGCGTCCAGCCCAGGCCATTGCCATCAACTGCATGGATCAGCTTGTCGCCGTTTTCCAGCAGCACGACCTTGTCCTGATAGATCACGCCCGGAACCTGTTTCGGTGCGACGCCGTACTTCAATTCCGTCGGCGAAAGATCGCCGGCTTTGAGCGCGTGCCCGATCTGGATCGGCACGCCCGGAACGAATCCGTTCCATGACGCCGCAGCTTGTTGCTGCGCTTCTGCATCGGCGCTCTCGTTCTGCGCCGATGCGCCCGCATTGCGATGGCCACACCCCGCAAGCAGGAACACCACGCAAAAGAGCGACATCCCGGCGATGGCGGTGAAATGCAAACGCATGTCGCGATGCGCGTTCATTGCGTGTCCGCCTTCTTCATCAGCAACACGCCGGTCTTGCCGGTCTTGCTGTCCCTGATCACGAGGATCATGCGGTGATCGGTATTCGGATCGGCGGGCTGGAAGATCGTCAGGCCTGCCGCGCGCGCGGCGTCGATGCCGGGCTTCGACTGTTGCAGTTGCGGACCGACGACCAGCGCGTTGAGCATCGCGCCGACCGGATCGTTGTTCGCGGCAGGCGCCTTCGTTTGCGCGATCGCCTGATCCATCGCGGCTGCGCTCGGCATGGACAGTTCATTCCATCCCGCAGGCAGATGATCGTGATACCAGGCTGCGGCTACAGCGGGTGGATCGTCGGTGATGATTTCTGTGACGCTGAAGTTCTTGCTGTTCGGGCCCGCTGCGGCCGCCGCTTGCGCAGCATCGGTGCCGCTGGCCACCTTGATTGCATTCGGGTAGTGCGGCAAGCCGCTCTTGTCGTAGCGATAGTCCAGCGCAGCGACGACCTTGCTCCCCGGTGTTGATTTGTCGGGGCCGGTGTCGTCCATCGGCGGGCCCAGTTGCAAGGCGCCGCCGTCGTCACGGGTGACGGGTGCGTTGCCTGCCACGGGCGCGACCGATGCAGCGGGCGAGGGCGGCGGCGATTGCACGTCGCCTTGCTGCGGGTTTCCCGTGCCGCCGCCGTCTATGTCGCCGTTTCCGCCGGGTCTGTTGCCGCGCTCGTTTCCAGGCGTCGCTTTCACCGCCAGATCGCCGTCGGCGCTTCCATGCGCGGGTGGCAATTTCAGATCGCCATTGCCACCGCCACCCGAGGGCGTGTCGCCCGTGCCGTTGCCGTCACCGGCCTTGCCGGGAACGCCTTCGACCGTCAGCTTGCCGCTGACGTCATAACTGCCGCCACCGCTGACCTCGCCGCTGCCGCTTCCGCCGGCGCCCGCAGGCGTGCCCGCTCCGCTGTCGGCCGGAGCGCCATTGCCGATCACTTCGTTGTTGCCGCGGCCGGCGCCGTTGACCCCGGCGGGGCTGCCTTTCCCCGGCGCGCCGTGTTTTCCGCCACCGCCGTTTTGCGCGGCTCGAGCGGCGGATGTGGATGCTGGTTGCGACGACTGCGGACAAGTTTGCTTCGCGACCGGCTGCTGGCGCAGCAGCCACCATGCCAGCAGGAAACCGAGGATGAAGGCGATGATGATCGCCGCGAGCCATCCATCATTGCATTTGCGCGGCGGTTGTTCGACAGACGTGTTCATGGCGCCGAGCGTGGGCGAAGGCACGCGGAACGTCGTCTCCGTTTCGCTGGCAGTTTTCTGGCAGAATTCCTGCCTCGTATTGCCGCGAGCAAAAATCCGTGTCGGCGCAGGAACATGCCGTGTATTGCTTCGCCGATTGCGAGCTGGATGTTCGCGAGCGCCGTCTGCGAGTGCACGGTCAGCCGGTCACGCTGACGCCCAAGGTGTTCGACACGCTGGTGCTGCTGGTGGAGCGCGCCGGGCACGTTGTGAGCAAGGACGAGCTGATGGCGGCGCTGTGGCCGCGCGGCTTCGTGCACGAGTCCAACCTCACCAAGCACATCTGGCTGATCCGCCGCGCGCTGGGGGACGGTGACGACGAGAGCCGCTACATCGAAACCGTGCCGAAGCTGGGCTATCGCTTCGTGGCGCCGGTGCAAGCCGTTGCCGCAAACGACGGTGCGAACGTAATCGGCGCGGCGGAAAGTCTCGCGCCATCGACGTCGGAAACGCCGCAGCCCAAACAAATCGGTTCTCAAGCAGCGGAGTCTCACGCATCGTTGTCTTCCGATGCGGATGCAGCAAGCGCGTTCGAACCAGCACGCTCGCGATGGCCCTTCGCGCTCGCTGTCGTGCTTGTGATCGTGATTGCCGCCGGGGCTTGGCTGGCCTGGCGCGGTTCGCATCGCGATCAGGCGATCACCGCTCCCGATCCCGGTGCCGTGGCGATCGTTGATTTCAACAATCTTTCCGGCAATGCCAAGGATGCCTGGCTCGGACCGGCGCTGGAGCAAATGCTCGCGACCGAAGTCGCGGCGAACGGAAAATTGCACGCGGTTTCCGAGGAGCTGGTGCGTCCCGCGCGCGCGGATCTGCCCGCGCCGGACGCAGGCGGCTATGCGCCTGCGAGCCTGGTGACGCTGCAAAAGCGTCTCGGCGCGCATTACGTGCTGAGCGGCGCGTACCTGGTTTCGGGCAATCCGGATTCGCCGCAACTGCGCGTCGATCTAACGGTGCAGGATGCACGAAGCGGCGCGTCGTACGCTTCGCTGTCGCGGCAAGCGGCGGTCAATGATCTGCCCAGTCTGGTGGCGCGGATGGGTGATGATTTGCGCAATCGATTCGGCGAGCGTTCCGATCCGATGACACTGAAACAGATCGCCAGCGCGCAGCCCGCCAGCGCGGAAGTGGCGCGGCACCTCGGTTTCGCGTTGCAGGCGCTGGATCAGTACGACGCCGCGCGCGCGCGCGACGAATTGCTGCAGGCGATCGCGCAGGCACCCGGTTATGCGCCGGCCTATCTCTATCTGGCGCGCGCGTGGGCGGCGCTCGGCTATCGGGCCAAGGCGATCGCCGCGGCGAAACAGGCCGCGCAGAACGCGGGTGGCTTGCCGCAGGAAGAACATCTGCAGATCGAGGCGCTGCGATTCGCATTGCAGGGAGATCACGCCGGTGCCGCGCGGACCTGGGCGAAGTTGGTGGCCCTGCGGCCGCAGGACCCGGATTTCCGTTTGCAACTTGTCGACAAGCTCACCATCGCCGCGAAATACGACGACGCGATCGCGGCGCTTGCCGCCGCACGCAATTTGCCCGGTGCGGAAAACGATCCGCGCTGCGAACTCGCCGCGGCGCAAATCGAATCCGCGCGCGGCAACAACGCAGCGCTGATTCCGCATGCGCGGCTGGCCTTGCGGCAGGCGCAGGCACGGGGCGAGAGCGGGCTGGTTGCGCAAGCGGAACTGCAGCTCGGAGTCGCGCTGGACCTGGACGCGCAGGCCGAGCCAATGCTGCGCAAAGCCGCAGCGGATTTTCATCGCATCGGCAATCCGCACGGCGAAGCGCTGGCATATCAGAACCTGGGAAACCTGATGTACGCCCGCAACCGGATTGCCGCGGCGCGCGAAAACTATCAACGGGCGATGACGATCTATCAGGGCGTCGGCGACCTGGGCGGCGAAGCCGCTGTGTACGACGATCTCTCGCGCATGCTGTGGAACGCGGGCGACCGCGACGGCACCGAAGCTGCTTTGCGGCAGGCGCTGGCGATCGGCCGCGAAACCGACGACAAGGTGCGCCAGGCGTGGAGCTTGACGGGACTGGCCACCGTGCTGTCGGACGAGTCCGCCGGCGACGAAGTCGCTGCGATGTATCGCGAAGCGATCGAACTGGATCGGCAATCCGGCGAACGTAGCCACCTGGCCTTCGCGCTTTCCACGTATGCGGACCTGCTGCGCGTGCGGGGAGAACTGGATGCCGCGCGTGACACGTGCAACCAGGCGCAGAAGGCGGAACTCGCGCTGGATGCTTCTTCGCGCACGCCCGAGGCGGATTTCGAATGCGCGCAGATCGCACTGGATCGCGGCGAGGTGGATCAGGCTGCTGTCACGTTCGCCCGAATCGAACAGGAGTCCATCGCGGCGAAGGACGGATTCGATGCCGCCAATTCGCAACTCGTGCTGGGACAGATCGAGATGGGACGATTGCGTTGGGCCGATGCACGCGGTTTTCTGCAGCGCTCGCGCGACGGCTGGGCCGCGGCCAAGGAAACTCCAGGCGAAGCAACCGCAAACGCGCTGCTGGCCTTGTGCGCCGCTGCGCAGAACGACGCCGCTGCGCGCGACGCGGCACTCAAGCGCGCGGGCGATCTGCGCAGCCAGGTCACTGCACGCCAGGAAGTGCTGTACCTCGACATCGCGCTGGCGGAATTGCAGGCGCAACTCGGCCAACCCGCACAGGCGTTGGCCGAGCTGCGCGGATATGCAGACGATGCACAGAAGCGCCGCTGGATCGGCTATGCGTTCGAGGCGCGGCTGGCGATGCTGCACGTGCTGGAGCGCGGCGACGATTCCGCCGCGATCAAATCATCGCGCGATGCTTTGGCAACGGATGCGCATAAAGCCGGCTACGGTTGGGTAAGCGAGCGCGTCGCGATGCACTGACGCACGCATACTTGTGCAATCAGAGATGCCGAATTTCTTCAGGTGGATTGGTCCAGTTGTTGCCGAGCCCATCCGCAAAGTTGATCTTGCCGCTCATCAATTCGTCTGGTGATGCATCATCGAGCGTAGCCACGAAGACGGTGACGAAGGCGCCACCCATGTACGGCGCATTGCCGCGCGCATGTGTGTGAACGCCGCAAGTGGCGCAATGATATTTGACTGGCGCGTCCGGGTGTTTGTGATAGGCAACGCCCTCGTCCGATCCGGCAGCGAGGCGGAACGCTTCCGGCTTTGCATGGATTCCCCATGCGCGCGCCTTGAGGCAATAAGTGCAGTTGCAGCGGCTGGTTCCCGATTGAAGATCGAGATCCGCCTCATAGCGGATAGCGCCGCAGTGACAACTGCCGTGATAGGTCTTCAGCATTGCCATTCCTTTAGTACGAAGGGGGGAATCAGGCTGCGAGAAAGCCCACCGCATCCACAATGAAATGCGCGAGCATGCTCGCCCAGAGATTGCGCCGCCACAAGTAGAACAAGGTCAGTACGGCACCGGCACTGCCGGCCACCAGCAAATGATGCCATCCCCAGAAGCTGATGTGATCGATGGTGAACACGGACAAGGTCGCAAGACCCGCTATTGCGCGGCTGCCGGTCAGTTCTTGTACACGCTCGATGCCGTAACCACGGAAAGTGATCTCCTCTGAAACCGCCGCACGAACGACCACGATGCATTGCAGCCAGCGCGGAATCGCCGAGATGCTCTTGAGTTGCCCGCCTTCATTCCAGTGCAAGGCAGGAAAAATCAGCAGGTAAACCGCAGCCATCAACGCGACGATCAACGCGCCTGCGGCCACCGCCAGCGCGAGATCGACGACACCCGGTTTGCGTATTCCGATAGAGGACAGCGGGCGCTGTTCGATGAGACACACATACAGCAATGCAATAACAACGATGGCCCAGAAGGCGCTTTCGGTAAGCACCATATGGCCGACGCTCTGGAATTGTCCCAGCCATCTTCCGAAAGGCAGGCTGATCAATCCGATCGTGAGAAGTAGTCCGATCCCGGAGGAAATCACGGTTTGCTCCGCGGACCCGGATCTTGCGAGAGCGCTTCGATTCATCGCCGACTCCTCTTCCTGGGTTGCTTGTTCACCGCGCGCCGGGCGTTCTCCACGATCGCGATGAAGCGCTCGAGCGCAGCGGTCGTGCGCGCGCGGTCGTCCGTGCTCATCAATTCCAGAAACAAACCGTCGAACACGGCGATCAGCACGCTCGCCATCGCATCATCCCGTTCATTTTCAGGCAGCATGGCTTTGGCTATATCAAGCCAGTCCGAGGAACTGCGCCGCAGATATGCGCCGTAGGTAGATGGATTCTGTGCCGCCAGAATCTGCAATTCATAAAGCAATTTCAGATAAGGAAAGTTTTCCGAAGCAATAGCCCAGCGCCAGAAAACCATCAGCGGCTTTTCCTTGCCGGCTCGACGCGGGGACTTGAACATAGCGGTGAACGACTCGCGCAAGCGCGACTGCATCCGCTCCAGCACCTCCGCCAGCAGACCTTCCTTGGATCCGAAGTGATAGACGAGCAAACGCGCGCTGGTGCTCGCCGCCGCCGCCATGGGGCGCAACGAAAGATCGTTCAGCCCGTGCTCGAGCAGATAGTCCACCAGCAGGTCGAGAAGCTCGTCTTTGCGTTCGCGCATACCATTGCTGTGGCCGCTACTGCGCATGTAACGAATGTTACATGAAACGCGCGTTACAGATCAAGGCCCGGATTCCGGAGCGCGCGGGTAGGTGCAATCACACCTGCAAACGGTCGCCTTGGCGCGCAACGAGCGCGTACAACGCCGGCATCAGGAAGATGCCGATGATCAGGCGCGAGAGCATGCCGGCCACGATCACCAGCGCGAACGGCCGCTGCGAATCGGTGCCGACGCCCGTTGCGAGTGCGGCCGGCAGCAAACCCAGCGCCGCGACCAGCGCCGTCATCATGATCGGCCGCAGGCGCAAGGTCGCGGCTTCGTGGACCGCATCGCTGATCGATTTGCCCTGCAGGCGCAATTCGTTGACGCACGAGATATAGACCACGCCGGTCAACACCGATACGCCGAACAGCACGATGAAGCCGATGCCGGACGACACCGAGAACGGCGTGCCGGTCAGCCACAGCGCGATCAACGCGCCGAACGGCGCGGAGAGCAACACGCCCAGCACGGTGATGAAGGGAAACTTGAAATTGCCGTACAGCACGAACAGCAGGCCGAAGATCACCACCAGCGTCAGCGGCAGGATCACGTTCATCTGCGCGCGCGAGGCCGTGTATTCCTTGTATTCGCCGCCCCAATCCAGCCGATAACCGCGCGGCAGCGTCACGTTCTTCTGCACCTGCTGCATCGCATCGTTCACCGCACCCGCGAGGTCGCGTCCGGCCACCGAGAACTGCACGCCGATGTAGCGCGAATCGTTCTCGCGATAGATGAAGGACGCGCCGTTGGCCTCATCGATCTTCGCCAGTTCCTTCAACGGAACCTGCGCGCCCGAGGGCGTGGCGACCGGGATGTCCCCGATTTCCTGAGGATTGTCGCGGAAGCGTTGCGCCAGCCGCACCACCAGATCGAATTCGCGCTCGCCCTGCACGACTTGCGTCGCGGTGTCGCCTCCGATCGCGGTTTCGATCAACGCGTTGATGTCGGACACGTTCAAGCCGTAGCGCGCGATCTTCGCGCGATCGATCTTGATCGTAAGACTCGGCTGTCCGAGTTCGTGCACCAGCGTCACGTCGCTGATGCCGCGCACGCGTTGCAACACTTGCTTGATCGCCTTGCCCTTGTCCTGCAACGTTTGCAGATCGGGGCCGAACACCTTCACCGCCAGCGCGCTCTTCAAACCCGTTTCGGCTTCGTCCACCGCGTCCTCGGCCGGTTGCGTGTAGTTGAACTGGATGCCGGGAAAGGCTTGCAGCTTCTTGTCGATCGCCTCGATCAGCGCGGCTTTATCGCGGTATGCGCCATGCCACTGCGAATACGGTTTCAGGCCGACGAAGAATTCGACGTTGAAGAAGCCGGTCGCATCGGTGCCGTCGTCGGGCCGCCCCAGTTCCGAGCCGACTACGGTGACCACCGGAAATGACCGCAGCACGTTGCGGATCTGCGGCGTGATCTTCGCAGCTTCGTCGAACGAGATGGTATAGGGCATGGTCGCGCGCACCCACAGCGCGCCTTCGTCCAGGTGCGGCATGAACTCCGCGCCGATCGCGGGAACGAGCAGCAGCGAAAGTCCCAGCAGGATCGCCGGAATGATCGTGGTCGGCCACGGCTTGCCGAGCGACCGATCAAGCCAGCGCGCGTAGAGAGTTTTCGTTCTCTCGAAAATCCGGTTGCGCCGCTCGCGCACGCCCTTGCGCATGAACAACGCGCACAGCACCGGCAGCAAGGTGAGCGTCACGATCAGCGAGCCGATCAGCGCGTAGATCATGGTGTCGGCCATCGGCTTGAACAGCGTGCCCGACGGACCTGTCAGCACGTAAATCGGCAGGAAACTCGCCACGATCACTGCGACGGCGTACACCAAGGGTCGATCCACTTCGGAAGCGGCCTGGATGATGATCGCGCGCACGTCCATCGGCGCATCGGTTTCCTTGCGGGCGGCGATCTCGCGGAAGATGTTCTCCACCATGAAGATCGCGCCGTCCACCAATATCCCGAAATCCACCGCGCCGATCGACAGCAGGTTGGCGGACGCGCCTTGCAGATGCAGGCAGACGAACGCGAACAGCAGCGCCAGCGGAATCGTCACCGCGACGATCAGGCCCGCGCGCAGGTCGTAGAGAAAGAACACCAGCACCGCCGCCACGAGCAGCATGCCGGTCAGCAGATTGCGCTCGACCACCTGCGTGGTTTCGTCGATCAGGTGACTCAAGTCGTAGAACGGATGGATCTTGACGTCGCGCGGCAGCACTTCTTCGTTGAGCTGCCTCGTCTTCGCCTCGATCCCGCGCAGCACGTCCTGCGTCTTCTCGCCGGTGCGCAGCAGGATCACGCCTTCCACCGCGTCGTCCTGGTTCATGTAACCGAATTCGCCCAAGCGTGGCGCGATGCCGAGCGTGACCGTGCCGACATCCTTCACCAGCACCGGCGTGCCGTCGTGCACGGCCACCACCACGTTGCCGATGTCTTCCAGCGTTTGCAGCCGGCCCAGGCCGCGCACGTAATAGAACTGCCCGCCCTGCGAATAGAAACCGCCGCCGGCATTGCCGTTGTTGGCCGCGAGCGCGGCTTCCACCTCGGGCACCGACAAACCGACCGCCGCGATCCTGGCCGGATCCAGCAGCACCTGGTATTGCATGTCGCCGCCGCCGAACGCGGAATCGTCCGCCACGCCCGGCACCGCGCGGTATTGCGGCGCGATCACCCAGTCCTGCAGCGTCTTCAATTCCGTCGGCGAGCGATCGGAACTTTGCAGCACGTAGCGATAGATCAAACCGGAAGGCGAGGACAGCGGCGACACCGATGGCGACACGCCTTCCGGCAACTCGGCATCGCCCAAACGGTTGAACACCTGTTGCCGCGCGAAATACTTGTCGGTGCTGTCGCTGAAGGTGAGCGTGACATCGGACAGGCCGTACAGCGACACCGAACGCTTCATCACCATGTCCGGCACGTCGGCCATGGCGCGTTCCATCGGCACGGAGATCAGCCGTTCGACTTCTTCCGCCGAATGTCCCGGCCACTGCGTGACGATGTCCACCATCGGCGGCGACAGATCGGGATACGCATCCATCGGCAGGCGCTCCAACGCCCACCAGCCGGCTGCGACCACGGCCGCCGACAACAGGATGATCAGCAGCCGCTGCGCCAGCGCGAAGGCGACGATGCGGTTGATGATCGACGCGCCGCGCTGCGCGTCTTCGAGCGGCGCGCTCATTGCGTTTCGATGAAACGCAGGAACAGCGCGCCGTCGCTGACGATGCGCTCGCCCGCGTGCAGGCCGGACGGAATCAGATAGTCGTCGCCGACGCGCTCGCCCAGCGTGACGTGAGCGCGCGCATAGCTGCCATCGTTCTGCACGACGTACACGAACGGCAGGTTGTCGTCGTCGCGCAGCACCGCCGAGACCGGCGCGAGGATGCCGTTGCGTCCCTGCCGCGACTCGATCCGCACGCGCACGTACATCTGCTTCTTCAACGCACCTTGTGGGTTGGGTACGTCCACACGCGCCACCACCGCGCGCGTGTCGGGATCGACTTCCGCCGAGACATTGGTGACGATGCCGGTCATCGGCTTGCCGCTTTCGTCGGCAAAGACTTGCGCCGGAGCGCCGTCGCGTACCGATGCGACATCGTCACCGAACACGTTGGCGTTCACCCACACGCGCGAGAGGTTGGCGACGGTGAAGCAGGGCGTGCTGCCGGCCTGCAAGAGTTGTCCCGGCGTGATGTTCTTTTCCACTACGACGCCCGCGATCGGCGCTCGGATCACGCCTTCCACGTGCGTGACGTCCTTGCCCGCGCGCAGATCGGCCAGCGCGTGCGGATCGATGTCGAGCGACGCGAGCGCCTGCAATGCAGCGGTGCGATCGGCCTCGGCGCTTGCGGCATCGGTTTGTGCTTGCTCGGCTTCGCGCTGCGAGATCGCGTGGTGTTGCAGCATGTCGGCGTCGTAGTCGGCGACGCGGCGCGCGTTCTTCGCGGTCACCACGGCTTTGCGATATGCGCCCAAAGCTGCTGCGAAATCCGGTGAAGTCACGGTTGCAAGCGGCTGTCCGCGTTTGACGCGCTCGCCTTGCGCCACCAGCAGTTTCGACACCGGCCCGGAAAACGGCGCCAGGATTTGCGTGGCCTGATCCTGATCGAAATCCACCACGCCGGTGGTATCGATGCTGGTATGGAAACTGGTCGGCGCGACGGTGTAGAGCGTGATGCGCTGGCGTTGCGCGGAGGTGAGCGTGACGTTCTCGGGCTTGGCCGCTGTTTGCGTGTCGGATGCGCTGGAGGAGCAGCCGGCGAGGAATGCGATCGCTCCGATTGACAAGGCAAGCATCCAACCGTTCGACCTGAGCGCAGGCCACATCTTTGAAAAAAGATGTGGCCGGAGTCGAAGGGCACAGGCGCTTCGACTTCGTTCGCTTCGCTCACGTACCCCGTCCTGAGCGTCGTCGAAGGGCTCAGCGCGAACGGTTCCGATTTCACGCAGGAATCGTTCACTTCTCATTATTCGTCTCCGCCAATTCCTTCCGGTTCCACCACCCGCCGCCCAGCGCCTGGAACAGCGCGGCGGTGTCGGCATAACGCGAGGCCTGCGCCTGCACGCGCGCGATGCGGGCTTGGTCATACGCCTGTTCGGCGTTGAGCAGTGCGAGCTGGTCGATATAACCGTCGCGCAACTGCCGCTGCGAAAGATCGAGCGTGGTGCGCGCGGCGTCTTCCGCTTTCGCTGCGGCTTGCAGGGTTTCCGCATCGTGCTGCAGCGCGGTCAGCGTGTCGGCCACGTTCTGGAAAGCGGTGAGCACCGTGCTGCGATATTGCTCGGCCGCTTGCCGCGCCGTCGCTTCCGCCGCGCGCTGCTGATGCAGCAATTTTCCCCCTTCGAAGATCGGTGCCAGCACATCCGCGCCCAATGTCCAGAAACCCGTGCCGGTCTTGAACACCTGGCCGATCGCCAGTGCGGTGCTGCCCGCATCCGCGCTCAAGGTGATCTGCGGAAAGCGCTGCGCGATCGCCACGCCGACGTTGGCGCTCGCCGCATGCCAATTGGCTTGCGCCTGCCGCACGTCGGGACGCTGTTCGACCAGTTTCGACGGCAGGCTCAGCGGCAAGTCGGACGGCAATTGCAGGCCGGCGAGATCGAAATCGGAGATTTGCGATTGCGCCGGAAATTTGCCCGTCAATACGGCGAGCAGATGTTGCTGCTGGTCGCGCTGTTGCAGCAGCGGTGGCAGCGACGCTCGGGTTTGCGCGAGCTGCGCTTCCTGCGCGGAGACATCGAGCTGGCTGGCGTCGCCTTTGGAATAGCGATAGCGCATCAATTCGACGGCCTGCGATTCGATGTCGACTAGTTCGTTCGTCGCATCGATCTGCGCTTTCAACGACGCCTCGGTGATCGCCGCCACCGCGACGTTGGACGTCAACGTGTTCCATGCCGCGATCATCTGGAAACGCGCGGCCTGTGTCTGCGCCTGCAGCGACTCGACCGTGCGGCGGTTCAAGCCGAACACGTCCGGTACATAGGACACGCTGACCTGCGGGGTAAACAGGTTGTAGAGGAAGGAATTGTTGCTGGGCACCGGCGCCAGCGAACCGGGCGGTTGCTTGTAACGCGTCGCATTGAATTCCGCATTGACTTGCGGGAAGTAATCGCCGCGCTGGGCGAGGGCGCTTTCGTGCGCGGCGGTCAGCGCCGCCTGCGCGGCTTTCAGATCGGGATTATTGGCGAGCGCGGCTTCGATCAGCGCGTTCAACTGTTTCGAGTGGAACAGCGTCCACCAGTCGCCGGCGATATCGGCGCCGGAATCGAATCGTTGTTCACTGCCGCCACTGATGCCGGGTGTCGCGACGGCCGGCGCAATCGGCTGCGCGGTGTATCGATCCACTTTCGGTGGCGCCGGTTTTTCGAAATTCGGGCCGACCGCGCAGCCCGTGAGCGCAAGCGCGCACGCGACGCAGGCGCTCACGCCCGCGCGCTTCGCAATTGCCGGCCACCATGTTCGGCCTCTTTGCACAGCGCCAACCTTCCGTACCGGACCGCCAGTAGCGGAACGATATAATGTTTCAATTCCGGACGGAAGGCCTGCCGGAAGTCACGGCTCTCAGGGCAAGGTGTCGCGAGCCTGTTCGAGCATCCAGTCGCGAAACGCGCGCGATTTGCGCGGTAAATCGAATCCTTGCGGATACACGATGTAGTAATCGAATGTGCGCAGCGAAGGCAGCTTTCGCATCAAACGGACCAATTGTCCGCTGGCCAGCTTTTCGGCGACGAAGGCTCCGCGGCCGAGCAGCACGCCCTGCCCGCGCTTGGCGGCTTGGACGGCCAGCATGTAATCGCTGAAGCGCGGTCCGTGCAGCGGCCCTTCGAGTGTTACGTTGGCGGATTTGAACCACTCTTCCCACGACGGCAGACCGCTGACGTGCAGCAATACGCCTTGCAGCAGATGCACGGGCTTGGTAGGCAACTTGCCGCCGCGATAATGCGGGCTGCACACCGGGAAAACTTCTACGCTCAGCAACTTTTCGGCATGCATTCCCGGCCATTGGCCGGCGCCGTAGCGCAAGGCCAGATCCACCTCATCGCGGTCGAAATCGGCCAGCGCGGTAGTGGCGCGCAGGTTGACCTCGATGTCGGGATGGCGGTGGTAGAAATCCGACAACCGTGGTACCAGCCAGCCCGCCGCGAGTGATGGTGTCGCGCTGATGTTGAGCGTGAGAGAACTACTGCCTGCGCGCAGGGTTGCCACGCCCTTGGCGAAAGACGCCAGACCGTCGCGAATGTGGGTATAGAAACGTTGGCCCTCGCTGGTGAGCAGCATGGCGCGTCCGGCGCGTCGAAACAGCCGCGTGCCCAGCTCCGCTTCCAGCGCCTTGATCTGGTGGCTCACCGCGCTCTGGGTAAGAAAAAGGTCTTCCGCGGCACGGCTGTAGCTCAAGTGGCGGGCTGCGGCGTCGAAGACTTGCAGGGCTCGCAGTGCGGGCAGGCGATCCGACATCCGCACATATTAGCTGAACTCATGTCTTGCATGAAAAATCGTCGCTGGTTACATCGGCTGAGGCGGCATACAGTGACCATTCTCACGAGTGCCACTCATAGCTATCGATCACAGTCATGCATCCCTCGCGGCTATCAGAGTACAGATCGAACATCGTTCAGAGGAGATCGATAGATGGATAACAACAACGACGCATACCGCCGCGGACTGGAATTGCTCCACACCTTGCATGGCGGGCATGTCGGCGAGGTCATGGTGGAGGAGATGAAAGCCATTTGCCCCGATTTCGCCACCATGACCATAGAGTGGGCAATCGACGGAATCATGGGAAGGCCGGGGCTGGATCTTGCGACTCGCGAACTGCTCTTGGTGGCAAGTTGCGTGACGAGCGGCAATGCGCAGCCGCAATTGCGGGCACACATGGAGTCCGCCGCCAAGCTTGGAGTAAGTCGCGAGCAGATGATCGAATCGCTGTTGACGTTGCTCTTCTATGCAGGCGGACCATCGGTGCGCAATGCTTTGATCGAGGTCCCCAACATATACGGCACGCGCGAAGCGGCGAGCGCAGCATCCCTGTAGCCGACTGGTAGAAGGAAAGGTCCTCCTCTGCTGGCAGTCGCGGGCCAGATGGTCGAAAGGCCGATACGGCGAGGGATGCCCCCTTTACTCATCAAAGCCCGCGCCGCTCATCGCGCGCCTTGATGCGTTTGGCTACTCGAAGAGATGAAGAAGCTAATCATGGCGCAATATCGGCTCTACCAAGTGGATGCTTTCACGACCGACAAGTTCGCCGGCAACCCCGCAGGGGTCGTTGCAAATGCCGACGGGCTGGCTGATCACCAGATGCAGGCGATCGCGCGGGAACTGAACAACTCGGAGACGGCATTCATCTGTGAACCACAGCATACAGATCACAACGTCTGGGTCCGCTTCTTCACGCCCACGACGGAGGTGCCATCGTGCGGTCACGCGACAATTGCGGCGCACTATGTGCGGGCAGTCGAGAATGCACTGCCGACATGCACGGTCATTCAAAAGATCGGAGCGGGCATCTTGCCGCTAGAAGTAATCCGGAACGGCACGGATTATCGAGTTGTCATGACGCAGGCGGAGCCGGAATTCCAAGAGCCCTTGCCGGGGAGTCAGTGTGACCGGATTTTGCGGGCGCTCGGACTCGGCGTTGGGGATCTCAACGACAACTGCCCCGTGCAAATTGTCTCCACCGGCCATTCGAAGGTCATGATCGGCATTCGGACTTTGGACAAACTGCATTCGTTGCAACCGGACTTGCCGAGTCTGAAGGAAATCAGCCGTCGTATCGGTTGCAATGGCTACTACGTATTCGTATTGACGCCTGCTGACAAATTTCTTGTACATGGCCGAATGTTCGCGCCGGCCATAGGCATCGCCGAAGACCCGGTGACCGGAAATGCAAACGGCCCCTTGGGGGCTTATCTGGTGCACCATCGCTTGGCGTCTCCCGCGAACGGCACACTGGCATTTTGTGCGCGGCAAGGCGAAGCGATGGGGCGACCAGGGGTCGTCGAAGTCTCCATCGACGTTGAAGGCGCCTCGCCGAAGACCGTGCGTGTGGCTGGACACGCGGTGATCGTGTATCAATCGGCATTGGAACTTTAGTTGTCGGGCAACATCCGTGGGCCGAGCGGGTTGAAGCAATAGCTCGAATCCTTAAAGGGATCGAAAACAACGCACGAAGTTGCTGGCTTCGCGGGATCGCACGAAAGCAAGCGGCCCGGGATTTACGCAGCGACACGGGCTCTGCTGGAGCGCTTGTTCGAATAGCGGGCGCCTCCTGCCGTTCGAATGCGATCGAGCACTACGAAAAAGCCCGCGCAAGGCGGGCTCTTTGTCTGCATCATGATGCGGAAACTGGCGGAGCGGACGGGACTCGAACCCGCGACCTCCGGCGTGACAGGCCAGCATTC
>DAIOUL010000013.1:0-43970 GCA_036759545.1 Rhodanobacteraceae bacterium
GAGCAGAGGACTGAAAATCCTCGTGTCGGTGGTTCGATTCCGCCCCTGGCCACCAGATCCGCAAGTACTCGTCCTGAAGCGGCTCCCGCTCGGCATCCTGCCTCGCCCTCGCGATTCGCGCGCGATGCGCTTCAACGCATCGCGCAAACGCTCATCGCTCGACCTCGTGTCGGTGGTTCGATTCCGCCCCTGGCCACCATTACTGTGCAATCGTCCATGATTGCTTTTTCGGAAAGCGAGACATAGTCCACCGCTCCGGATTCCGGTGAAGTCCAAAAGCGGCCACGGAGCTCTTGGCCATGAACGGCAGCTCTGGCCGCACTTTAAAAGTACAGCGTGCTCCAAAGAGCTGTTCGCATGCCAAGCGGTGCTGCTAATAACCTTTCCCGCGTGCCGACACCGGCCAAACCACTTCGACCTTGCCTTTGCGCACGCCGATGTACCAGTCGTGCAGGTTGCAGGTCGGGTCGCAGTGGCCGGGAACCAGTTTCAGTTTCTCGTTGATGCGAAGGACGCCGCGCTTGTCCTCGATCACGCCGTGTTCGTCGGAGGCGGCGAGATATATCACATCGTCGCGGCCATGGATCAGCGGCAATCCGCTGTCGAGTGACATCGTCTTCAGGCCCGCGTCGCACACGGCCAGATCTGGTTTTGCGTGGCTCATGATCGAGGTCAGAACGAACAGCGCGTTCTCCCATTCACCCTGATCTATGCGGTGGCCATGCTGGTCCCTGATGCGGCCGTAGTCCGCATCCATGAAGGCGTAGCTGCCGCATTGCAGCTCGTTGTATACGCTGGAATTGGATTCGAAGTAATACGAGCCGGTGCCGCCGCCGGAAACGATTTCCGGTTTCAGTCCGGCTGCTTCCAGCGCCGCGACTACGGTTTTCACCTGTGCGATGGCGATATCGAGTTTGGCCTTGCGGTCTTCGTAGCGCTCCAGATGCTGCATCGCGCCTTGATAAGCCTGGACACCGCCGAATTTAAGCGCCTGCGCGGCGTCGATCTCCTTGGCGATTGCGACCGCAGCTTCGCTCGTCGTGACGCCGCAGCGTCCCGCACCGCAGTCGATCTCGACCAGGCATTCCAGCACGGTGCCGTGTCTCTGCGCCGCCGCCGAAAGCTCCGCCACATTCGCAATGTCGTCCACGCAGACGCTGACGCGCGCATCGTATTTCGGCAGGCGCGCCAGACGGTCGATCTTCAGCGGATCGCGTACCTGGTTGGAAACGAGGATGTCCTTGATGCCGCCGCGGGCGAAGGCTTCCGCTTCGGAAACTTTCTGGCAGCACACGCCGGACGCACCACCCAGACTTTCCTGCAGCTTCTGCACGTCGACGGATTTGTGCATCTTGCCGTGGCTGCGGTGCCGCATGCCGTGTGCACGCGCGTACTCGCCCATCTTGCGGATATTGCGCTCCAGCGAGTCGAGATCGAGGATCAGGCAAGGCGTCTGGATTTCGGCTTCATCCATGCCGGGCAGGGCAGGAATGTCGTAGCCGATCTCGAGGCCGGCGAAATCCGTGCCGGCGTTCGAGACAGAATCATGTGCGACGACACGCATGGGGGCGTCACATCTCCGCAGTCGGAGACACGCGACACGCACTGCGTGCGCATCGCGTCTGCATCTTGATCGATCAGTTGGAGTCGACGGACGCCTGCAATGCCGCCGCCAGTCCCGCGTCGCCGCTGAGGATGGCCTTCCACGCCAGCTCTGTGCCGCGGCGGTGGCCTTTCTCGGTGATCTTCAAGCCCTGTGGATCGATCACCAGCGTGTAGTCCTTGCCGTCCACGTTGATCAGGCGCTTCAGCGGTTTGTCCAGCGGCGTCATGGTGCTCTCCTTGTGTCGCGGGCTCTCGTGCCAGCCGGCCGAATGATACGTGAGCGCGGCGCCGGCTGTCGCGTACGCGCTAAGCGGGACCTGTCCGAAGACGGGACAGCGAAGGAATGGGCCGGGGTTGCCGCAAGATACAGACTCTCCATCGTGCGTTCGTTGCGGCCGGACAGCGTTGCCTGCGCGGAACGGCCGGCGTCGAGCAGCAGGTGCGCGAGGCCAAGCTGATCCGGCAGCGCCGGACCATAACGCTTGGCGCCGGTGGCGCCGTCGTACGAAAGCGCGAACGGCACAGCGCGCGCGCGCAGTCCTGAAAGTCCTTTGATCAAGACGTCGCGCGTGAGCTGCGCGTGATAGCGCTTGTCGCGTCCGATCGTGGTGCCGAGATAGGGTGGGTCGAGATAGATGAAATCGGATGCGCGCGCATCGGCGAAGGTTTGCAGCCAGTCCGCGCAGCGCAGTTCCACGCGGCCGCGCAACAGACGCGACGCACCTTCGATCGCGTCCCGCATGCGATCCGGGCGCATGCCGGAGCGGCGGCGGTCGGCCGATTGCGTGAACTCGCCGCGCGCATTGAAGCGCACCGCGTTCTTGACGCAGCGGCAGATCAGGTAGAGCAGGTCGACGGGATCGCGCTCGCGGTTCCAGCGTTCGCGCACGCGTTCGTAGTGTTGCGTCTGGCGGTGTTGCTGCGACCACAGCAGGCGATAACGCGCAGCGGTTTCCCGTGGACTTTCGACGATGCCGCGCCACAATTCGATCATCGCGGGCAGGCTGTCGCCGAGCACGAAACGCCGCGCCAGCTCGTGCCGCGCGGCGTACAGCGTGATCGCCGCGGAACCGGCGAAAGGCTCGTACAGCGTGCGTATTGCCGGCGGGAAATGCCGCGCGATCACCGGCGCGAGACGCCGTTTGCTGCCTTGGTAAGGAATCGGATGCGGCAGCGCGGCAGGCATCAACTCAACGCATGCGCAAGCGCTTCGACGCAGACACGTACTGCGTGCGCAACACCCAATCCCACAATGGCGAGGTCACGCCGAAGTTGCGTTCCGGATGGTTGTGGTGGATGTGATGCGCCGCAGCCCAGTTGCGCACCAGCGGATGCCGGTAACGGAAAGCGTGGATGCTCCAGTGACTCAGGCCGTACGCTGCATAGCCCGCCGCGATCGAACCTCCGAGCAGCAGCGCCGAGCCGGTCGGCATCACGTAGGTCAAGGACACGGCCAGCAGCAGATAAGCCAGTGGCGGCAGGAAAAAAGGCAGCGCGTCGTACCCGCGCGGCTCTTCGTGATGGCGGCGGTGTCCCTGTTCGAATACTTCGAAGGGTCCATGGAACAGCCAGCGGTGCACGGCGTATTCGATCAGGCTGAAAATCAGCAGGCCGCACAGCACCAGCCACAAGATCATCATCGCGCCCAGCTCGTCGTGGCGCAGGCCGGCGGCGATCAGGCCCAGCGCGACCAGTACGTCGGAACTCAATCCGGCGTAGTTGTTGAAACGGCTGGTGGACAGCCGCGACAACAATTGCAATGGTGCGTGGGTGGAGGACTGGGGCATGTGGGTTCCCGGTCCGCAGTCCGTTGCGGACGAAGCTCGGTTGGCGGCGCAATGGTAAAAGCAAACGCCCCGCTTGTCGCGGCAGCACGGCACCTTGACCGGTCCCGGTTTCCGCGAGCTTTCAGCCGGCAGTCATCCGGTGGCTGCCGGCAGGCGGTGTAATGAGTCGCGAACAGAACCTGAAAGCGCAACGCGAACGCTGTCCGGACGCACCCACGGAAGCACCTGCAGGAGCCGGTCATGAAAAGAACCATACTGGTTGCAGCGATGTTGACGGCAACGCTGGCCACGTGCGCGTGGGCTGCGGAATCGCCCAAACAGCGCGATGCGAACGCACTGGCGCGCTTCGAGCGCCATGCCGGGCCGCCGCAGCGCGACATGCACTACTTCCGTCTGGACAACTTTCAGTACCTCGGCAGGGACGCCAAGGGCCAGGACGCGATCGCGGTGTGGACCGGCGTCAATCAGGTGTATCTGCTGACACTGGAGAAGCCTTGCATCGGCCTGGATTTCGCCTTCGCGATCGGGCTGACTTCCACCTCGGGTGACGTCAACGCGGGCATGGATTACGTGAAGTACAACCGCAACGGCCCGCAGCAGTGCCGCATCCTGCAAATCCAGAAGGTCGACTACAAGGCGCTGCGTGCCGAACAGCAAGCCGCCAAAGCTCAGTCCTCGGGCACATAGCCCGCCGGTTTTTCGACATCACCGCCGAACAGGAACCTCTCCATCTGCCCGGCGAGGAACGCGCGCGATTTCGGGTCCAGCGGAGAAATGCGGTTCTCGTTGATCAGCATCGTCTGGTGTGCCAGCCATTGCTGCCAGGCCTGTTTGCTGATGTGCTCGTAGATCCGTTTGCCCAGTTCGCCCGGCCACGGCGCGTACTCCAGGCCTTCGGCCTCGCGTTGCAATCTGACGCAGAAAACGGTGCGGCTCACTGCAATCTCCATTCTGGCGTAGCTTTGTGCATGGCTTCACTCGAGAAGCGCGGCCAGGGATGGCCGCTTTGGGTGTTTTTGTCTGATGCGATCGGCCAAGCAACCGAGATCCTATAAAGTGCCACGATCATGGATGATCGCGTTCAATAACTTTCGCACCGGTGCCGGAATGCCGAAATCGGAGAATTCCCGGCGAGCGCACCAGCGCGTATCCGCATCGGCAACGGCGTCTGCCGCATGAACTTCGCGCCACAACAGTGGTTGCGCATGCAGGCGATAGTGCGTGAAGGTGTGCAGGAACGGTTGCAGGCGTTCGGCGCGCGATCCGTTCAAACGTACGAACTTGGCGGCTGTGCGCGCAGCGTCTGCGACATCATCCACCTCCGGCAGGCTCCATAATCCCGACCAGACACCGGCCGCGCCGCGGCGTTGCAGCAACACGCGCCGGTGAGTATCGCGCAGGATCAGCATCACCGTGGTGCGTTCCGGCAAGGCTCGCGGAGGGCGCGGCTGCGGCAGCTCCGCGGTCAGATTCTGCCGGTATGCAAGGCAATCATCCGATACCGGGCATTCGCCGCAACGTGGCCGCGTTCGCGTGCAAAGCATGGCGCCGAGATCCATCACTGCCTGCGTGTACTCGGCGATGCGTTCATTCGGCGTATTCCGTTCGGCCAGCGCCCACAGTTTTTCCTCGATGGCGCGTTCGCCCGACCAGCCGCGCACGCCGGCATGACGCGCCAGCACGCGCTTGACGTTGCCATCGAGGATCGGAAAACGCTCGCTGCGCGAAAGCGCCAGGATCGCGCCGGCGGTGGACCGGCCGATGCCGGGCAGCTTCAGCAGTGCGGCGAAATCATCGGGCAGTTCGCCGCCGTGTCGTGCCGCGCACAGGCGTGCGGCGCGATGCAGATTGCGCGCGCGCGCGTAATAGCCCAGCCCCGACCATAACGCGAATACCTCGTCCTCGCTTGCAGTCGCCAATGCGCGCACGTTCGGCAGCGCGCGCATGAAACGTTCGAAATACGGAATCACCGTGGCGACCTGCGTCTGTTGCAGCATCACTTCGGAGATCCACACGCGATATGGCGTGCGCGGGTGCTGCCAGGGCAAGTCGTGGCGGCCGTGGCGATCGAACCAAGGCAGCAGGCGAGAAGCGATGCCGTCGCTGACGTTGTTGGGGCGCAGGCTCAATGCGCGGTTTCCTTCTTCGCCGCTGTGCTCGCCGGCACCGGCGTGCTGCCGGCCGACAGCGGTGCCACGTCCGCACCGGCGTCGATCGTCACACCTTGCATGCGCAATGGACCGTAACCGATTTCGTCCGCTTGCACGTGGCCTTGCAATGGCGGAAGGGTCAACGGTTTGCCCGGCGCGGCGGCCAGCACGGTGCGCCACCAGTCCATCAACGCCTCCGGCGAAATGCGTACATCGGCGTGTTCGTTGGCACCGTCCAGCTTCAATGCGGCGATCAGCGGCGCCGTACCTCTTGCCGGCGTGATCCGCAAGACGAGCGCATATTCGCGCGTCGCGGTTGCACTGCTGCCCGGGGTGGATGCAGACGAAGCACTGGAAACCGTTTGCGTCGGCAGGGTCAACGCGCCCTGAAACGTTGCGGCCACGTCGTTGCCGCCGTTCCACACCGCATTGCCGGTGAGCAGCGCGCGCGGGCCGCGCTCGATCTGCGCATCCAGGCGGATCTGGTCGAAACGCAATGCGTCGCCCTGGTGATGCGGCAAGGCGGCCAGCACCAGCTTGCCCCCGCGATCCTCGCCGTTGTGCGCGGACGCGGTCAGGTGAAACGGTACGTCCGGCAGCAACGCGCCGGTTTCCGCATCGATATCGAACAGCAGCGGCTGGTCGTCGCGCACCAGCGTGCCGTCGTTGACCCGGATACCGGCGCCGATGCGCGGCAATTGCGGTGCGCCCGAGGTGTGCGGCAGCTTCGACGTCAGCGCCTGCAACTGGTCGAGATCGATGCGCGGCGACTGGATTTCCAGCCGTTCGATCGCGAGCTCCCGATGCAGCAGCGCGCGCCAGGGCACCACGATCCGCGCTTCCGTCGCGGTCAGCAGCGGCGCGTTCGAGCCGATGCTGCTCAACTGGAACCCTTGCAACTGCACCGCCGGATGCGGCCACAGCGCGGGCGCAGCGGGTCTGTCGACGCTCAGGATCAAGCCGGCATCGGCCAATTGCGATTGCAGCAGTGCGGTGAAACGTTGCGGTTGCAGCAGCGAACGCACGAACAGCAGCGCCGCGATCAAGGCGACGAGGATCAGCGCGATCGCCGCGGCGGGGAACCATCGCCACGGGTGGGCGCCGATGGAATCGCGTGCGCTCATCCGCTCAGGCGTTCGGGCAACAAGCCATCGACGAATGCGGCCGCGTCGAACACGCGCAAGTCCTGCGCGCCTTCGCCCAGGCCGACGTAGCGGATCGGCAGGCCGAATTCGCGCGCCAGCGCGAATACCACGCCGCCTTTCGCGGTGCCGTCGAGTTTCGTCACGACCAGCCCGGTGACGCCGGTCGCGTCGCGGAACTGGCGCACCTGGCTGATCGCGTTCTGGCCGGTGGTGCCGTCGATCACCATCAGCACTTCGTGCGGCGCGCTGTCGTCCAGTTTGCCGAGCACGCGTTTCACCTTCGCCAATTCGTTCATCAGGCCGGCCTGCGTGTGCAGCCGTCCGGCCGTATCGGCGACCAGTACGTCGACGCCCCGCGCCTGCGCGGTTTGCAGCGCATCGAAAACGACGCTGGCCGAATCCGCGCCTTGGCCTTGCGCGATCACCGGAACGGCGTTGCGCGTACCCCATTCCTGCAATTGCGCGACCGCGGCAGCGCGAAAGGTGTCGCCCGCAGCCAGCATGACATTGCGGCGTTCGTCGCGATAACGATGCGCCAGTTTGCCGATGGTGGTGGTCTTGCCCACGCCGTTGACGCCGACCACCAGCAGCACGAAGGGCTTGCGGCCGCTCACGTCCAGCGGCTGCGCGACCGGTTGCAGCAGTGCGACCAATTGCGCGCGCAGCGCATCCAGCAGGGCATCGGCATCGGCGAATTCGCGTTTGTGCATGCGGCGGCGCAGACTTTCCACCAGCTCGTGCGTGGCTGCGACGCCGACATCGGCGGCGATCAGCGTGGTTTCCAGTTCATCCAGCAGTTCGTCATCCAGTTTCGTATGGCGCACGAACAGCGAGCCGAGATTGCGCGCGAAACCGCTGCCGGAAAGACGTTCGCGCCAGGATCGCTTGAGCGGCTGCGCGGATTCGGTGGTTTGCGCGGACGCAGATTCGACGGCTTGCACCTGTTGCGCTGCCAGCGCGGCTTCCACTGGTTCGGCCGCGGCTGCTGCCGCAGCCGGTTCGGGCAATTCCATTTGCGGCGCGGACGATTCAGCCTGTTCGGGTTCGCCGCGGCCGGTGATCTTCTTCCAGAATTTCTGCATGACTGGCGCTGGGCGGAGTGCTGCCGGAGAATCCACGCATGCTAACAGTGCTTCCGCAACGCACATGAAACGTGGGCGCGTCAATGGGCGACCCGGCGCCGTGCGCATCATCGGCGGCTCGCTGCGCGGTTCCAGGCTCGCCGTGCCCGCGCTCGCCGATCTGCGGCCCACGCCGCAGCGTTTGCGCGAAACGCTGTTCAACTGGCTTATGCCGGTGATCGAAGGCGCGCGCGTGCTGGATCTCTTCGCCGGCAGCGGTGCATTGGGATTGGAGGCGATCTCGCGCGGCGCAGCGCATGCATTGCTGATCGAGCGCGATCGTGCGCAGGCTGCGCATATCAAACTCGATGTTGAACGATGGCATGTCTCGAACGGGGAGGTGCACTGTGCCGACACGCTGCAAATGCTCGCGCAAAGGCCGCCGCAGCCGTTCGACATCGCGTTCCTCGACCCTCCGTTCGACGCCGATCTCTGGACGCGCACGGCCTCGCTGCTCCAGGAACACGGCTGGCTCGCTGCGCGCGCGCGGGTGTACGTCGAGATGCCGATCGAAGCGCCGTTCACGCCGCCCCCGGGCTGGTCGCTGCATCGGCAGAGCCGTGCCGGTGCGGTGCTCGGCGCACTCTACATATCCCAATGAGTGCTAAGCTCATGTCCGACTTTTTCGATCGCATGCGCATGGGGAAGCCGCACGCCAACGCCAATAGCCGCATCGCGGTGTATCCGGGCACGTTCGATCCGATCACGCACGGACACAGCGATTTGATCGCACGCGCGGCGCCGCTGTTCGACCGCATCTACGTCGCGGTGGCGGAGAGCACGGCCAAGACACCGTATCTGGGATTGGACCGGCGCATCGAGCTGGCGCGCACAGCATTGTCGGACATACCCAACGTCGAGGTGCGCGGTTTCGACACGCTGCTGGTGGAATTCGTGGCGTCGGTCAACGCCGGCGTGATCCTGCGCGGCTTGCGCGCGGTTTCGGATTTCGAATACGAGTTTCAACTCGCCAGCATGAACCGGCATCTGATTCCGCAAGCCGAAACGCTGTTCCTGACGCCGGCGGAGGCCTACAGCTTCATCTCGTCCTCGCTGGTGCGCGAGATCGCGCGCTTGGGCGGCGACGTTTCGGGGTTCGTCCACCCCGCGGTGCAGGATGCGTTGCGGGAACGTTTCAAGCTTCGAACTACAACAATCTGAGGTGACACCATGCGCAAATTCGCATTCGCTTTTCTTCTCGCGCTCACCGCAACGCTCGCGCTGTCGGCGTGCAACAAGGGCCAGCAGACGGACCAGCCGGCGCAACCTGCGGAGGTCGGCAAGCCGAGCAGCCCCACCGACATGAAGGGCTGGAAAACATACCTCAGCCAGGTCGTGCAAGCGCACATGCAGGGCATCAACAACACGCCTTACATGTATTTCATTCCGGCCGGCGACGATCCCGAAACCGCCGCTGCGCGCGGGCGCACGCAGGACACCTTGAACGGCGTGGTGGCGACCACGGTGTTGCCCGGCAACATGATCGCCGCCGGCGGGCCGGATTCGGGCAAGACCGCCGATGCGCTGATCACCGCGTTCAAGAACGCGCAACCGGGTTCGTTCAAGGGCGTGGTGGTGCTGTTCGTCGGCAACGCCGCCGACAAAGACCGCGTGCAGCAGGCCGTCGCACCCAGTGGGGCGGAGTTCCGTTTCGCGCAGATGTAAGCGCTGCATAAGCAGCGGCCCTCTCCCGCAACGGGAGAGGGCCGCCGCCGCGGATGCTAAAATTCCGCGATGGCCCTCAAGATCACCGACGCCTGCGTCAACTGCGACGTGTGCGAGCCCGTGTGCCCCAACCGTGCGATCTCGCAGGGCGAGGAGTACTACGTGATCGATCCGGCGTTGTGCACCGAGTGCGTGGGGCATTTCGATGAACCGCAGTGCATCGCCGTTTGTCCGGTCGAGTGCATCTTCACCGATCCGGCCCACCTCGAATCGCCCGAACAACTGCTCGCCAAATATCAAATTTTGACGGCCAAGGAGAACGCCGCATGAAGTTGCGCCGCGTGTTGCTGATGTTCTGCGTTATGTTGTTCGTTGCCGCACCGGCGCTGGCGGACGATCCGAAGACCATCCCGGCGAGCCCGCAGGCCTTGGCGCAACGTCCCAGGCACGCGGCGGTCGCCTCGGCACACAAGCTGGCGACGGAGGCCGGACTGGAAGTGATGCGCGAAGGCGGCAATGCCTTCGACGCGGCGATCGCGGTAGCAGCGGCGTTGTCGGTGGTCGAACCGCAGAGTTCCGGCATCGGCGGCGGCGGGTTGTTCCTGCTGCATCGCGCATCCGACGGCAAGGACGTGATGCTGGATGCACGCGAGACCGCCTTCACCGGCGCCTCCAGCAAGTTGTACGAGGATGCGGATGGGAAGCCCGACCGCGACAAGTCGATCAATGGCCCGCTCGCGGCGGCGATTCCCGGTGAACCGGCCGCGCTGGTCTACCTCGCGCAGCATTACGGAAGATTGCCGCTGGCGAAATCGCTGGCACCTGCGATCCGCATCGCGCGCGACGGTTTCAAACCCGATGATCGTTTTCTCTCCGCACTGCATGGACGTGCCGACGTGATCGCGCGCTATCCGGGCTCCGCCACGCTGTTGTTGCCGGACGGCAAGCCGCCGCGAGCGGGCTGGACGTTCAAGAACCCCGATCTGGCGAACACGCTCGAGCGCATCGCGAAGGACGGCGATGCCGGTTTTTATCGCGGCGAGTTCGCGAAGAAACTCGTCGACGGCGTGCGAGCAGCCGGCGGCGAGTGGACGCTGGGCGATCTAGCAGATTACAAGGTGAAGGAGCGCGCGCCGATCGCGTTCGACTACCAGCCGCCGGACAAACCGGTATACCACATCGTTTCCGCATCGCCGCCTTCATCGGGCGGAATCGTGCTGGCCGAGATGTTGAACATCCTCTCCGGCTTCGATCTGGACAAGATGGACCGTGCGCACCGCGTGCACACGGTCGTCGAAGCGATGCGCCGCGGCTACCGCGACCGCACGCAGTATCTGGGCGATCCAGATTTCGTGCAGATGCCGGTGGCGAAACTCACCAGCATGGCTTACGCCGACAAGTTGCGGGCGTCGATCAAACCCGATCAGGCGACGCCCAGCGACTCGCTGCCGACGGCGAATCCGGAAAGCATGCACACCACGCATTTTTCGATCATCGACGCGAACGGCAACATGGTTGCCGGAACGCAAACGGTCAACACTTCGTTCGGTTCCTGCCTGGTGATTCCCGGCACCGGCTTCGTGCTCAACAACGAAATGGACGATTTCGCGCTGGTTCCCGGCAAGCCCAACGCGTACGGGCTGATCGGTTATGAAGCCAACGCGCCGGCGAAAGGCCGGCGGCCGCTATCCTCGATGACGCCGACCTTCGTGTTTGGTCCGGACAAGGATCTGGTGATCGGCACGCCCGGTGGTTCGCGCATCATCACCATGGTGCTGGAAGGCGTTCTCGCTTTCGTCGATGGCATGGATGCGCAGCAGATCGTCGCCAAGCCGCGCTTTCATCATCAATATCTCCCCGACGTGATTTCCGCCGAGCCCGGTGCGCTGGATGCGAACACCATCGCCGAGTTGCGCAAGATGGGTTACACCGTCAACGCCGGCGAAGGTCATTGGGGTTTCATGAACGCGGTGATCTGGAACCGCAAGAACAACACACTGGACGCGGCGAGCGATCCAAGAGGCGATTCGGGTGAGGGAAAGGTGCAGTGACGCGATGAAGCTCTGGTCGCTACTTGGCAATTCGCAGAAGCTCGATGGCGGAGCCATGTTCGGGAATGCGCCGCGCGCGATGTGGTCGCAATGGATCGCGCCGGACGAGCAGAACCGCATTCCGCTGGCCTGCCGCTGTTTGCTCGCGATCGGTCTGGACGGCAAGAACGTACTGTTCGAAACCGGTATCGGCGCGTTCTTCGAGCCGAAGCTGCGCGAGCGTTATGGCGTGGTCGAAGACCGACACGTGCTGCTGGATTCGCTGCGTGATGCGGGACTCTCGCACGAAGACATCGATGTGGTGGTGCTTTCGCATCTGCACTTCGATCACGCCGGCGGCCTGCTGGCCGAGTGGAAGGAAGGCGAGTCGCCGCGGCTGCTGTTCCCGAATGCGACGTACCTGGTCAGCACCACGCATTGGCTGCGCGCGCGCGATCCGCATCCGCGCGACCGCGCTTCGTTCATTCCCGGGTTGCCCGAATTGCTGGAACGAAGCGGCCGCCTGGAACTGGTGGATGGCGAACATTCGCGCACGCTTGGAAAATCCGTACGCTTCCATTTTTCGCAGGGCCACACGCCGGGGCTGATGCTGAGCGAGATCATCGGCGAAAGTGATCGCGGCGGCATCGTCTATTGCGCGGACCTGATCCCCGGCCGTTTGTGGGTGCACCTGCCGGTGACGATGGGTTACGACCGCGCGGCGGAACTGCTGATCGACGAGAAGCGCGAATTCCTGGACGACAAGATCGAACGTCGTGTCAAGCTGTTTTTCACGCACGACCACGAAGTTGCCGTTGCCACCCCGCAGCGCGACGAGCGCGGCCGTTACGGCGTGCGCGAGGAGCAGCGGGAATTGCGTGGACTTACGTTGTAAGCTGCGCGCATGGAGGCGCGCGAACTTCACCAGATTCGCACCCTCGCAACGGCGGCCGCCGGGGCGATCCTGCTTTTGATCGCGTTGCTGCTGATCGGGTTCACCGAACACACCGACCGCCTGCGCGAGATGGGCGAGGACGCGCTGGGCGGCTTTGTGTTGTCGGGCAGCGACGCGAAACCCGGCGCGGCCGGCGACGGACAACTGATGTTCGTTGCAGCCGATACGCAAATCGCCGAACCCGCGCGCGATCCGCAGTTCAACGTTGCTGCGAATGCGGTCGCGCTGGTGCGCAAGGTCGAAATGTTCCAGTGGCACGAGATCAATGGCGGGCAGCGTTCCTACGACCAGGACTGGGTCGATCATGCGGTCGATTCCTCGAAGTTCGCGCAGCCCGCCGGCGATGAGAATCCCGGCGCCTTGCCGTTCGAAGGGGCGCGCTTCGACTCCCCGGACGTGCGCGTCGGCGGCTTGCGGCTCGGGCCGAAACTGGTGGCGGAAATAGAAGGCGTCGAGGACTTCACGCCGGATTTCCATGCGCTGCCGCCGAACATGGCGGCGACTTTCCAGGCGCACGACGGCGCGCTGATTACCAGCGCCGATCCGGAGCATCCTCGTATCGGCGATCTGCGCGTGAGCTGGATGCAAATCGCGCCGAAGGAACTCACCGTGCTGGCGCGCGCACAGAACGGCACGTTGATGCAGACGCAGGATGCATCCGGCCGCGACCTCACGCAGGTACAGATCGGCAAGCGCAGCCTGAGCGACGTGGTGCCCGACGCTGCGCCTCGCCCGAGTTATGCATGGGCGAAACGCGTGCTGGCGATCCTGCTGGCATGGGCGGGTGTATTGCTGATGCTGCCGCGGCATCGGCGCGACGAATGGCTGGCGTTGGGCGCCGCGATCGCACCGTTGGCGCTGCTTGCGTGTCTGTTCTGGTTCGGCGTGCGCAATATCACGGCGATCGTGCTGCTGGCGGTCGCGATCCTGGCGGCTGTTGCAGCCGTGCTGCGCGCGCGCAGGTTGCGGTCACGATAGGGGAGAGCAGCGCAATGATGCACATCACCGGCTTGTACGCAGCACTGGCGGCGCTCCTGGTCATCGTCCTGTCGATCCGCGTCGTGTGGCTGCGCAACTCCGAGAAAGTCGGCATCGGCACGGGCGGCAACGAACGGCTGGCACGTGCCATCCGCGCGCACGCCAACGCGGTCGAATATCTTCCGATCGCGTTGCTGTTGTTGCTGATCCTGGATCTGGACCAGACCTGGCCCTGGCTGCTGCACGTATTCGGTATCGTGCTGATCGTCGGCCGCGTGCTGCATGCGATCGGGCTGTCGAACTACGCGGGCCTGTCGTTCGGCCGCGCGGCCGGGATCACGCTGACGCTCGCGGTAACGCTGGCAATGGCATTGCTGCTGCTGTGGAAGTTCGCGGTGTGGCACGCGGTGGTGTGATTCACTCCACTTTGCAGTTCTCCAGAAACCACAACCCCGCAAAGAGTTTCGGATCGATCGAGAACCCTTCCGCCGCTTTCGCGCGCAGCCATTCGCCCGCCTGATTGCGCGGCACTTCGTGCACGACGATGTTCTCGGTGTCATCGCCGCCGCCGTCGCCGACCTTGCGCAGATCGAGCGCGCGCACGAAGTGCATCATCTCGGTGCTCATGCCCGCCGAGGAAGGGCCGGAATGCAGGTGCACCACGCGCGCGCAGGCGTAGCCGGTTTCCTCGATCAGCTCGCGACAGGCGGCGGTTTCGAAGTCCTCGTCGCTCGCGTGTTCGAGATCGCCGACCAGCCCAGCCGGCATCTCGATGGTGAAAGCCCGGATCGCCATGCGGTACTGCTCGACGAACAACACGCGTTCTTCCGGCGTTACGGCCACGATGATCACCGCGCCGCCTCTGGAGTTGCGCTCGACGAATTCCCAGCGGCCACGCGCCTTCAACGTCAACCACTTGCCGGCAAAAAGTGTGGTGGTTTCTGCATCCGCTTCGGGCGGAATGCGCGGATGGCGGCTCACGAAACGACCTCTGCCGATTCCGAAGAAGAGCCGAACGAGTCGACCAGTTTCTGCGCGCGGGCGCGGGTCATGGGGCCCAGCCGCACGCGTTCGAACAGCGCGTCCAGCGCGGACGAGTCCGGCATGCGGCGCAGCAGCGCTTCCGGTGCGCGCGGCACCGGCGCATCCAGCGCGATCGCGGCGAGCTGCCGCGACAGCAACGCCTGCTCCGAATAGGCGCGAAGTTTCGCGCCGATCATGGGCGCGCCGCGGATGCGCAGGTACGAAACTTCATCCAGCCGCGCGAGCAATTCTTCCAGCGTGCCGAAATGTTGGAGCAGCGCCGCGGCGGTGCGCGGGCCGATGCCGGGCACGCCGGGAATGTTGTCGATGGAATCGCCGGTCAGCGCCAGGAAATCGATCACCTGCCGCGCGTGCACGCCGAGCTTCGTGCGCACGCCGTCGGCGCGCCAGCGCAGGTTGCGCGCGTAGTCCCATTGTTCGTCATCGCCGTCCAGCAACTGACCGAAATCCTTGTCGGCGGAAACGATCACGCTGCGGAAACCGTGCGCGCGCAACGCGGCCTGTGCGCTGCCGATCAGGTCGTCGGCTTCGTAGGCGACATCGGCCAGCACGCAAAAACCCAGCGCGGCGGCGATCTCGCGGCAGTATTCGAACTGGCGCTTCAGTTCCGGTGGCGCCGGATCGCGGTTGGCCTTGTAGGCGGGATAAATCGAATTGCGGAAGGAGCTGGTGAGCGAGATGTCGAACGCCGCCACGGCGTGCGTCGGCCGCGTGCGCTCGACGAATTCGATCAGGAAACGCGTGAAGCCGTGCACCGCGTTGACCGGTGCGCCGTCCACGTCGAAGAACTGGTCCGGCATCGAATGCCAGGCACGGAACACGTACATGCTGGCGTCCAGCAGGTACAACGTGCGCGCGGATGCGTTCATGCCTTCCATTCGGAAAGGACGTCGCGCAGCAACGGCCGCTCGCGCTCCGGCGCGTGCTCGCGCGGCGTGCCGATATGGATATAGGCGATCAGGCGTTCCTTGTCCGAAAGTTCCAGCAACGACGCCGCATCGCGGTCGTAGGCCGACCAGCCGGTCAGCCATTGCGCGCCGAAGCCCAGCGATTGCGCGCCGATCAGCAGGTTGTGGGCCACGCAACCGGCGGAAAGCAGTTGTTCCTGCGCAGGGATTTTCGGATGGTTTTCTTCGATGCGTGCGATCACCGCGATCACCAGCGGCGCGGCGTTGAAGCGCTGGCGGTCCTTCTCCAGTTTCTGCGGCGGCGCCTGCGGATCGACGCGCGCATGCAATTGCGCGAGGCGTTCGCCGTAGACCGCCTTGTCAGGTCCTTGCAGCACGACGAGCCGCCACGGCGCGAGCTTGCCATGGTCGGGCACGCGGATCGCCGCTTCCAGCAGTTGCCGCAGTTGTTCCGGATCCGGTGCGGGCTCGCCCAACTGCATCGCCGGGGTCGAATGCCGCGCGCGCAGGAAATCGAGGGTGGCGGAAGACATCGCGCAAGTTTAGCCCGACGCAAGCGGCCACGTCGCGCTTAAGTTACGATTCGGCGGCGAAGGAGCCCCGACGATGCCGATCACGATTGCAGCCCTGCGCGAAGCCGACGCCAACGAGCGGCGCGTCGCCATCACGCCCGAGACCTCGAAGAAATACACTGCGCGTGGTTTGCGCGTGCTGCTGGAACGCGGCGCGGGCGAGCGCGCGGGATTTCGCGACGAGGCATATGCCGACGCGCAATGCGTGGCAGCGAACGAAGCGCTGGCTCAGGCCGACATCCTGCTGTGCGTGCAGCCGCTGGAAGAAACACGTGCCGCAACGATGAAATCCGGTGCCCTGCTGGTCGGCCAGTTGCGCCCGCACGGCGCGGGCGAACGGCTGTCGCAATACGCGCAGCGGCAAATTACGGCGTTTTCATTGGAGCTATTGCCGCGGACTACGCGCGCGCAGGCGATGGACGTGCTGTCTTCGCAAGCCGCGGTCGCCGGTTACCGCGCGATGTTGATCGCGGCGGAAGCCGCGCCGAAATTCTTTCCGATGCTGACCACCGCCGCAGGCACGTTGCGGCCCTCGAAGGTGCTGGTGATCGGCGCGGGGGTGGCGGGATTGCAGGCAATCGCCACGGCGAAGCGGCTCGGCGCACAAGTCGAAGGTTTCGACGTGCGGCCGGAGACGCGCGAGCAGATCGAATCGTTGGGCGCGAAGTTTCTGGATCTCGGTGTCAGCGCTGCGGGAACGGGCGGTTATGCGCGCGAATTGACCGCCGAAGAGCGTGCGGCGCAGCAAGCAAAACTCGCCGAGCACTTGAAAACCGTGGACGTGATCGTTTCCACCGCCGCGGTGCCGGGCCGGCCCGCGCCAAAGATCATTTCTTCCGCGATGGTGGACGGCATGAAAGCCGGCGCGGTGATCGTGGACCTCGCCGCCGAAAGCGGCGGCAACTGCGAAGTCACGAAACCCGGTGAAACCATTGAGCACAACGGCGTCAGCGTGATCGGTCCACTGAACCTGCCGTCCGGCGCACCGCTGCACGCATCGGAAATGTACGCGCGCAACCTGGCCAATTTCGCCGAGCTGCTGGTGAAGGACGATACGGTGAAACCCGACTTCGAAGACGAACTGGTGGCGAAGTCGTGCGTGGTGCGGGATGGTCGAGTAGGCAGCGCTTACGATCTGCCTTGAATGGCAGATCGTGCTGCCTACGAGGGTGAGGCATGGATGCCGATCGGAAAGAGCACCATGGAAGGTTGCTTGCCGGCGGTCGCGCGCAGGCGCGCTCCTACAATAGCATCAATGCCCGCGCGGCGGCCGCTTCGGTTCCGGCTGGCCGCTGCGCAGCCACTGCTGACGCTGCTGCGGATTCGCATTGCGCCATTGCTCGCGCAGCGCGCGGCGTTGCTCGGGCGGCAGCGACTGGAATTGCTGAAAGGCCTGCTTGACCTTGGCGCGCTCTTGCGGCGACATCTGCTTGAAGGCGCGCATGTTCTGGCGCAGTTGATCGCGCTGCTGCGGCGTCATGTTCGCCCAGCGTTGCAGGCGATCGCGGATTTGCTGCTGTTTCTCCGGCGGCAGCGCCGCCCAGCGTTGCGCATTGCCGGCGAGCTGCTGCTGCCGCTGTGAAGGCAACTGGTTCCATTGATCGTGCAGCGGCGCGAGCTGCGCTTGTTGTTGCGGTGACAGCGCGTTCCATTCGACCGGCGTTTCCGGGGTGGCAGACGGTGCGGATTGCGCGTGCGCCAGCAGCGGCGCGCCGAACAACAGCGCACCGGCAAGCAGCATTGCACGCGCGGGCCGCAGAGGATTCATTGCCGGCCTCCCCGCGGCTGCGCGCGTGATTGCGGCTGCTGCGCCAGCCATTGGTAGAAATCCAGATTCTGGTAAAGATCGAGTTGCTGCGCGTCGGCATCCAGGGGAAGTTCCGCATCGTGGACCGCTCCGGCTTGTTCGTGCGAAGCGGTCGGAGTTCCCATCGGTTGCGGCTTGAACCACACCACCCCGATCACCAACGCGCACGCCGCCACCGCGCCGGCCGCGGGCAGCCAGATCGCGCGCCGCGGACGATGATCTTTTGCGGTCAGCGCTTTACGACGCGCAGCCACGAGTTTCGCGCGCGTGCGCGAATCGACGTGTTCGCAGGCGTGCTCGTGCAGCGCGCGCGCGCGCCGCATCAGTTCGAGTTCGATGTCGCGATTTTCGGGCGAGGTGTTCATCGCCATTCCTCCAGTTGTCCCCGCAACGAATCCAGTGCGCGAGAGAGATGCGTTTTCACGCTGCCTTCCGAGCAGCCCATCGCGCGCGCGGTATCGGCCACGTCCAAGCCTTCCAGCACGCGCAGCAGGAACGCCTGCTGCTGACGCCGCGGCAACTTGCGGATTGCCGCCGACATGGCCGCATGCGCCCGCCTCGACACATATGCACGTGCAGGATCCGGACCGGGATCCGGTGCATCCCAGGCCGGCAGCTCGTCGCCGTCCTCGTCCAGCCGCGCGCGCCCGGTCCACATCAGGATGCGATTGCGCACCGCGCGCCGCCGCTGCAGGTCGGTGATCCGGCGGCGCAGGATGCCCCAGAACAGCAGCGGCCATTCCTCAGGCCGTTTGCCGCCGTAATGATGTACCAGCCGCAGCATCGCGTCCTGCACCGCATCCAGCGCCTCGTCGGCATCGCCCAGCGCGGTCTCGGCCACGCGCCAGGCGCGGCGCTCGATCGAGGCGAGAAACTCCTCGATTCCGCGTGCGGCCGGACGCGCCGCGTCCAACGGCACCTCCGTCAGCGCGGTTTCCGCGAGGCTCACTTCGACGGCACCCGCGAATCGACCTTGTCCGTCCACGTCATCGCCGATCCTTTGCATGCACTTGTCCGGTAGAACGCTCGAACGCGGCAGAGGTTGACTTCCGACGCAGCCGCCGCGGCATCCCGTATCATGCGCCGATCCGTCGGTTCGGGGTAAACAGATGATTACCGGCTTTCTGGCGCTGTACATCTTCATGCTGGCCGCGTTCACCGGTTACGAGATCATCGCCCGCGTGCCGGTAATCCTGCACACGCCGTTGATGTCGGGTTCCAATTTTGTGCACGGAATCGTGCTGGTGGGCGCGATGGTGGCCCTGGGGCACGCGACCACGACTGCCGAAATCACGATCGGCGTGATCGCCGTGCTGTTGTCCGCCGGCAACGTCGCCGGCGGCTACGTGGTGACCGAACGGATGCTGGAGATGTTCAAGACCAGCAAGACCGGTGCAGGAAGCACCGGCCCCGGACAGCACAAGGACGTGCGTTGATCCGGGGCCCATTCGCCATCCATGGCACTGGATTCCGGCCAGTCCATGGCCGGAGTGACGAGTTTATCGTTGGGGAGTATCGATGACCTTGCCGTCATTCATGTCAACCATCGTCGAAGCGGTCTATTTCATCGCCGCGGTACTTTTCATCTGGGGCCTGAAACGCATGAGCTCGCCGCGCACCGCGCGGCGCGGCATCGTCTGGGCCGGCATCGGCATGGCCGCTGCGATCGGGGTGACGTTTTTCCTGCCGGGTTTGCACAACCTCGTGCCGATGGCGATCGCCATCGTGGTCGGCGTCGTGCTGTCGTGGATTGTCGGCCGGCGCGTGGCGATGACCGCGATGCCGCAGATGGTCGCGCTTTTCAACGGCATGGGCGGCGGCGCGGCGGCGGCGATCGGTGCGGTGGAGCTGATCAAGTTCAATGCGGCACTGCTGGCGGCGAATACATTGGTGCCGAATACCTATCCGATCCAGCCGGAAGCCTGGGCCGCGCAAACTGCGGCGCATCTGAGCGCCGTCGAACTGGTACTGGCATTTCTGGGCGTGCTGATCGGCGCGGTGTCGTTCACCGGCTCGCTGATCGCTTTCGCGAAACTGCAGGGCTGGATGGATCGCCGCTTTGTTTTTCCGTTGCAACGCTTCGTCAATCTCGCGATCTTCCTCGGCGCGATCGTTTGCGGTGCGGTAGCGCTGGTCGCCGGAATCGAAGGACACGCGTTCGCGTGGGGATTGCTGATCGCCTTCATCGTGCTGTCGCTGGTGTTCGGTGTCGCGATGACACTGCCGATCGGCGGCGCCGACATGCCGGTGGTGATCTCGATGTACAACGCCTTCACCGGCTTGGCGGTGGCATTCGAAGGTTTCGTCCTGCAGAACGAGGCGATGATCATCGCCGGCATGGTGGTCGGCGCGGCCGGCACCTTGCTGACGCAGTTGATGGCGAAGGCCATGAACCGCTCGCTCGCCAATGTGCTCTTCGGGAATTTCGGCGGTGGTGGCGGCGAAGCGCAGGAGATCGGCGGCTCGTTGAAACCGATCGACGCCGCGGACGCCGCGGTGATGATGGCTTATGCCGAACGCGTGGCGATCGTACCCGGTTACGGCATGGCGGTGGCGCAGGCGCAGCACAAGATCTGGGAATTTGCCAAGCTGCTGATCGATCGCGGCGTCAAGGTGAAATTCGCGATCCATCCGGTCGCGGGACGCATGCCGGGACACATGAACGTGCTGCTCGCCGAAGCCGGCGTGCCCTACGACCTGATCGCCGACATGGACGACATCAATCCGGAATTTCCCAACACCGACGTCGCGCTGGTGATCGGCGCCAACGACGTGGTGAATCCAGTGGCCAAGACCGATCCCAATTCGCCGATCTACGGCATGCCTATCCTCGATGTCGCGTCGTGCAAGAACGTGATTGTGATCAAGCGCGGCAGGGGCAAGGGTTTCGCCGGCATCGAGAACGCGCTGTTCTACGCCGACAACACGCGCATGTTGTACGGCGACGGTCAGGCCGCTGCGAATGAGTTGATTCAGGGACTGAAGGCGCTGGATGCGTGAGCAGCAGACGCGCAAGCATCCGTCCCTGGAGCGATGTTCCAGTCGGCATCCTGCCTCCTCCTCCGCGGCCGCACGCGATGCCATTCAAGGCACCGCGTCAGCGCGGCCGCGTGGACCAGGCCGCGATGATCGCGGCGGCCGCATAGACGATGATGCTCAGCGGCGATAAACCCAATTCCGCAACCTCCAGCGTGAACGCCGCGCCACCCAGATGCCAGGCTTCCGAAAACGAAGCGCCGGTGACGGCACTGATGCGCGCGATCGCGTCCAGGCATTCCGCATAGGCGCCGGCCAGCAGCACGGCGGCCGCGACGAACAACTGTGCAAGGGGAACGCGCAGACTGCCGCTGGCGCGCAGCACCCACGCCAGAACCGGCGCTCCGATCAGCATCGGCCAGCAGGGCGACATGCGCCCGAACAGCGAAATCAATCCGATCACCGCACCGAGCGCCAGCGCGCAGACCACGATCGCGAACAGCGACAACAGAAACTGGACGACGCGCGCGATCGTCGAAGTGCGGACCTCGTCTTGAGTGGAAGCGTCGTTCATCGGATGTATGGCGCAACGCGACGCGCGATAATAGCGTGATGAGTGGATTCAGCCCCAGCAGCGAACCCTTCACCCTCGCGCGCGATTGCCCGGCGATCCTGGTGCCGCAGGGCGACGAGGTCGTGCTGCCGGCGGGCCAGGCCGGTTACATCACGCAGGCGCTGGGCGGCAGTTTCACCGTGTACGTCGACGGCAATCTGTTCCGCATCGCCGGGAAAGATGCCGATGCGCTCGGCAAGCAGCCACCCGAACCGATCACGCTGCCTGACAATGCCGCTGACGAAGACGTCGAGCGCGCGGTATGGCAGCAATTGCGCACCTGCTTCGATCCCGAGATTCCGGTCAACGTGGTGGATCTGGGCCTGGTGTACGACGTTAGCCTCGAGCACAGGGCCGACAACCAACGCGCGGTGTACGTCAAGATGACGCTGACAGCGCCCGGCTGCGGCATGGGCGACATTCTCGTCGACGACGTGCGCAGCAAGCTGGAGATGATCCCCACCATCGAGGAAGCCGACGTGGATCTGGTGTTCGATCCGCCGTGGAATCACTCGATGATGTCGGACGCGGCGAAGCTGGAAACCGGCATGCTGTAGATCGAATTCCGGGCAGCGGCTCCATACTCAGACGTCGCTCCGGCGTCTCCGCGATGGGTATGATTTTCACGGCGACTGTTTCGGGGGAATCCATGCGTTTCCGCTTCTATGCCCTGTTCGGGATACTGTTTCTGTTCTGCCTCATCGTCGATCTGCTGACGTTCGGCGGCTTGGCGCGTGAGTCGGGCGTCGGCACGGCAATCGCGCAGTCCGCGCGCGCCGAAGCGCCGCTGATGCATACCTACGTCGTGCTCGGAAGGCCGATCGCGGCCGCCATGCCGGCCCTGAACACCGCCGGGCAAAGCATCGCGGATGCGGCATTCGGCGATGCGTATTCGCAAATCGCGGCGACTCCGGATGCCGCCGTGGATCTGCTGTTCTCGGCCTCGCTGGGCCCGCTGCGCGCACTGCTGGTGTTGTGTTACTGGGGCGCGCCGATTCTGCTGGTGCTGGCGATCCTCGCGTGGATATTCCGCACGCGCCGTACGCACCTGATCAAGTCGGCGCGGCGCTGAAGGAAACTCTGATTCATCAGGGTTTCCTTGCGGCACATGGACGTGCCGCGCGCAAATCAAGCACGACTCAGCCTCTTGTGCTTTCCCAAAATCCGTACGTCGCCGAACGGTTGCATTCTTGAAATCGGAACTCACGGAAGAATTCTGTGTGGTGCGTCGCAGCGTGCGCAAAGTTTTCAGCGCTGCTAAGTTGCCGGGACTTCCGGTCCGAGGACGCCGGCAGTAAACCGCGACGGGGAGCATTCGCTTCGCCACCCACTTTGAAGCCCAGGATGCGGTGCCACGATGCCTGGCAGCGGTAGGGGTGTATCGCGGAAATCTTTCAGTCGTCACGCGTGACGCGGCCGCACGGTGCGGTCGCGTGTTCATTCCATCTGATGGAGAGTTTCGCGATGGCAAAATTTCACTTGAAAGCTCTCGTTGTTGCTTTGAGTCTGGCCGCAGGTACGGTGGCCAGTGCTTCTCAACCGGCCGCTGTTTCGATGGCACGGCCGACCCGTCTGGCGCAAGGCGACGTCGTCGCCGGACCGCTGGCGCTGTCGCAACCGATGCACATCGTCATCGGTCTGAAGCTGCAGAACAAGGCGGAACTGGACGCCTATATTTCCAAGCCAGGATTCAAGCCGCTCACCGGGGCGCAGTTCGTGGCGCGCTATTCGCCCAGCCAGGCCCAGGCCGAGGCGGTGGTGAAATTCCTGAAGTCTTCGGGCTTCACCAACATCAAGGTCGCGCCGAACCGGATCCTGATTTCTGCCGATGCGTCGGCCGCCAACGTGCAGCGTGCGTTCAAGACTTCCTTGGTGAGCGTCAAGACGCATGACGGCCGCGCGGCCTACGCCAACACGCAACCGGCCACGGTTCCGGCCTCGTTGCAGTCGTTCGTCAACGGCGTGGTCGGCTTGCAGAACGTGCACATCCCGCACCTGATGTACCGCGAATACCAGGGCGGCAGCACCAATGCGGTCGTGGGCCACGATCCCGCCGATTTCCCGTCCATCTACGGAGCATCGGGCTTGCCGACCGCCGCGGGCATCAATATCGGCATCCTTGCCGAAGGCAACCTGACGCAGACGATGAATTCGCTGAACACGTTCACCACGCAGCACGGATATCCGGCCGTGACAACGCACGTGGTCGGTACGCCCAACAGCGACACTTCCGGCACCCTGGAATGGGAACTGGACAGCCAGACCATCGTCGGCGCGGCCGGCGGCCAGGTCGGTTCCATCACGTTCTACATGATGCCGGACCTCAGTTCGGACACGGCGGTCGCCGAAGGCATCAACCTCGCAGTTACCGACAACACCACCACCATCATCAATGGCTCGCTCGGTGTGAGCGAAATCGACGCGCAGAACGATGGCGGATTCGCCGCCACCGACGCCGTCCTGCAACAGGGAATCGCGCAGGGTCAATCCTTCTCGTTCTCGACCGGCGACGATGGCGCGAGCAAGTGCTTCCACACTGGCTTTGGAGACAACGGCCCATGCTGGCCGTCGGTTTCCCAATACGTGGTTGGAGTGGGCGGCACCACGCTGGATGCCACGACCGGCTCGGGTGCAACGTGGAATAGCGAGAAGGTCTGGTCGGGCGCCGGCGGCGAGGAGAGCACCATCGAGCCGAAGCCGAGCTGGCAGACGCTGTGGAGCGGTACGCACCGCGCCACCCCGGATATCGCGTTCGATGCGGATCCGAATTCCGGCGCGAAGATCGTCGACGGCGGCCACACCACACAGGTGGGCGGTACCAGCCTGTCTTCGCCGATGTTCGTCGGCTTCTGGTCGCGCGTGATGGCGGGCAAGGGCAATCTCGGCTTCCCGGCCCCGCTGCTGTACCCGCTGTCCGCGTCGGATTTCCACGACATCACCGTTGGCAGCAACGGCAATGCAGCGGGACCGGGTTTCGACCTCGCCAGCGGCCGTGGCAGCGTGATCTGGAGCGCCGCATATGCGGAACTCAGCGGTGGCGGCGGCAACCAGCCACCGGATGCGAGTTTCACCTTCATCACCAAGGGGCTGACTGCGCGCTTCACCGATACGTCCACCGATCCCGATGGCACGATCGCGTCGCGCTCCTGGGACTTCGGCGACGGCACGTCGGGAACCACCAGTCCGGTCAACCACAGGTATGCGAGACGTGGAACCTACACCGTGACGTTGACCGTCACGGACAACGATGGTGCAACCGACAGCACTTCGCAATCGGTGACGGTGAAGCGGGGCCAATAACCACAAACACCTCGGGGCTTCATGCTCCAAACACTTCGAGCGGCCGGTGCGAACCGGCCGCTTTTTTTATTGCGAACTTCTGTGTTCGCTGTTCCAAAAATGAACTTTGTAGCCAAGCCGCTTCGGCTTCGCCAGCGGAAAGGCGGCCGAATTCCTCGCGAAGCACGCTTCGAACAATCATGTAGGGATTGTCCTCAATCTCCGTCATCATTCGCGCACAGACGTACGCACGCGAACTGAAAACGGTTACACCCTTGCGCGGTGCGGGCTGTGCAGCAAGTCATGCATCGCGGTCATAACCGCATGCACTTGACTTTGGTGCGTCGCAGCGTGCGACACAAAAATCCGGATGCTAGGTTGAAGAAGCTGCCGGTGTGAGGGCGCCGGTGGCGACCGCGACGCGGCGTGCGCTCGCAAAGTTTCTTCCAATTGCCGCCGCTTGCACACAAAACACGGGACTCGGTGCCACGTCTGCCGGGCGGGGAAAGTGCATTCGCGGAAATCTTGCAGTCGTCACGCGACCGCATCGTGCGGCCGCGCTTCTTCCATGTTTCCAACCTGAGGGAGAGTTTGTGATGGCAAGGAATTTTCGTTTGAAAGCTCTCGTAGTGGCTGTGAGTCTGGCAGCGGGTGCGGCGGCGAGTGCCGCCACGGTCAGCCCGGCGGTCGCGCGGCCAACCATCCTGCGTCAAGGCGACGCCATTGCCGGACCGTTGGCGATCTCCAGCCCGATGCACATCGTGATGGGATTGAAATTGCGCAACAAGGCGGAACTGGATGCGCTGGTTTCACAACGCGGATTCAAGCCGCTCACGAGTGCGCAATTCGCCGCGCGTTATTCGCCCACGCAGGCGCAGGCGCAGGCGGTGGCGAATTTCCTCAAACAATCGGGTTTCACCAACGTCGAAATCGCACCGAACCGTTTGCTCGTCTCCGGTGACGCATCGGCCGGAACCGTGCAGCGTGCTTTCCAGACGTCGATGGTCAGCGTGCGCACGCACGACGGACGCATGGCTTACGCCAATTCGACCAGCGCGGTCGTGCCGGCCTCGCTGCAATCCGTCGTGAGCTCGGTGCTGGGTTTGCAGACCGTGCATATCGCGCATACCAATCACATCGTGGTGCAGCCGAACAACAGCGTGCATCCGATGGCCGGTTCCGAGACCGGTCACAACCCGACGCAGTTCCCGGCGATTTACGGTGCCGGCAGCACGGCCAACGCTTCCACCGTTTCGGTCGGCGTGATCACGCAGGGCAGCATGACCAATGTGCAGAGCGACTTCTCGAAGTTCCTCTCGCAGAACGGCTACGGCAGCATCCCGCTGAACATCGTCAAAGTGAACGGCGGCGGCAGCGATACCAGCGGTGACGGCGAATGGGATCTGGACACCCAGGACATCGTCGGCATCAGCGGCGGCGTGAAATCCATCTATCTCTACGACACGCCGACGCTATCGGACGCGAACCTCACGGCTGACTTCAACAAGGCCGTCAGCGACAACGTGGTGAAAGTGATCAACGTGTCGATCGGCGGCTGCGAGACCGATGCCGAGGTCAGCGGCGCGGCGGAAGACGACAACATCTTCGAGCAGGCCGTGGCGCAGGGCCAGACGTTCTCGATCTCGACCGGCGACTCCGGTGCTGACGAGTGCGGCGACGGCGGAATCACGCCTTCGTGGCCGGCGAACTCGCAGTACGTGGTCGCGGTCAGCGGCACCGGACTGTTCACCACCGGCACGACCTGGAACAACGAAGTGGTATGGAACGAACTGTCCAAGGGAGAAGGTGCGACCGGCGGCAGCCCCAGCAAGTACGAACCTCAGCCGAGCTGGCAGCACAACGTCGGTCAGAACACCGGCAACACGCACCGCGGCTTGGGCGACATCGCATTCGACGGCGATCCGGAATCCGGAGCGATCGTGATCGTCGACGGCAGCAACCAGCAGATCGGCGGTACCAGCCTGTCCTCGCCGCTGTTCGTCGGTGTGTGGGCACGTGCGCTCGCTACCAAGTCGTCGCTCGGATTCGCGGCTCCGCTGATCTATTCGAACGCAGCGAGCCACTACTCGACGGATTTCCATGATGTCACTTCCGGCAACAACTCCGGCGAGACCGCGGCGACGGGCTGGGATTACCCGACCGGCTTCGGCAGCGTCAACATCGCGAACTTCGTCTCGCACGTCGCTGGCGGCGGTGGCGGCGGCAATCAGCCGCCGGTTGCAAACTTCAGCTTCACGACCAGCGGTCTGACCGCGAACTTCACCGACAGCTCCACCGACAGCGACGGCACGATCGCCTCGCACTCCTGGACGTTCGGTGACGGCGGAACCTCGACTGCGACCAACCCGAGCCACACCTATGCGGCGGCCGGTACCTACAGCGTCACGGAGACGGTCACCGACAACGGCGGCGCACAGAACTCCAAGACCGAGCAGGTGACGGTCAGCAGCGGTGGCGGTGGCGGTTCGCAGTTGCTCGGCAATCCGGGATGGGAAACCGGCTCGGCCGCACCGTGGACCATGAGCAGCGGAACCCTGTGCGACAGTTCGTGTGGTGAATCGCCGCACAGCGGAACGTACTACGCGTACCTGGATGGTTACGGGTCGAGCCACACCGACAATGTCTCGCAGACGGTGACGATTCCTGCGGGCAAGACATCGGCCACGCTGACGTATTACCTGCACATCGACACCGCGGAGACCACCAAGACCACGGCGTACGATCACTTGTACGTGCGCGTGTACAGCACCTCGGGCACGTTGCTGAAAACACTGGCGACGTATTCGAACCTCAACCACAACACGGGCTACACGCAACACAGCAACAGCATGTCCGCATACATCGGACAAACCGTGGTAGTGAAGTTCACGGGCACCGAGGATTCCTCGTTGCAAACCTCGTTCGTAATCGACGATACGGCGCTGAACGTGCAGTAGTACGCACTACGCTGGAGTATGGAACGCGGCGGCGCAATGTCGCCGCGTTTGTTTTTTGTAATTGCAAATTTTCGTTGCCTCGTGAAGTTCATCTTGATAACGTCGCGTGATCGTACTCGGGGAGGGTTCGATCAGTCAGAGCGATGAAGATGCAGGCGGCTGGGACCGACTTGCTCCCTGCCAGCGCGCCCGCTTTGAACGCAGTTGTTTCGAAACGCGTTTCTCCAGATGCAGTTTGAAGTGCAGCAAGGAGCATCGTCGCAGCCAACGCGCGTCGATGCACGCTCCCTTTTGACGCAGAGGACTACTCATGTTGACGCTTCGCAAATTGCGCAAAACGGCCCTCGTGCTTGCCGTAACCGGCGCGACGGGAATCATGGGCGCGGCACTGGCCGCTTCTTCCGGCTCAACACTCGCGACCATCAGCCGCGCGACCCGGTTGGCGGGCGGCGATGCCGTCAGCGGCGCGCTGCCGCTGTCGCATCCGATCCACGTGACCCTCGCGCTGAAACTGCGCAATCCGGATCAGTTGCGCGCATTCAATGCCAAACCGCACGCACCGATGAGCCGGACGCAGCTCTCCGCCAACCATCTGCCGACGAGCGCACAGGCGCAGGCCGTGGCGAACTTCCTGAAGAACGCCGGCTTCACCAACGTCGGCATCTCCAAGAACCGCATGCTGGTGAGCGCCGACGGCAGCGCCGCGGTCGCCGCGCGCGCATTCAACACCTCGCTGGCGCAGGTGCGCACGCACGACGGGCGCATGTCCTTCGCCAACACCAGCGACATCAGGATCCCCGTGTCGCTGCGCGACAGCGTGCAGGCGGTGCTCGGTTTGCAGGAAGTGCATCAGGCGCATATCAACGCAATACAGGCGCAGTCCGGCACCGATGCTGCGGTGGGACACAATCCGCTCGATTTCCCAGTCATCTATGGTGCGTCGGGTTTGAATCCGGCCACCGACATGGACGTCGCGGTGTGGGGTTGGGGCAGCATGGCCCCGACTTTGAGCGACCTGACCCGTTACGAGAACGACAATGGTCTGACCCACACCAACACGCATGTGGTGTGTTCTCTGGCCAACGGTTCGGTCATTACCAATGATCCAACCTGCCAGAACTCCGACCAGGGTTCGATCGAATGGGATCTGGACAGCCAGGACATCGTCGCGATGACCGGCGGCGTCAACAGTCTGACCTTCTACGCCGCGCCCAGCGGCAATAACGGCCAGATCACCACGTCCTTGAATGTCATCATCGATCCGCCGTCCGGCATCCCGCTGGCTTCCGTGATCAATGCTTCATTCGGCGAGTGCGAACGTTTCGAAGACAGCGGGCAGGGCGGCGACGGTTCGGCGCAGGCCGACGACGCGCTGTTCCAGATCGGACAGGCACAAGGCCAGACCTTCTCGGTCTCCACCGGCGACGCCGGCTACAACAATTGCGGCGACAAGCCTGCCAAGGATTCGGCCAGTTATCCGGCGAGTTCGCCCTACGTGATCGCGGTGGCGGGCACCACGCTCAACACCACCGGCACCAGTTACGGCAGCGAAACGGTGTGGAGGAGTTCGGGCGGCAGCGCGAGTTCTTTCGAATTGGCCCCGTCCTGGCAGGCGGCGAAGCAGCGCGGCACTTACAAGGGCTCGCGTGGCCCGGACGTGGCGTTCGACGGTGATCCCAATACCGGCGCGATTATCTATGTTTCGGCTTATGGGGGTTACGTGCAGGTCGGCGGCACCAGCCTGTCGGCACCGCTGTTCGCCGGTTCGTGGGCGCGTCTGATTTCCAACGGCGTGGTGGACCCGATGACGCCGGCGGGGCAACAGTTGTATGCGGCGCCATACGGAAACTTCCACGACGTCAAATCGGGCAATAACGGAGGTTTCAGAGCCGTGCCGGGTTGGGATTGGGCGTCCGGCCGCGGCAGTCTGGATCTCAGCAAGTTCTGATCGATCACGCAGCACGAGTGACTACGGGCCCGGTCGTCCGACCGGGCTCGTTTTTTTTTGACGTTTGCAGCAGGACTCCCGCGGTCGACATACGCGCGCGCACGTGCGCAGCGCCAATTCCGATTGCCATCCGGTCATGCGCTTGCTACCGTCGCTCGATCGCATTCGGGGAGGGGTCGATTCTGTCAGAGCGATGAAGATGCGGGTGGCTCCGGGCTGACTCGCTCCCTGCCGGTGCGCCTGTGAAGTGCAGTGCAAGGAACATCGTCGCGGCTCGCGCGTCGATGCACGTTCATTCAACGATGAGGGACTACCATGTTGATGCTTCGCAATCTGCGCAAGACGGCGCTCGTGCTGGCGGTCACCGGCGCGATCGGCGTGGCCGGTGCAACCCAGGCCGCGTCCAATACTTCCCTGGCAACCGTGAGCCGCGGCACCCAACTGCTGCACGGCGATGCGATCGGCGGCGCGCTGTCGCTGTCGCACCCGATCCATGTGACCCTCGCGCTGAAGCTGCGCAATCCGGATCAGTTGCGCGCTTTCAACTCCAGACCGCATCAGCCTATGAGCAGGACGCAACTCTCCGCCGATCATCTGCCGACGCAGGCGCAAGCCCAGGCGGTGGCGAATTTCCTCAAAGATGCCGGTTTCAAGAACGTCAGGATCTCGAGTAACCGAATGCTGGTGAATGCCGACGGCACGGCGGCGACGGCTGCACGCGCGTTCAACACTTCTCTGGCGCAGGTGCGCACGCACGACGGCCGCGTCACTTTCGCCAATACGGCGGACATCAAGATTCCGGCGAGTTTGCGCGACAGCGTGCAGGCGGTGCTGGGCCTGCAGGGAGTGCACAAGGCGCAGACTTTTGCGGTGAGCGCGCAAGCCTCGACCGCCGCGCTGGGCGGGCACAACCCGCTCGAGTTCGCCGACATTTACGGCACCAGTGGCCTGGCCCCGGCCACCAGCGTCGATGCCGCGGTGTTCGGTTGGGGCGACATGTCGTTGACATTGACCGATCTCGCCAGCTTCACCAGCAGCAACGGACTGGATTCGGTCGACACCAACGTCGTGTGCGTGGACTACGGCGGCTACAACAGCGGCGTGATCAACACCACCGATCCGACTTGCGACAACTTCGACGAAGGCACGGTGGAGTGGGATATCGACAGCCAAGACATCATCGGCACGAGCGGGGGAGTGAAGAGCCTGACTTTCTACTCCGCATACGGCGGCTACAACGGTTCGGTCACCAACGCGCTCAACTCGATCGTGAATCCGCCGGAAGGCATTCCGCTCGCCACGGTCGTCAACCAGTCGTTCGGCGAGTGCGAACGGTTCGAGGACAGCGGGCAGGGCGGCGATGGTTCGGCGCAGGCCGACGACGCGCTGTACGCGATCGGTATTGCGCAGGGCCAGACTTTCGCGGCTTCCACAGGCGATCACGGTTCCGACGAATGCGGCGATGGCGGCAAGAATTCGGCGAGTTATCCGGCCAGTTCGCCGTACAACGTGGCGGTGGCGGGTACCACATTGAATACCTCGGGCAGCACCTACGTGCGGGAAACCGAGTGGGTCAGTTCCGGTGGCAGCCCGAGTTCGTTCGAGACGGCTCCGTCATGGCAGAGCGGACTCACCTACGGTCCCTTCAAAGGCATGCGCGGCCCCGACGTGGCGTTCGACGCCAATCCGAACACCGGTGCGCTGGTCATTACCTATGGCGAAATCTCGCAGTGGGGCGGCACCAGCCTCGCGTCGCCGATCTTTGTCGGCGCGTGGGCGCGGTTGATCGCCAATGGCGCGGTCGATCCGATGACCGCGGCGGGGCAGCAACTGTATTCGTTCCCGGCCTCGTACATCCACGATGTGCGCTCCGGCAACAACCACGGTTACATCGCCAAACGCGGATGGGATTGGGCTTCCGGCCGGGGCAGCATCGACTTCAGCCACTTCGACTCGAACTGATCCGGGAATTCCGGACCAGACGTTTCATCCTGACCCGGCCGGCAACGGCCGGGTTTTTTATGTGGTTTCCTCGAAGCGGTTTGCTTCGCGATTCTTGCGCACGCGCCGCGGATTCCAGATGCGGCCGTTCATCGCGATCCACACGCCATCGGCAAGCGCCTGCACCGCGCCAACCGCGCAACCGATGTTGAACACAGCGTCGGAACCCTGGAAGCGCGCGGGATTCAACGCGCCGGTCAGCACGATTACCTTGCCTGCGAGGCCTTCTAGCGCGCGCGCCGTTTCCACCATGGTGTCGGTGCCGTGCGTCACCAGCACGTGGCGATTCGCTTGCTGCTCGACTGCGGCGCGGATCGCCGCGCGATCCGCATCGGTGATGTCGAGGCTGTCTTTGCGCAACACCGGCACCACGTCGAAGGCGAACGCCACGCCGAGTTGCCCCAGGATTTCGCCGATCTGCGGCGCGCCGATCTGGTAATCCGACTTCGCGTCGAAATACACCTTGTCGATCGTGCCGCCGGTGGTGATGACGGTGAGGTGGTGCATGGGCGCCGCTCGAAGAAGATTCGACCGTCGATTATGGCAAGGGGCACGAGCAACGTCGAACGCGGTGTGGCAACGATGCGGGCAGGGCCCGCGCATGGCATAATCCGCCGTCTTTTTTCAGGTCCGGCAGACACATGCGGGCCGCCGACGGAGCCCCGATGAGTTTTTCGCTGATTTCAGTAGCACACGCCGCTGCCGCGCCCGCTGCAGCTTCGGCGTCCAATCCGCTGATCACATTCCTGCCGCTGCTGATCTTGTTCGGCATCTTCTATTTCATGCTGATCCGCCCGCAGATGAAGCGGCAGAAGGAAGTGCGGACGATGCTGAGCCAGCTCGCGAAAAACGACGAGGTGATCGCCGCCGGCATCGCCGGGCGCGTGGACGAGATCGGCGAATCCTTCGTCAGCGTCGAAATCGCGCCCAACGTGAAAATCCGCGTGCAGAAGGGCGCGATCACGCAGGTGCTGCCCAAAGGCACTTTGAAATCCTCCTGATGTCGAATGCATCGACTCGTCGCATCCGGTAAACGCCCTCCATGAGTGATTTTCCCCGCTGGAAATACGCGCTGGTCGCGATCGTGCTCGCGCTCGGGCTGCTGTATGCCGCGCCCAACGTGTTCCGTCCGCAGCCTGCCGTGCAGATCTCGGCCAACCGCGGCGCCACCATCGATGCAGGCGTGCAGAAGAAGGTCGAGGACACGCTCGACAAGGCGAAGATTCCGTATCAGGACGTCGCCATCGAGGGCGATCGCCTGCTGGCACGCTTCGCCAACACCGACGTGCAGTTGCACGCCTCGGACACGCTGCGGCTGGCGCTCGGCGACAACTACAACGTGGCGCTGAATCTCGCCAGCACCGTGCCGCACTGGCTGGAGGCGATCGGCGCGCACGCGATGCCGCTGGGCCTGGATCTGCAGGGCGGCGTGCATTTCCTGATGCAGGTGGATCAGAGCGCGGTACTGCAGAAGCAGCAGCAACGCTATCTCGACGACATCCGCTCGGTGCTGCGCGAGAAGAACATCCGCTACGACTCGGTGACCCCGAGCGGGCAGGGCGTGCAGGTGGTGCTGCGCTCGACCGCCGACCGCGACGCCGCGTACAAGGCGATCGCGGCGGATGCCCAGGATCTGGCGCTCACCGACACCACCACGCCGGGCGGCGCGCCCGCGCTGCAGGCCAACATCAAACCCGAGAAGGTCACCGAACTGGCGCAGAACACCATCCGCCAGAACGTCACCACGCTGCGCAACCGCGTCAACGCGCTGGGCGTATCCGAACCGCTGATCCAGCAGCAGGGCGACACGCGCATCGTGGTCGAACTGCCGGGCGTGCAGGACACCGCAGAGGCCAAGAAGATCCTCGGCGCCACCGCCACGCTGGAGTATCACGCCAACGATCTGAACGTGAACCCGGTCGAGGCCGAGCGCACCGGCAACGTGCCGCCCGAGGACAAGCTCTATCACGACAAGGACGGCCGGCCTTACGTATTGAAGAAGAAGGTGATCGTCAGCGGTGATGAATTGGTGGATGCAAGCCAGGGCTACGACCAGCAGACCGGCACGCCCGACGTCAATGTGGAACTGAATTCCGCCGGCGCGCGCAAGATGCTGGATTTCACCACCCAGAACGTCGGCAAGCCGATGGGCGTGGTGTACGTGGATCGCGTGCCGGAAACGAAGATCGTCGACGGCAAGGAAGTGCGCACCTACAAGACCACCGAAACGGTGATCAACGACGCGACCATCCAGGGCGTGTTCGGCAAACGCTTCCAGACCACGGGTCTGGGCCAGCAGGAAGCGCAGACGCTGGCGGTGCTGCTGCGTTCCGGTTCTCTGGCGGCGCCCACCGACATCGTCGAGCAGCGCGTGATCGGGCCGTCGCTCGGTCAGGACAACATCCGCAAGGGCGAACGCGCGGTGATCCTGGGACTGCTGCTGGTACTGGCTGCCGCCGCGATCTACTACAAGTTGTTCGGCCTGGTGGCCGACATCGCGCTGTTCTTCAACCTGGTGATCCTGATCGCGGTGATGTCGGCGATCGGCGTGACGCTGACGATGCCCGGCATCGCCGGTATCGTGCTGACGCTGGGCATGGCGATCGACGCGAACGTGCTGATCTGCGAACGCATCCGCGAGGAACTGCGCAACGGTTCCACGCCGCTGGCCTCGATCCGCGCCGGTTACGAAAAAGCCTGGTCGACGATTCTGGATGCCAACGTCACGCACCTGCTGGCGGCTCTCGGCCTGATGACGCTGGGTTCCGGCGCGATCAAGGGCTTCGGCATCACGTTGTTCATCGGTATCCTGACATCGCTGTTCACCTCGGTGACGGTGACGCACGCGATCACCGCCGCGATACACGGCGGCCGCAAGCTGAAGACACTGTCGGTGTAATGTTTTTCAGTTGCGAAAACGGTGCGGGCATTCGCCCCCTTAAGGGGGCAGATTGCGAACGCGAAGCGATTCGCAATCGGGGGTTGTGGGAGCAACCTACGGCCGCGGTCGAAGCACAACCTGCAATTTGACTGAAGCGTTATCAATCCATGGAAATTTTCAATCCCCACAGCAACATCGATTTCCTGCGCTGGCGCAAGGTCAGCATCAGCGTGTCGGTGTTGCTGATCATTGCCTCGATCTTCTTCATCACCGTGCGCGGCCTGAACTACGGCCTGGATTTCACCGGCGGCGTGCTGGTGCAGGTGACGTATCAAAAGCCCGTCGATGTGGGCGAAGTGCGCGGCGCACTGGCTTCGTCCGGGTTCGAGAACGCGGTGGTGCAAAGCCTGGGCGGCACGCGCGACATCTCGATCCGCCTGCAGCCCAAGGCCGATCCGGCGGCGGTCGTGGGCGGCGTGGTCAAACCCGACCGCGTGGCTACGGACGTGCTGAAGGCCTTGCAGTCCAAGCGTGGCGACGTTTCGCTGTCGCGGCCACCGGATTTCGTCGGCCCGCAGGTCGGTGCGGAGTTGCGCAACAGCGGCATCATCGCGGTGATCGTGGTGATCGTCGGCATCATGATCTATCTCGGTTTGCGCTTCGAAAAACGCTTCGCCGTCGCCGCGCTCGCATCCGAAGTACACGACACGCTGATTACCGTCGGCATCATCGCGGCCGTGCAGCGCGAATTCGACATGACGACGCTGGCCGCGGTGCTGGCGGTGGTGGGCTATTCGATCAACGACAAGGTCGTGGTGTTCGACCGCGTGCGCGAGATGTTCCGCACCACGCGCAAGGCCGAGCCGGTGCAGGTGTTGAACCACGCGATCAACAGCACGCTGTCGCGTACCATCATCACCTCGCTGTTCACCGGCATCACCATGGCCGCGCTGTTCCTGTTCGGCGGCCAGGCGGTGCACAACTTCGCCATCACCATGCTGATCGGAATCCTGGTCGGCACGCTGTCCTCGATCTTCTTCGCCAACCCGATCCTGCTTTGGCTGGGGGTGTCGAAAAAAGATCTGATGCCGGTGACGAAAGAGAATCCGGAGCTGGCGCGGCGGCCTTGATGCGGCAGCCGTAAGCCGCATGAAAAAACGCCGCGCTTGCGCGCGGCGTTTTTGTTACAGCGACCAAAGGTCGGCAGCATTACCAGATCTTCACCTGCTGGTCTCCGCTCCGGACCATCTTGTCGCCAGCCTTGCACTGGAACGCCGAGGCGAACGCCGGCATGTTGGACGGCGCGCCGATCGCGCGGAATTGCGAAGGCGCGTGCGGATTGGCCGCGATCAGGACCTTGGTCAACTGCGGACGCATGTTCTCCCTCCAGACCCGCGCCCAATTCAGGAAGAAACGCTGATCCTCGGTCATGCCGTCTATTTTTCCGATGGCTTCGTTCGGGTTCTGTTTCAGCGCCGTCTGCAAGGCGTCATACGCCGCGTTCAACCCGCCCAGATCGCCGATGTTTTCCCCCAATGTCAGTTGTCCATTGACGTTCACGCCCGGCAACGGCGAATAGGCGTCGAACTGCTTGACCAGCTTGCCGGTGCGCGCCTTGAATTTCGCCTCGTCCTGTTTGGTCCACCAATTCTCGCGATTGCCGTAGCCGTCGAACTGGCTGCCCTGATCGTCGAAGCCGTGGCTGGCCTCGTGGCCGATCACCGCGCCGATGCCGCCGTAGTTGAGCGCATCGTCGCCATTGGCGTAGAAGAACGGCGGCTGCAGGATGGCGGCCGGGAAGTTGATGGTGTTGGTGGTGGGATCGTAATAGGCATTGACCGTCTGCGGGGTCATGCCCCATTCCTTGCGGTCGGTCTTCTTGCCGATGTGGCCGATGTCGTAGTGGTAGTTGTACTTGGCTGCGGAGGCCGCGTTGGCGAAATAGTTGTCGGGCACGATGGTCAGGCCGCTCCAATCGCGCCACTCGCCGGGATCGGGATAACCGATCTTCGGCAGGAACAGCTTCCACTTTTCGAGCGCCTTGGCCTTGGTCTCGGGGCTCATCCAGTCCAGGTGCTCGATGCGGTTGCGCAGCGCGTCGCGTACGTTGGTGACCAGTTGCTCGGCGCGCGCCTTGGATTGCGGCGGGAAATACTTGGCGACGTACAACTCGCCCAGCGCCATGCCCATGCCATCGTTGACCTCGCCCAGCACCCGTTTCCAGCGCGGCTTCTGCTGCGGCTGGCCGGCCATGGTCTTGTTGTGGAATTCGAAGTGGTTGTCCTGGAAGGCGTCACTCAGCACCGGCGAAGCCGCGTCGATGGTGTGGAAGCGCAGGTACGCCTGCCATTGCGAAATCGGTGCGCCGGCCAGCAGCTTGCCGAATTCGCCGAAGAACTTCGGTTGCGACAGCGAGAAACCCTTGCCGACGTCGACGCCTTGCATCGAGAAGAATTTTTCCCAACTGAAATTGGGAGTGAGCTTGTCCGCCTCGGCGACGCTGACGAAGTGGTATTCGTTGTCCAGATCGCGCAGTTCGGTCGGCGCAAGCGATGCCTTGGCCAGTTCGGTTTCGAAGGCCATCACCTGAGCGGCCTGCGCCTTCGCATCGGCTGCGCTGACCCCGGTCATCTGCAGCGTCTTGGCGATGTAGGCGACGTACGCAGCGCGTTGATCCTTGTACTTCGGATCGAAATAGTAGTCGCGCGTCGGCAGGCCCAGGCCGTCCTGGAAGGCGTAGCCGATCTGATTGGTTGCATCCTTGAAATCCGCACCCGACCCGAAGGCGAACACGTACGGAAAGCCTTCATTGAAGCTCGCATCTATGAAGTTCGCCACGTCGGCGCCGTTCTTCAACGCATCGATCTGCGCCAGCCTCGGTTTGATCGGGTCGAAGCCTGCCTTGTTCACGGCTGTCTCGTTCATGCCGGAGGCGTAGTACCAGCCGAGTTTTTGCTCGATCGAGCCGGGCTTGGCATGCGCTGCATTCTTGACGGCGCTTTCGAGGATCACGCGCTGATCGGCGCGGCTCTTTTCCGCCAGGATGTTGAACGCGCCCCAACTGGCCTGGTCGCCGGGGATGGGATTGTCGGCAATCCATTTGGCATTGACATAAGCATTGAAATCGGTGCACGGGCTGATGTTCTTCGACAGCTCGCTCATGTCGAAATTGTCGGCGGCAAACGCGCTGCCGGCACTGAGCGCCAGCGCTACGGCCAACGCGACCGGCTTGAACAGGTGCTTGTTCATAGGTTCCTCGTGTGGAAGGGTAAGGCCGCGGCACGGCCGCTGAGCGCCGCCAAGGCTAGCAGGCGCGCATCCGTACGGCAGTGTCGAAAGTCGGGGGTGAGGATGGGCGTTCGCACGATACGTCGACTGGACGGTTTGCCGGTGCGCCGCTTTCCGCGGTTATCATGCCGCGGTTTTGGGCTCGCGAGGATCAGGCATGGAGATCACGTTCCACGGGGCGGCCGGCGAGGTCACCGGCTCGTGTCATCGGGTTTCCGCCGCCGGCAAGCAGGTGCTGCTCGATTGCGGCATGGTGCAGGGCGATGGCGACGCCGATGCGCGCAATGCGGCGGATTTTCCGTTCGACCCGAAGGGCATCGACGCGTTGGTGTTGAGCCACGCGCATCTCGATCACTGCGGTCGCATACCCCTGCTGGTCAAGCGCGGCTTCGGCGGCCCGATCTACTGCACGCCGGCGACCGGCGATCTCGCCAACATCATCATGTCAGACTCCGCGCACATCGCCCAGATGGATGCGCAGGATGCCGCGCGTCATCCGCGGCCCGGGCAAACGCCGCAGCCGCCGCTGTATACGCAAGACGACGTGGATGCGGCGATGAAGTTGCTGAAGCCTCTGAGCTACAACGAGCCGCAGGAAATTTTTCCGGGCATTCGCATCACGCTGCGCGACGCGGGGCATATCCTCGGCTCCGCAACCGTCGAAGTCGCCGCAACGGAGAGCGGTGCGACGCGCACGCTGGTATTCACCGGCGACCTAGGCCAGAAGGACACGCCGATCCTGTGCGATCCGACGCCCGTCTCCGCAGCAGATGCGGTGATCATGGAATCCACTTACGGCGACCGCCTGCACAAGACGCGCGAGGACACCCTGGCGGAGCTCGCGGCGATCTTCCAGGCCGCGCACAAGGACGGCGGCAACATCGTGATCCCGGCGTTCGCCGTCGGACGCACGCAGGAATTGCTGTATTTCTTCGCCGAACATTTCGACGAATGGCAACTGGGTTCGTACAAGATATTCCTCGACAGCCCGATGGCCACGCGTGTCACCGCGTGCTACGACCGGCACGAAGACCTGTTCGACGCGGATGCGAAAAAGCTGTGGCTGATGCGGCAGCATCCGCTGCGATTGCCGAATCTCGCTTTTACCGCGAGCACCGATGAATCGCGCGCGATCAATTCGATCCGCAGTGGCGCGGTGATCATCGCGGGTTCGGGCATGTGCGAAGGCGGCCGCATCCGTCATCACCTGCGGCACAACATCGCCAATCCCGCCGCGCACATCGTGTTCGTCGGCTACCAGGCGCAGGGCACGCTCGGACGGCGCATCGTCGGCGGCGCCAAACACGTGCATCTGTTCGGCGACGACATTCCGGTACGCGCGCAGATCCACACCGTGGGCGGGCTTTCGGCGCACGCGGACCGCGATGGCTTGTCGGATTGGTACGGCGCCATCGCCGGACATCCGCCGGTTTGGCTGGTGCATGGCGAGGACGACGGGCGCACCGGGCTCGCTGCGTATCTGAAGCAGAAATGGGGCTGCGCGGTGAATCTGCCGAAGGCTGGGGACACTGCAAAGGTGTGAGTGCATCGCACACCTACTCGTGTAGGAGCCGGCCTGCCGCCATCGCGCGCAGGCGCGCTCCTATAACAGCTTTGCAGGAGCGCGCCTGCGGGAACTGGCGATTACGCCTTGCGCGCATTCCCGCCGCGCCAACGCCGCTTCTTGTTCCCCGCGGCGTGCTCGCCTTTGCCATGCGGCAAATGCGGGCGGCGCGCGTGCGAGGGCTTGCCGGATTTGTTGCGTCCGGGTTTGCGCGCCGACATCGCCGGCCCATCCAGCCGCAACGACCAGTTTGGTGCGAATTCCCGCACGGCTTCCACCGCGATGTCCTGCTTCAACAACCGGCGGATATCGCGTAACAAGCCTTCCTCTTCGCGGCTGACGAGCGACAGCGCAAGGCCTTCGGCGCCCGCACGCCCCGTGCGTCCGATGCGGTGCACGTAATCCTGCGCCACCATCGGCAGGTCGTAGTTCACCACCGCCGGCAACTGCTGGATGTCCAGCCCGCGTGCCGCGATGTCGGTGGCGACCAACACGGTGGTCTTGCCTTTTTTGAAATCGGCCAACGCGCGCGTGCGCTGGCCCTGGCTCTTGTTGCCGTGGATCGCATCCGCGCGAAAACCGCGTTGCTCCAGAAACCGGCACAACTTGTCGGAACCGTGTTTGGTGCGCGCGAACACCAGCGTCTGCCGGCGGCTGTCGGCGGCCAGCAGATGCAGCAGCAAGTCGCGTTTCTTCTCCGCATCGACCGGATGCACGCGATGGGTGACACCGATCGCCACCGCATTCGGTTTGGCGATCTGCACTTCGCGCGGATTGCGCATGAACTGCGCAGCGAGCTGCTTGATCTCGGGATCGAAGGTGGCCGAGAACAGCAGTGTCTGGCGCTGTTTGGGCAACGCGCCGAGAATCCTCTTCAGCGCCGGCGCGAAACCCATGTCGAGCATGCGATCGGCCTCGTCCAGCACCAGCGTCTCGATGCAGGAGAGATCGACATTGCGTCGGTCCATGTGGTCGATCAGCCGGCCCGGCGTGGCGACGATCACATCCAACCCGCGGCGCAGACTCATGATCTGGCCGCCCATGCCGACGCCGCCGAACACCGCCGCGGCGTGCACGCGCAAATGCTTTCCATAAGCGCGCAGGCTGTCGTGCACTTGTGCGGCCAGTTCGCGCGTGGGCGCGAGGATCAGCGCGCGTGGCTTGCGGGGTTGCTTGTTGTTGTGCGATTGCGCGATCTGATCGATGCAAAGTTTCTGCAACAGCGGCAGCGCGAACGCAGCGGTCTTGCCGGTCCCGGTCTGCGCGCCCGCGAGCAGGTCGTGGCCTTCCAGCACGAGCGGGATCGCCGCCGACTGGACTGGCGTGGGCGTGACGTGGCCTTGTTCGGCGAGCGCACGCAACAGCGCGGGCGCGAGCCCGAGCGATTCGAAAGTCATAAAAACTCCTGTCGTGTGCCGCGCGCTTCCCGTGTGACCGCGCGCAGCATGATTTTTTCGGCATCGCAAATGCGGGGCCGGATTCGAGACGACGGAGCCGAGCGGTGCGGGCTGACGGCGGAACGGACCGTCCGCGAGAAACTCAGCCGGAAAGGAAAATCGGGTTACGGCGTGTCAAACGCGCGCAGTGTAGCCGGTTACGGCTCGACAAGCGAGCCACGCGTGTGAACGGCCCGCTGCGGAAAACCCGAAGGCATCGTATCCGGCGCCAGCGCGCCGCCGGAAATCAGGAAGGCCATGCCCTGATCGACCGTCCAGTCGGTCGCGATCAACTCGTCGGTCGGGACCAGCTCCAGATAGCCGCCGGTGGGATTCGGCGTGGTCGGCACGTACACCGCGGCGATTTCGCGGCCGGATTCGTCGATGAACACGCGCGTCACGAAACCCACCGATTTCATTTCCGGCGAAGGAAATCCGATCAGCACCACGCGCTGGGTGCCGGTCGGCTTGTTGCGCATCAGCGTCACCACTTTCTTGACGCCGCCGTAAACCGTGTGCACCAGCGGGATGCGCTCGAGCTGGTCGTCGATGAAACCCAGCACGCGCCGGCCGATCATCACGTTCGACAACAGGCCGAGCAGGTACAGCGCCGCGATCGTGAGGACGAAAGCGCAGATCGAGATCAGCCAGTCGCGGTGCAACGCATCGGCCGCGCGCGGTGAAGCCAAGCCGATCAAATCGATGATCGCGGTGATCACCGGCGCGCCCACGCCCGCCAGCAGGGTGAACACGAACTTGAACACCACCCAGGTGATCCACACCGGGATGAAGGCCAGCAGGCCGGTCAGCAGGTAGCGCTTGAAATGCAGCGGCGGCATGGCGGTTCGCAGGGCGGAGCGGCGGCTATTGTAGTGCGCGCGTGATTTTTTTCGCCGGCCGGCGAATCATGGGAAAAGGGCCAGGGGACCGGATGATGTCGGCGCGAGAGCGGCAACGGAGATTCGAAGCGCTGCTGCGCGAGCACCAGCGTATCGTCTTCAAAGTGGCGGCGGTGTACGCGCGCGGCGCGAACGATCGCGACGACCTCGCGCAGGAAATCGCCGCGCAACTGTGGCGCTCGTTCGGATCTTTCGACGAGGGCCGCGCGAAGTTCACCACCTGGATGTACCGCGTGGCGCTGAACGTGGCCATCTCGCACGCCCGCAACGCGCAGCGTTCCGGCTCGGAACATCTGGAAGCGCTCGACGACGTGCATCTCGAAACGGTTGCCGGGGAAGGCGCACCACATCACGAAGACCTGGAACGCGACGAGCGCCTGACGGTGCTGCACGCTTTCATCGCGCAACTGGACGCGCTCAACCGCGCGCTGGTGCTGCTGTACCTCGAAGACCGCAGCTATGCGGAAATCGCCGATGTCCTCGGCATAACCGAAACGAACGTCGCGACAAAACTCAACCGCATCAAGCAGAAGCTGCGGAAAAAAGTGGTCATGAGCGAAACCGCAGGAGCCGAGACATGAAACTCGATGAAGTTGGCCTGGACGAGATGAAACTGGCCTGGCAAGAACTGGATGTGCGCGTGCGGCAGGCGCATGCATTGAACCTGCAACTGCTGAAGGACAGCAGGACGCGACACGCCCGGCGCGAATTGCGTCCACTGGTATTCGGTCAGATTCTGCAGATGTCGATCGGCGTCACTTTTTCGATCTGGGGCGCGGTGTTTTGGGGGACGCATCTGCAGCCGCCGCATCTGCTGGTGTGCGGCTTGCTGGTGCATGCGTTCGGAGTGCTGCTGATCGCGTTTTCCGCGCGCAATCTTTATTTGATCCAGCGCATCGACTATGCCGCGCCGGTGCTCGAGATCCAGCGCAGGATCGCCGAATTGCGCGAGTTCCGCGTGCGTGTGGAGGCGCCGGTCAACGCCGTGATCGCTTGCTTCATCTGGATTCCGGTGACCTGGATCAATCTCGCGTGGTACGGCATCGACTTCTGGAGCCAGAACGTCGCGCTGTGGGCGCTGGCGTCCAGCCTCGCAGCTTTGGCGGCGGTCGCGGCGGTGGTGTGGGTGATGCGGCGGTTGGGTTACGCGCGCAAGATCGAGGACAACAGTGCCGGCCGCGGTGTGCTGCGCGCGCAAGCCGCGCTGGACGAAATCGCGCGTTTCGAACGCGAGTAATCGATGGTGCAAAAAACCGGCGCGATTCGCATCGCGCCGGTTCCGGTTCAAACAGAAATCAAGAACTCAGTGCTGCTGATTGTCGGTGCTCTGGACGAACTTCGCCACGTTGTCGTGCAGCGCCTTCAGCGAGGGCGTGTGCGCGTACACCATGTGGCCCGACGGATAGAACGCGTAAGAAATGTTCTTGCGCAGCATCTGCGGGATCGGCAGGTGTTCCATTTCGTAGATCGCGGCGTAGTACGGCGTCGCGAGATCGTAGAAGCCGCCGTTCAACATCACCTTCAGGTCCGGGTTGTACTTCATTGCCACCGCGAGATCCGGCAGCACGTTGGTCGAACCCGGGAAGGATTCACTTGCGCCCGGCGGCTTGTGCCGGAAATCCCAGTCGAAGCCTTCCACACCGTAAGCGGACTGCCGATAGTGCATGTCCTGGCCGAATTTCAGCGTGGCCCGCACGTAGTTGTTGAACGCGGAAACGTAAGCCGAGCTGATCGCCGCCGATTGTGGGTCGTAGTCGGATTCCTTGCTCAGGGGATCCATGCTCGGGCCGGAGAAGCGCGTATCCAGGCGTCCGGTGGTGATGTCGTCGGCGTTCTGCAGTTCGTGTTCGAACATGCCGCCAGTGACCCGCAGATTGGCCTTCAGCAGGTAATCCACGGGCAGGCCGGTGAAGTCGGAAAGTTTCTGCGCGATCTGCTTCTGGCGGTCGGCACTGAGCGTCGAACCCGCCAGCAACGCCTGCTCGTATTCGGTGTTCGCCCACTTGGTGGCTGCTTGCAGCAGTGGTTGCAGACCGCTGTTGTTGTACTTCGGCAGCTTGTGGTGATACCACGCGGTGGCGGCATAGGTCGGCAGCGCCAGCACGTAGGGCAGGTCGATGCCGGGGCTGTTGTCGGCCCCATCCACGCTGGTGGCGAAGTTGAGGATCTGAGAAAGCAGGATCACGCCGTTGAGATCGACATCGTTCTCGGTTTCGAGATCGGCGGCCACCACTGCCGAACGCGTGGTGCCGTAGCTCTCGCCGAACAGGTACTTCGGCGAATTCCAGCGGTCGTGCTGCGTCAGAAAGGTGGTGATGAACTTGGCGAAGATCTTGCCGTCGCCGTCCACGCTCCAGATCT
>DAIOUL010000014.1:0-42766 GCA_036759545.1 Rhodanobacteraceae bacterium
AACAGTTGTCGCGACGCGAAGCGGAAGGCTTTTACGCGGTGCATCGCGAGCGTCCATTCTTCAAGCCGCTGGTCGAGTTCATGGTTTCCGGCCCGGTGATGATCCAGGTGCTGGAAGGCGAAGGCGCGATCGCGAAAAACCGCGAGTTGATGGGAGCGACCAATCCGAAGGACGCTGCACCCGGCACCATTCGCGCCGACTTCGCGCAGAGCATCGATGCGAATGCGGTGCACGGTTCGGATGCGCCGGAAACCGCGAAGTTCGAGATCGGGTATTTCTTTTCGGATATCGAATTGTGTCCGCGGTGATCTGAATCGGATGATCGAGAAAACCGCCAGCGAACAGACAAACCTGCTCGATCTCGATCGGACAGGCTTGCGTGCGTTCTTCGCACGGCTCGGCGAGAAACCTTATCGCGCCGATCAGGTAATGAAGTGGATCTATCACCGCCTCGAAGACGATTTCGAGGCGATGACGGATCTCGGCAAATCGCTGCGCACGAAACTGGTCGAGGCCGCATACGTCGGACCTCCGAAAACCTTGCTCGACAAGGCATCGGCGGACGGCACGCGCAAGTGGCTGCTGGGCATGGATGGCGGCAACGCCGTGGAAACCGTGTACATCCCGGAACCTTCGCGCGGCACGCTGTGCGTCTCCTCGCAGGTCGGATGCGCGTTGAACTGCACGTTCTGCTCGACCGCCACGCAAGGCTTCAACCGTAATCTGTCCTGCGCCGAAATCATCGGGCAGGTGTGGATGGCGGCGAAACACCTCGGCAACGTCACGCACCAGCAACGGCGCATCACCAACGTGGTGATGATGGGCATGGGCGAGCCGCTGGCCAATTTCGACAACGTGGTGCGCGCGATGAACCTGATGCGAGACGATCTCGGCTTCGGTCTGGCCAGCAAGCGCGTCACGCTCTCCACCGCCGGCATGGTGCCGATGATCGATAAGCTCGGCGAAGTGGCCGATGTCTCCCTGGCGGTTTCACTGCATGCGCCCAATGACGAATTGCGCGCGCAACTGGTGCCGCTCAACAAGAAGTTTCCGATCGATGTGTTGCTCGATTCTTGCGCGCGTTATGCCGCGCGGCGCCCGCGCACCACGGTCACGTTCGAATACACGCTGATGAAAGGCATCAACGATTCGCCCGTGCTGGCGAAGCAGCTGGTGAAGCTGATGCGCCGTTTGCCCGCCAAGGTGAACCTGATTCCGTTCAATCCGTTTCCCGGCACGCGGTACGAACGTTCGGGCGAGGATACGATCCGCGCGTTCCAGAAGATCCTGCTGGATGCCGGCGTGCAGGCGATGGTGCGGCGCACCCGCGGCGACGACATCGACGCGGCCTGCGGCCAGTTGAGAGGTCAGGTGCTGGACCGCACGCGCCGCAGCGCGCAGTTCCGCCGGCGTCTGGAAATGCAGGAACACGCGCATGCTGCCTAGATCTCTCCGGCTTCTGGTTCTGCTCTTGCTGGCGCTCGGCGCCGCGGCCTGTTCGCGCAACCAGATCATCAAAGTCAACAACGGCGTGGGCGACCTGAAGAACGCGCCCGAGGAAAGCAAGCAGGACGAGAAGCAGGACGCCGCACAGATCCAGACCCAACTCGGCGCGGCGCTGATGCAGCAGGGCAACTTGAAAGAAGCGCTCGATCACCTGCAGAAGGCCGTCCAGTTCGACAGCAGGTATACCCCCGCGCACACCATGCTGGCGATCCTGTACGAGCGCACCAACCAGCTTCCACAGGCGGAGAGCGAATACCGCGCCGCGCTGTCGATCGATTCGAAGAACGGCGATACCAACAACAACCTCGGCTATTTTCTCTGCCACCACGGCCGTGGCAAGGAAGGCCTGGAATACCTGAAACGCGCGCTGGCCGATCCGTATTACCAGACTCCCGCGAAAGCCAACACCAACGCCGGCGCCTGCCTTGCGGACATGGGCGACCGCGCGGGCGCGGAAGGCTACCTGCGCAAGGCGCTGGAGATCGATCCGAATGACTCGGATGCGCTCTATCAAATGGCGCATCTGCAATATCTCAACGGCGACGCATTCCACGCGCGCGGATTCCTGCAGCGCTTCGAAGCGCAGGGACAGGCCACGCCGGATTCGCTGCTGCTCGGCTATGAAATCGAAACCCGACTGGGCGACGCGGATGCCGCCCGGAACTATGCCAACCGCCTGAGCACCCAGTTCCCGGATTCGAAACAGGTGCGAACACTTGCCGGCCGTTCGCAATGAATACCGAATACCACGACGATCTTTTCTCAACCGCAGACAAGCCTGCGTACAGCGGAGCCGGCGAGATCCGCCTCGACGCGGATCAAATCGCACCTGAAGGCGCAGGGCCCGCGCGAGATCTTGGTGCGCGGCTGCGCGCGGCACGCGAAGCACGCGGGATGGATCTCGCCGCGTGCAGCCAGGTTTCGCATTTGCCCGTGCGCGTGCTGCAGCGGCTGGAAGCGGGCGATTTTGGCCGCGGAGACGATTATGTTTTCGTGCGCGGTGCATTGAACAGCTACGCGCGCCTGCTCGGCGTCCCATCCTTTGCCGTCGATTCCGCCTTGAACTCCATCGCACCCGCGGATCAGCCCGCATTGGTGCCGACCGGCAGCGCGTTGCGAGCGCCATGGGTGCGCCGTTACGGCGCGGCGGCCACTTACATCGTGCTGACCGCCATGGTGGCCGTGCCGCTGGTGTGGCTGGGATTGCGCGGCGGCCTGGACAATCAACTGACACGCATCGCGCCGCTGGACAGCGCGCCGCCCGCGAAGACGTCAGCGCAAGTCGCCGAGGTCAAGCCGGCCGCGCACAAACCGGCGGCTTCGCAACAGGAGCCCCCGCTGCTGGCTTCCATGACGCCTTTCTCGGCGATGCAGTTGGATGCGGAGAATTCCGGCACGGCTGCATCCGCGGCAACGCCGGTGCCGGCAGTTCCCGCGACAGCCTCCGGGCACGTACTGAACCTGCACGTCACCGCCGACAGTTGGGTCGAGGTCGACGATGCGAACGGCAAGACGCTGGAATCCGGCATCCTGCATGCCGGCGATCAGCGCAGCTATCAGAGCGCCGTTCCGCTGAACGTCACCATCGGCAACGTCGATGGCGTGCAAGTCATCAGCGATGGCAAGCCGCTGTCGCTCGCGCCTTACCGCCGCGCCAACGTGGCGCGTTTCAAGGTGTTCGATTCGGCCAGCGGCAACGGCTGAACAGAGCGGTTGCAAAGCTACTGCGCTCGTCAGCTCGCACGCCGGCGGTGCTCGGAATCCTCATGTACTGACGTGTACACTCCGGTTCCTGCGCTCCGGCGTCGCGCGACCTGCCTTCGCTCGCTACGCTTTGCGAACCGCTCTTAGCCGAAACTGCGCTCACTTCGGTTATCCTTGTCCGTCGCACCGCGGCGCGGGGCGGCTTTTTGCGTGTAGGTCAATGCATGGCTTTCGAAGATTACGACGAGTACGAACAGAGCGAACAGGTCCGGAAATGGCTGCGCGAGAACGGCCTGTCGATCGTGATCGGCGTGGTCCTGGCGCTGGCGCTGATCTTCGGCTGGCGTCAGTGGCAGGCGCATCGTGCGGGTCATCATGCGCTGGCGGCCGAGCAGTTCGCGGCGCTGCAGTCCGCGCTGCTGTCCGGCAACGCCGCGCAGGTGGACAAGGCCGCGGACGCACTGGAGAAGGATTTCGCCGACACGCCATACGCCGCGCTCGGTGCGGCAGCGCGTGCGAACATGGCCGTGGGCCAGAACAAGCTGGACACCGCGCAGAAAGCGTTGCAATGGGCGATCGACCACAGCGGAACGCCGGCGCTGCGTTCGATCTATCAATTGCGATTGGCCCGCGTGCAACTCGCGCAAGATCAGGCAAAGGACGCGCTGGCGACACTGGATCAGGTGCCTGCCGGCGACTACGTGGCGATGCGCCAGGAACTTCGCGGCGACGCACTGCTCAAACTGGGGCGCGCGGCGGATGCGCGCACCGCGTATACGCAGGCCATCGCGGCTTTGCCGGCGAGCGCTCCGCCGGGCGAACGTGACGCCCTGCAGATGAAACTCGACGATCTTGCTTCCGCGAACAGCGCGCCGGCGGCAACCGTTGCAAACTCGAAGATACAACCCGGGAAGCAGGGCACATGAAGTCACGTCATCTGATCGCGTTGTCCTTGCTGGCGCTGGTGCCCGTGTTCGCGGGATGCAGCCTGATCAGCAAGATCGTTTCCGGCAAGGACAATGTGCAGCCGCCCACGGAGCTGACCGAGTTCACGCCGACCGTGCAGGTGCAGCGTCTGTGGAAAGAAAGCATCGGCGACGGCTCCGGCCGTTCGGGCATCCGTCTGCGGCCGGCCTATGCGGATGGCAAGCTCTACGTGGCGAGCATCGACGGCAAACTGGCGGCACTTGACGCCAACAGCGGCAAGACGATCTGGCAGGACGACACGCGTACCCACGGCTGGTTCGGCTTCGGCAAGAAAAAACACTATCCCGACGCGGTGTACGCGGGCGGACCGTCGGTGAGCGGCGATCTGCTGGTGGTCGGCACGGCGGATGGTCACGTCTACGGGATGGATGCGGCCACCGGCAAGCAGCGCTGGGCGGCCGAACTTTCCGACGAAGTGATCAGCGCGCCGGTGATCGACGAGGGCGTTGTATACGCACGAACGAATGACGGCCGCATTTACGCGCTGGATGCCACGAGTGGCGCACGCAAGTGGGTCAACGACCAGGCCGAGGTCCCGCTGCTCAGCCTGCGTGGCAACGGACCGTTGCTGATCGCGCACGGCGTGGTGTTCTACGGCAGCGACGATGGCAAGGTGGTGGCGCTGCGCAGCGATACCGGCAGCGCGCAATGGCAGCAGCAGATCGCCAAGGGCGAAGGCCGCAGCGACATCGAGAAGCTCGATGATTCCGACGGCTCGCTGCAACTGGACGGCGACACGCTTTACGGCACCGCGTATCACGGCAATCTGGTATCGATCAACGCGCCGGACGGCAAGGTCAACTGGAACCGCCCGTTTTCCAGCTACGTGGGCGTGGCGGTGGCGGGCAAGCAGTTGCTCGGGGTCGACGAGGATTCCGTCGTGTGGGCAATGGACGCATCCACCGGTTCCGACATGTGGAAGCAGGATGGCCTGCAGTATCGCTGGCTCACGGGAGCGGCCGTCCAGGGCAATTACGCCGTCGTCGGCGATCTCGAAGGTTACGTGCACTGGCTGAGCCTCGCCGACGGCAAGTTCGCCGCGCGCGAACGCCTGTCCAAGGATGCGATCCGCGCACGACCACTGGTGGTCGGCGACACAGTCTTCGTGGAAGACGTGGACGGCACGATCGGCGCATACCGCGTCGCCGGTTCGCAGTAAGCCGACCGTGGCGACAGGGAACCCCCGCGCATGCTTCCCGTCGTCGCACTCGTCGGTCGTCCCAATGTCGGCAAGTCCACACTCTTCAATGCGCTGACGCGCTCGCGCGACGCGCTGGTCGCGGATCTGCCGGGCGTCACGCGCGATCGGCACTATGGTGTGTGCCGCTTGGGCGAACGCGCGTTCGTGGTCGTGGACACGGGAGGATTGTCGGGCGAAGACATCGACATCGACGTGCTGACCGCCCGTCAGGTACGGCTGGCAATCGATGAGGCGCAAGCCTGCGTGCTGCTGGTCGATGCACGCGATGGATTGCTTCCACAGGATCGCGCTGTTCTCGATGAGTTGCGGCGTGATTCGAAGCCGGTCGTGCTGGCGATCAACAAGACCGACGGGCTGGATTCCAACATCGCGCTGGCGGAATTTTCCTCCCTCGGCGTCGCCGCGACGCTGCCGATCGCGGCTTCGCACGCGCGCGGCGTGGGCGATTTGATCGGGCAGCTACTGCCGCTGCTGCCGCGCGACGAAGAACCCGGCGCCGATGTCGAAGACGAGCGCACCGGCACGCGCGTGGCGGTGGTCGGCCGTCCCAATGTCGGCAAGTCCACGCTGGTCAATCGTTTGCTGGGCGAAGAGCGCGTGGTCGTTTCCGATGTCGCCGGCACCACGCGCGATTCGATCCATGTGCCGTTGGAGCGCGACGGCAAACGCTACACGCTGATCGACACTGCCGGCGTGCGCCGCCGCGGACGCGTGGAAAATGCGCTGGAGAAATTCTCCGCGATAAAGACCTTGCAATCGATTGCCGCGTGCCAAGTCGCGATCGTGCTGCTGGACGCGAGCGAAGGCGTGGCCGAGCAAGACCTCACGCTGATCGGTCAGGTGCTGAAGGCCGGCCGTGCGCTGGTGATCGCGGCCAACAAGTGGGATGGGTTGTCCGCCTACGAGCGCGAGCGCGTTCGCACCGGACTGTCGCGCAAGCTGGACTTCGTTTCCTGGGCCAGGCCGGTTTTCATTTCCGCCAAACACGGCTCGGGCTTGCGCGAGCTGATGCGCGCCGTGGACCGCGCGCATCTTTCCGCCACGCGCGAATTCAGCACCTCCGAGCTGACGCGCGCGCTGGAGCAGGCGCTGGCAGCGCATCAACCGCCGCTGGTGCGCGGGCACGCGCCGAAACTGCGCTACGCGCACGCCGGCGGCCACAATCCGCCCACCATCGTGATCCACGGCACGCGCACCAGACACATCGCCGACAGTTATCGCCGCTACCTCGAGAACTTCTTCCGCAAGCGCTACAAGCTGGAGGGCACGCCGATCCGCATCGAATTCCGCGAAGGCGAGAACCCGTTTGCCGGACGGCGCAACACGCTGACGGAAAGCCAGCAGCGCAAGCGGCGGCGCATGATCAGACACGTGCGCGGAAAGAGATGAGCGGGCGCTGCGTCGGCGTGGTGCTTGCAGGCGGCGCGGGTTTGCGCGTCGGTGGCGCCGACAAGGGGTTGTTGCCATTGCGCGGACGTCCCCTGATCGAACACGTGCTGGATGCCCTGCGACCGCAGTGCGCAGATTCTTTGATTACCGCCAACCGCAACCTCGACGAGTATTCGCGTTTCGCAATGACGATCGGTGACGAGCGGGAAGGCCACGCCGGACCGCTGTCCGGAATCGTTGCGGCGCTGACGTATGCGGCTCCGCGGATGGATACGAAACATTGGGAATGGCTGATGACCATCCCGGTGGATTGCCCGCAGCCACCGCCGGACTTGCGCGAACGTTTGCAATCGGCGCTGGTGCGGTGCGGCATGGCAAGTTGCGCTGTTGCGCACGATGAAACCGCCCCGCAACCGCTGTTCGCGCTCTATCGGCTCTCGCAATGCACGGCGCTCTTGGCGAGTGCGCGTGCTGCTTTGCAATCGCATGCTTCAGTGTTGCGTTGGCAACAGGAACTCGGCGCGTACGCGGTGGATTTTTCCGATCGATTTGGAGCGTTCCAAAACCTCAACACGCCCGAGGAATTCCGCGGGTACGAGTCCGCGCATGTCTGACCATCCGACCCGCATCGGCCTGGAACAAGCGATGGAGATCGTCGCCTCGCGCTGCGCGCCGCACCGGCTGCCGGCGGAAATCGCGGACTTGAAAAGCGCCCTCGACCGCGTACTGGCAGAAGATGTCCACGCCGCGCACGACCTGCCGCCATTCGCCAACTCGGCGATGGACGGCTTCGCCTTGCGCGGTGCCGAATTGCCGAAAGCAGGCGAGCGCCCGTTCCGGATCATCGGCGATGTTTTCGCGGGCGCGACGAATGCGCCTAACGTCGGCGAAGGCGAATGCGTGCGCATCATGACCGGTGCGCCGCTGCCGCCGGGCGTGGACACGGTGGTGATCAAGGAGAACGTGCGCGTCCAAAATGATCGCGCGTTCGTGCGTGCCGGGGAGCAGGCCGGAGCCAACGTGCGTGCGGCGGGCGAGGACTATGCGCAGGGCGCGCTCGCCTTGCCTGCCGGGACGCGGCTGCACGCGCCGCAACTGGCTGTACTGTCGGCGCTCGGCAGCGCGAACGTTTCCGTGCGCCGCAAGCCGCACGTGGCGATTATCGTCACCGGCGATGAACTGGCCGAAGCCGGACGTCCGCTGGGTTTCGGCCAGATACACGATTCGAACGGCGTGATGTTGGCGGCGCTGCTGCGCGAAGCAGGTGCTGAGGTCGCATCATGTGTAAGCGTGCATGATGAACCGCAAGCGCTTCGCGCCGCATTGATCGATGCGGCCGCGCAGGTGGATCTGATCGTCAGCAGCGGTGGCGTGTCGGCGGGCGAAGCTGATCATCTGCCGATGCTGTTGGCTGAACTCGGCGAAATCCATTTTCACAAGGTTCGCCTCAAACCCGGCATGCCGGTGTTGTTCGGAGAAATCGGCGCGTGCCTGTATTTCGGATTGCCGGGTAATCCTGTCTCGTCCGCCGTGACGTTCCAGATGTTCGTGCGCTTTGCGTTGTCGGCCCTGTCGGGCGAAGCGCGCAAACCTACGGTGCTCCGCGCCAAGCTGTCCGAGGCCGTGCACAAGAAGCACGCACGCGCGGAACTGCTGCGCTGCACGCTGGCTTCCGATTCCGGAGGCGTATTGTGGGCGACACCGCACCCGCGGCAAGGTTCGCACATGCTGCGCGGATTGGTGGAATCGGATGTCCTGGTGCTGTTGCCGGAAGAAGCGCGCGAGTTGCCACATGGCACCGTGGTCACGGTGTGGCCGGCCGTTTGATCGGCGATAATGCGCCAATGATCCGCGAGATTTCTCCACGCGATGCACTGCAACGCCAACGCGCGGGTGCCGTGTTGATCGACGTGCGCGAGCCTTACGAACATGCGGCAGGTATGGCCGTCGGTGCGATCGCCTTGCCGCGTGCGCAGGTCGCTCAACGTATCGCGCAAGTCGTTCCGGACCGGAGTGCCGAAATCCTGACGATCTGCGCACACGGCCAGCGTTCGTTGATGGCCGCGCAGGTGTTGCAGCAACTCGGTTACGGGAATATCGCGTCCGTCACCGGCGGCACCGCGCGGTGGATCGCCGAAGGCCTGCCCATGGCGGAAGCCGACGACGATGCGGATTTCTTCGAGCGCTATTCGCGGCATTTGCGCCTGCCCGAAGTCGGCGAGGCAGGGCAGCGCAAACTGGAAGAAGCGCGCGTAGTGGTCATCGGAGCCGGCGGCCTCGGTTCGCCGGCCGCGTTCTATCTCGCCGCCGCGGGCGTGGGGACGCTGGTCTTGGCCGATGACGACGTGGTGGATCGCAGCAATCTGCAGCGGCAGATCCTGCACACCGACGCGCGCATCGGTGTCTCGAAGGTGCAGTCCGCCGCGCAGACGCTGACCGCGTTGAATCCGCGCACCCGCATCGAAGGTCTCACCGAACGCGTGACTTCGAACAACATCGAAGACCTGCTGGACGGCGCCGACGTGGTGATCGACGGCGCCGACAATTTTCCGGCGCGTTATCTGCTCAACGACGCATGCGTGAAGTTGCAAAAACCGTTGGTTTACGGCGCGGTGCACCGCTTCGAAGGACAGGTGAGCGTATTCGATGCGGGACGCCAGCGCGGCATCGCGCCGTGTTATCGCTGCCTGTTCCCGCAACCGCCGCCCGCGGACGCCGCGCCGAACTGCTCGGAAGCCGGCGTGCTGGGCGTGCTGCCCGGCGTGATCGGCATGCTGCAGGCGACCGAAGTATTGAAACTGATACTCGGTATCGGCGAACCGCTCACCGGCCGATTGTTGATGTTCGACGCGCTGGCGATGCGCTTTCGCGAAACGCGCCTGGCGCCCGATCCGGAATGTCCAGTCTGTGCGCCGGGCAGAGCATTTCCGGGATACATCGACTACGCGCGATTCTGCGCAGGCGGCAGCAACGCGTAGATCGCAGCATCCAGTCTCTGCTCGCGGAAATGGATGCGCCCACGTTCGATGCATTGAAACCGCGCGCCCGACTTCTCGGCCACGCGCCGGCTGGCGATATTGTCCAGCGCGGCCACGATTTCGAATTGCGCGAATCCCTTTTCGAAACCGAACGTGCTGACCAGCCGTACCGCCTGCGTGGCGACTCCGCGCCGCTCGGCGCTGGCGCGAACCCAGTAGCCCAGATTCGCCATTCGTCTGTCCTGGTCGCACTTGTTCAGCCCCACACCACCCAGAATTCGAGATCCTTCTTCCACAGCGATTGCAAACGCATACTGCTCGCCGGCTTCCCACGTCGTTACGCAGTGCGCGATCCATGCTTCGCTGTCTGCGCGCGCGTAGTGTTCGTGACACCAAGGCAGCCAGCGGCCGACAGTGGGAATGGATTCTCGTGCGGCTTCGTAGAGTGCGTCGATGTCCTCGCGCCGCCATGGACGAATCACGATGCCGCCGCCGCGAAACTCGCAATGCGCGGGCTCCGGCATCATGTGTTGCGCTTTTGCGCCGCCTCGAACGCCGCCAGTTGTTCCGGCGTGGCTTCCTTCTGATATTTCGCTTTCCACTCCGAAAACGACATGCCATAGATCGCTTGGCGCGCCTGGTCCTTCGACATTTCGATACCTCGTTCGGCGGCGGCATCGCGGTACCAGTCGGCCAGGCAGTTGCGGCAGAAACCGGCCAGGATCATCAGGTCGATGTTCTGCACGTCGAGACGGTCCTGATTGAGGTGTTTCAACAGCCGGCGGAAGGCGGCGGCTTCGAGTTCGATGCGGTCGGCGGTCATGGCGAGGATGGGCGGCTCCGGCGATAATGCGCGTCCGACTCTACACCGGAAACTTCCCTTGAGCGCACGCATTCTCGACGGCCGCAGGATTGCCGATGAAGTGCTTTCGCGCGTGCACGCGGGTGTGCAGGCCCGCATGCGGGACGGGAAAACCGCGCCGGGACTGGCGGTGGTACTGGTCGGCAATGACGCGGCCTCAGGTGTGTACGTCAAGAACAAGCGCCGCGCCTGCAAGCAGGTCGGTTTCAAGTCGTTCGACTACGACCTGCCGGCCAGCACTTCGCAAGAAGAGTTGTACGCGCTGATCGACAAGCTCAACGCCGATCCAGCCGTGCACGGGATTCTGGTGCAACTGCCGCTGCCCGAGCATATCGATGGCAATGCGTTGATCGACCGCATCGACGCGCGCAAGGACGTGGACGGCTTCAGCGCGGTGAATGTCGGCCACCTCGCGCTGCGCCGCTTCGGTCTGCGCCCCTGCACACCGAAGGGCGTAATGACCTTGCTGGGGCACACCGACCGTCCGGTGCGCGGCCGCCACGCGGTGGTCGTGGGCGTATCCAATCATGTCGGAAGGCCGCTGGTGCTGGAACTGCTGATTGCCGGCTGCACCACCACCTGCTGCCACAAGTTCACCCGCGATCTGGATCAATACGTTCGCCAGGGCGACATCGTGATTGCCGCGGTCGGCAAGCCCGGCATCATCAAAGGCGAGTGGATCAAGCCCGGCGCGGTGGTGATCGACGTCGGCATCAACCGCATGGACGACGGCCGGCTGGTCGGCGACGTCGAATTCGACGAAGCGGCGAAACGCGCTTCCTGGATCACGCCGGTGCCGGGCGGCGTCGGACCGATGACGGTGGCGACGCTGATGGAAAACACGCTGGAAGCCGCGAATGCCAATGACGCGTAGGGCGGGCATCGTCCGCCATCGCCGGGCAATGTCCGCCTGCGATGCATCACGTCGGCATGCCGCGTATAATCGCCCATTGCCCCGCCGGTAACTGCCATGCGCATCCTCGCCGAGGCTCTGACCTACGACGACGTCTATCTCGTTCCCGCCCATTCGAGTGTCCTGCCGCGCGATGTCGTCACTTCCACGCGCCTCACTCGTTCGATCCGCCTGAACATCCCGCTGGTGTCCTCCGCGATGGACACCGTCACCGAAGCGCGCCTCGCCATCACCATGGCCCAATGCGGCGGCATCGGCATCATCCACAAGAACATGCCGCTGGAACGTCAGGCCGCGGAAGTGCGGCTGGTGAAGAAATTCGAAGCCGGCGTGATCCGCGATCCGATCACCGTCGGCCCGATGACCTCCATCGGCGAGGTGATGCAACTGACGCGTGCGCACAATATCTCCGGTGTGCCGGTGGTGGAGGGCGGCAAGCTGGCGGGCATCGTCACGTCGCGCGACCTGCGCTTCGAGAAGAAGCCGGACGATCCCGTGAAGAACATCATGACCCGCAAGGACAAGCTGGTCACGGTGAAGGAAGGGGCGCGCGAGGACGAGATCATCGCCCTGCTGCACAAGCACCGCATCGAGAAGGTGCTGGTGGTCAATGACGCGTTCGAATTGCGCGGGCTGATCACCGTCAAGGACATCCAGAAGGCGCGCGACAATCCGCACGCTGCCAAGGATGATCACGAGCGACTCCGCGTGGGCGCGGCGGTCGGCGCGGGCGGCGGCGATGCCGAAGCGCGCGTGATCGCGCTGGCCGAAGCCGGTGTGGACGTAATCGTGGTCGACTCCGCGCACGGCCATTCGCAAGGCGTGATCGATCGCGTGCGCTGGATCAAGCGCGATTTTCCGCACTTGCAAATCATCGCCGGCAACATCGTCACCGCGGACGCGGCGAAGGCATTGAGCGACGCCGGCGCGGACGCGGTGAAGGTCGGCGTCGGCCCCGGTTCGATCTGCACCACGCGCATCGTCGCTGGTGTGGGCGTGCCGCAGATCACCGCGATCTCGATGGTGGCCGAAGCGTTGAACGACGAGATCCCGTTGATCGCCGACGGCGGCGTGCGCTATTCCGGCGATGTGGCGAAAGCGATCGCCGCGGGCGCATCGTCCGTGATGCTCGGTTCCATGTTCGCCGGCACCGAGGAAGCGCCGGGTGAAGTCGAGTTGTACCAAGGCCGCTCGTACAAGAGCTACCGCGGCATGGGTTCATTGGGCGCGATGTCGCAGGGTTCTTCCGACCGCTATTTCCAGGAAGAAGCCGTGGCCGAAAAGCTGGTGCCGGAAGGCATCGAAGGCCGCGTGCCGTATCGCGGCCCGTTGCGCAGCATCGTGCACCAACTGGTCGGCGGTCTGCGCGCGTCAATGGGCTATTGCGGCTGCGAGAACATCGAAGCCATGCGCAAGCGCCCGCAGTTCGTGCGCGTCACCGGCGCCGGCGTGCGCGAGGCGCACGTGCACGATGTGCAGATCACAAAGGAGGCGCCGAATTACCGGATGGATTGACGAGCGGGTGCAAACCTACTGCGCTCGGCAGCTCGCGCGCCGGCGGTGCTCGGAATCCTCACGTACTCACAATGTACGCTCCGGTTCCTGCACTCCGGCGTCGCGCAATCTGCCTTCGCTCGCTACGGTTTGCATCCCGCTCTTACGCCTACGTCTCGCAACGACGCAATGCAAAACATTCATTCCGACAAAATCCTGATCCTCGACTTCGGTTCGCAGTACACGCAACTGATCGCGAGGCGGGTGCGCGAGATCGGCGTGTACTGCGAGATCTGGGCGTGGGATCACAAGCCTGACGAGATCGCGGGGTTCGCCCCCAAAGGAATCATCCTCTCCGGCAGCCCGGAATCGGCGATCGCGCCGAATGCGCCGCGTATCGCTCAACAGGTGTTCGAATCGGGCGTGCCGCTGCTCGGCATCTGCTATGGCTTGCAGGCGATGGCGCTGCAACTGGGTGGCAAGGTCGAAGGTGGCCACGCGCGCGAGTTCGGCCACGCGCGCATCAAACCCGTAGCGCCGTCGAAATTGTTGAGCGGTCTGGAACCGGACGACGCGCCGCAGGACGTCTGGATGTCACACGGCGATCGAGTCACTGCGTTGCCGCCGGGGTTCGAATTGATCGCATCGACCGAAAGCGTGCCGATTGCCGCGGCGGCAGACGAGGCGAATCGGCGTTACGGCATCCAGTTCCATCCCGAAGTTACCCACACCGAACATGGCGCGGAAATCCTGCGCCGTTTCGTGGTGGACATCTGCGGCTGCGCCACATTGTGGACCAGCGCCAACATCATCGAGGATGCGGTCGCGCGCGTGCGCGCGCAGGTCGGCGGCGACAAAGTGCTGCTGGGATTGTCCGGCGGCGTGGATTCGTCCGTCGTCGCGGCCTTGCTCGAAAAAGCAATCGGCGATCAACTGACCTGCGTATTCGTGGACACCGGCCTACTGCGCGCGGGCGAGGGCGATCAGGTGATGGACACGATGGCGCGCCACATGGGCGTGCGGGTGATCCGTGTCGATGCGTCGGATCGTTTCTTCGACGCCTTGCGCGGCATCGACGATCCCGAACAGAAGCGCAAGACCATCGGCAAACTCTTCGTAGACGTGTTCGACGAGGAAGCGCACAAGCTCGAAGGCGTGAAGTGGCTGGCGCAGGGCACGATCTATCCCGACGTGATCGAATCGGCCGGCTCGAAAACCGGCAAGGCACACGTGATCAAGTCGCACCACAACGTCGGCGGTCTGCCCGAACGCATGAAGATGCAATTGGTGGAACCGTTGCGCGAGCTGTTCAAGGACGAGGTGCGCCGCATCGGCGTGGAACTCGGGCTGCCGCGCGAGATGGTCTATCGGCACCCATTCCCCGGTCCCGGCCTGGGCGTGCGCATCCTCGGCGAAGTGAAACGCGAATACGCGCAACTGCTGCAGCAGGCCGACAGGATCTTCATCGACGAATTGCGCGCGTCCGGCTGGTACGACCAGGTCAGCCAAGCCTTCGCCGTGTTCCTGCCGGTGAAATCCGTCGGCGTGGTCGGCGACGGCCGCGCCTACGAATGGGTGATCGCGCTGCGCGCGGTGCAGACCATCGACTTCATGACCGCGCGCTGGGCGCACTTGCCTTACGAATTCCTCGAACGCGTCTCACTCCGCATCATCAATGAGGTGCGCGGCATTTCTCGTGTGGTGTATGACATCAGCGGTAAACCTCCCGCTACGATTGAATGGGAATAACGCTCGCGCTTCGAGCCATCCATGGCGCGCTGATCCGGCCCGGCGTCCCTGCCGGGCGCTCGGCAGCGCACGCGATGCGATTACTCGCGCCATCCATGGCGCTCGCCTTTGCAGGCCGCCTTCGGCGTTCGCTCCGGCATCCTGCCTCCGCAGTCAACGCATCGCGTAAACGCGCTGCCTCGCCCACCCGCGACAATCGAGTGGGAGTGACCCGCGCCCGGTGAACGCAAGCGTGCCGCGCGGTCCGCAACCGACAGGCGAAATTCCGGCACTCACCAGACCCTCGGCCGAAGTTCTTCGGGAGGCATCATGCGCAAGATCGCTCTGTCGCTCGGCATCGCCATCGGTGCTTTGGCGTCCGTGGCGCGGGCCGCCCCGCCCGGACTCGGCGCCGTGCTGACCACGCAGGATGGCGGTCAGGTCTTCGGCTTCGACATCAACCAGAACGGCGACGACGGTGTGCTGGCCAGCGCGCAGGACAAGCCCGGCGGTGTGCTCGTGTCGGTGGAAACCTTCGACCAGAACAGCGGCCGGATCACCCGATCCTTCAAGCGCGAGCTGGGAAACCGCAACGAGTACGCCGTGGACGGCATCTTCGCCGGGGACACGGCGCTGATCACGCACTACGTGACGCCGAAGGGGACGATCTACGCACAGCGCTTCTATGACGTGATGAGCCCGGTGACCGCGCAGCGGTTCACGGGCACCTGGACACCGCCGCTGAAGGACATCGATGTCCTGATGGCCGGCACGGACCAGTCCGCGGCCGACAGCGTGCTGTTCGTGATCGAGCTGAAGCGGGCAGACCGGCCGAACCTGCTGGTTTCCAACATCGCGGCGAATACTTTCGGCAAGGTCATTCCTCTCGATCCCTCGCTGTTCGGCCCCGCCAACGGCGTGCACCTGGCACAGTACACGGCCGCCAATCAGGCCGTACTCGCGTTATCGCCCGATGCCGGTACCGTGCGCGGCGCGGCGCCGCTCAACGTGCTGGTCGACCTCGCTACCGGTGCGATGAGCCAGTTCAACGGCTTCAACAACGGATTCTTCCATGCGGGTTCAGTCAACGGGCTCGCTGTCGATCCGAATACCGGCATCGCCGCAACCACCACGGAACTGAATTCGCAGGTCGAGTTCTACGATCTGAAAACCCGGACCGGCATCGCCGCCGTGCAGCTTCCCTGCACCAATAACACCGACCAGATCAACAGCGGCTCGAACATCGCCGTCGATCCGGTCAACAAGCTCTTCCTCGTTACCGACTATTTGTATTGCGATGGCAGCCAGGGCAGTGCAATCGTCGTCTATGACGAAGCCGGGAACTTCGTCGAAACCATCACCGGTTTCAATTTCGCCATCGGCGAGCCTGCGCCGGCGCTCAACCCATCCAAGCGCATGGGCTGGGCCTTCAGCGGGCCCGAAGGTTTCAGCCAGCTGCAACAATTCTTCTATTGAAGGTATCCGGCGGGACGGCGCGAGCCGCCGGAGCGGAAAAATACGAGCGGTCATCACGGTGATAACATCGCCGTGTCGTGACGACGCTCCTGTGCGTGGCGCAACGACAGCGCGCATCAAACCACATCCTCATGGAGAGCAATGCATGATCCGGTTGTTCCGAGTCGGTGCCAGTGGCCTTTTGGGCTTGTGCGCATTCGTGTCGAGCGCGGCGGGCGCGACAGCGCTCCTGACCCGGCAAGTGCCTGAGGATGTCGCGAACCATGTCGCTGCGCGCGTAGCCACGGCGGATCCGCACCGCGAGTTGCAGATCGCGATCGCTTTGCCGCTGCGTAATCGGGCCGAACTCGAGCAACTGGTCCGCGACCTCTACGATCCCTCGAGCCGCGAATATCGCCGCTATCTGTCGGTCGCCCAGTTCACCGATCGCTTCGGTCCCACCCAGGTGGACTATTCGAAAGCGGTGCAATTCTTTTCGAAACACGGCCTGACAATCACGGGACTGGCCGCAAACCGCTACCTGATCGAAGGCACCGCGAACGTCGGCACGCTCGAACGCATGCTGCACGTCCAGTTCGGTCTCTATCAGCGCTCCGGCGAAACCCGCCGTTTCATCGCGCCCGATCGCGAGCCGACGCTGGACCTGGATGTTCCCGTGCTGAGCATCATCGGCCTCGACGATGCCAATCCGCCGACGAACCGTCTCGTCCTGCAGCAGCCCGCCACCGCCGCAAAGTCCGGTTCGGGACCCGGCGGCTGGTTCCTCGGCAGCGACATGCGCGCGGCCTATTACGGCGAAGTGCAGTTGACGGGAGCGGGGCAATCGGTCGGTTTGATGGAACTCGGACCCTACGACCCGCAAGGGGTAGAAACCTACTTCGCGAAATTCGGCCCGCCGCTCACCACCGCGGTCGTTCCCATTTCCACCGACGGCGGGCCCGCGACGTGCTCGAACAAGTGCAATGACGGCGAACAGGATCTCGACATCGAGTACGCGATCGCGATGGCGCCCGGCCTCGCGCAAGTGCAGGTCTACGTCGGACGGTCGGCAGAAAGCGTGCTCAATCGCATGGCCAGCGACAACAGCAGCGCGCAACTCAGCACGTCGTGGGGCTGGAGGGAAAACAGCGCGGACGATCCGATCTTCATGGAGATGGCCGCGCAGGGGCAGACCATGCTGACCGCGAGCGGCGATTATTCCTCGTTGCGTGCAAGCGGCCCTTGGCCCGAGGAAAGTGCTTACATCACCGGCGTCGGCGGCACGAATCTGCAAACGAACGGACCCGGCGGCCCATGGTCGGGCGAAACCGGCTGGTCGGGCAGCGCGGGCGGACCTTCCCTCGACAAGTCCATCACGATTCCCGCATACCAGCGTCCTTATATCAACGCGCAGAACATGGGTTCGCGCCGCCTGCGCAATGTGCCCGACATCGCGGCCGCCGCGAGTTCGTTCTATCTGTGCGACAGCTTCGGTTGCAGCGGCGGCAGCGCCGGCACCAGTTTCGCCTCGCCGATCTGGGCGGGTTTCATCGCGCTGGCCAACCAGGAAGCGGCTTCGCGCGGCCTGCCTCGCGTCGGATTCCTGAATCCGCTCGTGTACCACATGGGCCGGAACGCCGATTATCCGGACATTTTCCATGACGTCGTCAGCGGCAAGAGCGGCAAGTACACGGCCGTCACCAGCTACGACCTGGTGACCGGCCTCGGCAGCCCGCAAGGCTCGAGCTTCATCGAAGCGCTGCTGGATCAGGTTGCGAACTGATCTGACATTCCGGACGCACCGCGGCCGATGCACGGCCGCGGGTTCCCCGCCGGTGTGAGTCGACGGATACGCGCGAAACCATGCCGGGCAAGGCCTACATTCACGTCGACGTCTTCAGTCCGCATCCTTACAGCGGCAACAGCCTCGCCGTTTTTCTCGATGCCGCAGGCCTCGACGGCGAACAGATGGATGCGATCACCAAAGAGCTGCGTCATTTCGAATCGATTTTTCTCGAGCCTTCCGAGGAGCCGCGCACGTATTCGGCACGTGTGTTCGACCTCAACGAAGAACTTGCTTTTGCCGGCCATCCGCTGATCGGCGCGGCGTGTGCGCTGCATGATTCGCAACCGACGCCGGATCGCGTGCGCTGGACGCTGCGTTTGAAGGCGCGAACCGTCACGGTGGAAACCGAACGCCGGAGCGCAAGGCGTTATTTCGCGGTGCTGGACCAAGGTCCTGCGGAATTTTTCGGCGAACCGGAGCCGTCCCGTTTTGCCGAGATCGCCGCCTGGTTTTCATTGGGTGCCGATGATCTGGATCGCGATCTGCCGCCGGAAATAGTTTCCACCGGCCTGCGCTATCTGGTCCTGTCGGTGCGCGGCGACGCGCTGGCCCGTGCGCGCATCGCCATAGGCGATCTCGAACAGAAATTGGGTGCAATGGGCGCACAGTTCGCCTACCTCTTGCACGCGGAACACCTCGAAGCGCGGCACTGGACCAATGACGGCGCGATCGAGGATGTCGCCACCGGCAGCGGTGCCGGTTGCGCGGCCGCGTACCTGCGCAGCCACGATCGTATCGGCGATGGGGAATCGGTGGTGCTCAAGCAGGGACGCTTCACGGGCAGATCCAGCGAGATCGTGATGCGGGCGCACGGCGAAGACAGGCGCGTGCGCTCGGTCGAGATCGGCGGCGAAGTGTCGATCGTCGGCGAAGGGCGGTTGCACGAACTGCCGGAGTTACGCGCTCAAGCACGATAGCGCAGCGCCTCGACCAGCAACGCGAAAGCGGGCGAGGGTTGACGCCGGCTGGGGTGACAAGTGATAGCCTGAAATGGCGGGCACCAGTCTTCCAGCACGCGCACCAGCTTTCCGCTTTCGAGATAGCCGTCCTGCCTGGAACCCTTCCGGGCGAAATCATCGCCGCGCACAAGCGCAGCGACGGCTCCCATGCTCAGGCGCTTTGACGAGCTGAATGCTTTCTTCCTGTCAATCTGAAGCAATCGGCGCGCACCAGATGATGAACTGCGCGGCGCCACCTGTCGTACGGAGTCCAGACATGCAGATCCAGCGCAATGGTTCGCAGCCGGCCAGCAAGGGTCCGGCCGAGTACTTCACCGGCAACGTGCGCGTCGAACCGCTGTTCCAGTCGCCGGGGCCGGCGCCGGTCGCGGGCGCGCTGGTGACGTTCGAGCCGGGCGCGCGCAGCAACTGGCACACGCATCCCTGCGGTCAGACCTTGATGGTCACATCGGGGCTGGGCTGGACGCAGTGCGAGGGCGAGCCGAAAGAGGAAATCCGGCCCGGTGATGTCGTCACTTGTCCGCCCGGCAAGAAACACTGGCACGGCGCAACCGACAAGACCGCGGTGTCGCACATCGCGATCCAGGAGGCCGACGCCAACGGCAAGGTCGTGGAATGGCTGGAGCGGGTCACGGACGAACAGTATCTAGGCTGACCCGCAAACGATGCCGCCGCAAACGACAAGGAGACCACCATGAGCACCCCCGCACCGCGCAACCCCTTCGCCGATATCGCACCGGCGCTGGCCGATTACACCGACAGGATGCTGTTCGGCGATGTGTGGAAACGCAGCGAACTTTCACCGCGCGATCGCAGCCTCGTCACGGTGGCTTGTCTCGTGTCGTTGTATCGCATCAACGAAATGCCGTTCCACTTCAAGCGCGCACTGGAGAATGGAGTGAAGCGCGAGGAACTGGTCGAAGCGATCACGCACCTGGCCTTCTACGCCGGCTGGCCGGCGGCGAGCACGGCATTGTCGATCGCCCGAGAGGTATTCGAGGAAGCGAATGTTTGAATCAACAAGGAGCAGATCATGCGCGCAACCATCATGTATTCGGCCGGAGACGTCCGCATCGAGGATGTCCCGGACGCCACGCTCGAGAACGCGACCGATGCGCTGATCCGCATCAGCCGCGCCTGCATCTGCGGCAGCGATCTGTGGCCATACAAATTGAAGGAACGTGACGAGCGAGGTCAGCGCATGGGCCACGAGGCCATCGGCGTGGTCGAAGCGGTCGGCAAGGATGTCCGCAATGTCAAACGCGGCAACGTTGTGGTGATGCCGTTCGCTTATTCCGACGGCACCTGCGCGTTCTGCCATGAAGGCTTGCAGACCGCGTGCGTGCACGGCGGATTTTTCGGAACGGGCGACGTGGGCGGCGCGCAAGCCGAAGCGCTGCGGATTCCGCAAGCCGATGGCACGCTGTACGCATTGCCGGTCGACGAAGACGATGCACTGATGCCGTCGCTGCTGACCCTGTCCGACGTGATGGGCACCGGCCATCACGCGGCAGTGGTCGCAAGAGCGGGGCAGGGCAAGAGTGCCGCGGTGATCGGCGATGGCGCGGTCGGCCTCTGCGGCGTGATCGCGGCCAAGCGCCTCGGCGCCGAGCAGATCATCATCTTGGGCCGTCACAAGGGCCGGGTCGAGCTCGCAAAACAATTCGGCGCGACCGAAGTCGTCAGTGAGCGCGGTGACGAAGCGATCGAACGCGTGCGCGAACTGACCGGCGGTTTCGGCGTGCATTCGGTGCTGGAATGCGTCGGCACCGATCAGGCGATGTCGACTTCGATGGGCATCGCGCGCGCAGGCGGCGCGGTAGGGCGCGTCGGCGTGCCGCACTACGAATCGATTCCGCAGGCGCAGCCGATGTTCTATGACAACATCATCGTCGGCGGCGGCCCCGCGCCGGTGCGCGCCTACATCGAGGAACTGCTGCCCGACATCCTGGAAGGGCGTATCGAACCCGGCCGCGTGTTCGATCGCGAAGCCGATCTGGACGGCGTGCCGGATGGCTATCGCGCGATGGACCAGCGCGAATCGATCAAGGTGATGGTGAAACCTTGATCCGGCGGTGACGCTCTGTTCGTATTTCCGGATTCGTTCGCGCGATGCCGTTTCGCGCTAAGGTTGATGGTCGGCGAACGGGAGAACCGCCATGGCACAGCGCTTCAAGGTCGGCGATCACGTCACCTGGAATTCCGAGGCCGGGCACGTCAGCGGCACGATCATCAAGGTGCACACGCGCGATTTCGACTACAAGGGCTACACCCACCATGCCAGCGAGGACGATCCGCAATACGAGATCAAGAGCGACAAGAGCGATCACGTCGCGGCTCACAAAGGCTCGGCTTTGAAAAAGACGGCAGGCGGATGAAGACCAGTCAGAGCGGCATTTTCAGTTTGGGCACTTCGTCCCATGTGTATCTGGAATGGGACATGGCGAACGGTCGAACGGCGGGGGAACTGGTGAGCGCCATTGCGGCGCTGCGCGAACCGAGAACCACGATCGGCGGCGTCAACCTGGTGTCGGGCTTCCGGCCCGAACTGTGGAGCGGGGTGTCGCCCGACGATGCGCCCGTGGGCTTGCACGGATTCAACCAGCCTATCACTGGCGTGGAAGGCTTCGTAATGCCGGCGACGCAACACGACGCCGTCATCTGGTTGTCCGGCAGCGCCTACGACGTGCTGTTCGACACGGCGCACCGGATCATTTCGGATCTCAGGGGACTCGCGTCGGTGGCGGAGGAGACCACGAGTTGGCCCTACCGGCACGACCGCGATCTCACCGGCTTCGTCGATGGTTCGGAAAATCCTTCACTGGTCGATGCACCCGAAGTGGTCGGCATTCCGGAAGGCAAACCCGGAGCCGGCGGCTCCGTGTTGCTGTTGCAGAAATGGATACACGACTCGGCGCTATGGGAATCGCTGCCGGTGCACGCGCAGGAGCAGGTGATGGGGCGCACCAAGCCCGACAGTATGGAACTCGCCGACAAGCCTGCGGATTCGCACGTGGCGCGCACGGATCAGGACACGTTCGGCCACATATTCCGGCGCAACATGCCGTTCGGAACCACGACGCGCCACGGCACCATGTTCGTCGGGTTCTGCGCCGAGCAACGGCCGCTCGAGGCCATGCTGGAGAGCATGGCGGGCCTGACCAACGGCGTACGCGACGCGCTCACGCGCTACACGCGCCCGCTCACCGGCGCGTATTACTTCGTGCCCTCGACCGAGCGTCTGCGCGCGGCCGGAGCGCCGGATGGCGGCTGACGAGTACAACGCCGTGCCGTTCACAGGCGACGATGTCCGCTGCATGCGCCGCGCGCTGGAGCTGGCGGTGCACGCACGCGACGCGGAGGGCGAAGTGCCGGTCGGTGCGGTGCTGGTGCTGAACGGTGAAATCGTCGGCGAGGGCTGGAACCGCAACATCACGCTGACCGATCCCAGTGCGCACGCGGAGATCGGCGCATTACGCGAGGCAGGTGCTCGGCTGAAGAACCACCGCATCCCGGATTCGACCCTGTATGTCACGCTGGAACCCTGCGCGATGTGCGCGATGGCGCTGGTGCACGCGCGCGTTGCACGTGTGGTGTACGGCACGAACGATCCCAAGACCGGCGCGGCGGGCAGCGTGTTCGACACCTTGATCTCGCCACGTCACAATCATCGCGTCGAAGTTCAAGGCGGTTTGCTGGCGGAAGAATCGGCGCAACTGCTGCGGGAGTTCTTCCGCGCGCGCAGATGACGGCCCGTGCAAAGCTTCCCTTGGCAGAAAGATTTTCGCCGCTCGCGCGCCTTTTTTGCCCGCTGTTTGTACGCCGGCTTTGTTGCTGCGCATTCGATGCTCACCGGAGACAAGCGGGCCGGAACACCCACATCGGATCAGGCACTTCGCCGCCGCGGTGCTTCGAGCCGGCGGCTCGGTTCCGCCAAGCCCTTGGCACGCGACTTGCGACGTGCGCGCGAGGATTCGCGCATGGCAGCCCAAGGTTTGTACGCAACGGAATTGCTGCGCCAGGAGCACCGCCGCGTGCGCGAGCTGTTCGCGCGCTACGAATCGCCCGACATCGATCCCGGCGAGCGGCCGCGCCTGCTCAGCCAGATCGCAATGGCTCTCTCGGTGCACCTGCGCGTGGAAGAGGAAGTACTGCATCCGGCCGCGCGCGACGTGCTGGACGAGGACGGCCGCGCGCTGATCGACGAAGCGGCGGTTGAGAACGTGCCGCAGAAATATTTCCTGATCGAACTGATCACCTCGCGCCAGGCCGACCGGCTGTTTCGCGCGCGCATGAAGGTGATTCGGCGTTACTTCGAATATCACGTGCGCGAAGAGGAGCGCCGGCTGCTGCCGTTACTGGAAACCAGCGGCATCGACCAGGCCGCGCTCGGTCTGCAGATCGCGGCCTGCAGAGAGGCCCTGCTCGCGGCGGCAGCCGGACCGGTGAGGGAATCGATGGATGATCTTTGAAAGCCGCGAGTGCGCGCGGTTCCGGCGCATCCCGTCTCAGCGTCCGTCCACTGCCGCGACGCTGCCGCCCAGCACTTCGCTGATGTAATCCAGCGCGCGCTGGTTGCGCTGCGGCGTGATCGAAGCGGTCGCATCTGCTGGAATCCACAACCGGTAATCGCGGATATGCGCATCCATCGCCGTGCTCAGCACACACTGGTCACCCGCCACGCCCGTCAACACCAACTTCGATACCTTCAGATATTCGAGCAGCGACGGCAGCGGCGTCTGATAGAAGCCGGACTGTCCCGGTTTCAGCACGAAGTAGTCGACGTCGCGCGGCGCAAGGCGCTCGGCCACCGCAGCGCCCGCTGCACCTTTGCGGCGGCAGTAATCGATCACCTGATCGAAGTTGGATCGCCAGCGGCCGAAATTGTCGTTCACGTGGATCACCGGCCGCTGCAACGCCTCCGCGCGCCGGCGCAACCTGTCTATCGCTTCGACAACCGCCGGCATCTGCTGCGCGAGTTCATCGCCGCCGGGGAAAGCGAAGTCGTTGATCACATCGATGATCAACAGCGCGCTGTCGGCAAGGGCTTCCTGCGCATTCATCGCATACTCCCGCGTTCGTACCGCGAAATCTTCGCGATCTGCACGTGTTTTTCGCGTGACCCGGCGCCATAATGGCCTCTCGCCGCATCCAGGGAGGGCCGCGTGAACCGAACCGCTGCAAGCCATCGCGAACCCGCGGCGACACCCGTGCAGCCTGTGTTGACGGAAACCGACATCGGCAACCTCGCGCACGAACTGGCCAATCCGCTCAACGCGATCGCCATCACCACCCATCTGGCCAAACGCATGCTCGCGCGCGGCGACTCCGCGGCGGCTGCGGAAGCGCTGAATACCATCGGCGCCGATTGCGATCGATGCGCGCGGCTGCTGCGGGACGCGCAGGAATACCTTTCGCTCGCCATCCATCGCCCGCGCGACACCGTCGATCTGGCCGCGATGCTGGATGAAGTCTCACAACCGTTGCGCGTGCGCGGCGAAGTCGCGATCCATGCCTCGGACGCGTGCCGCGTCGAGGGCGATGCGCCCGCGCTGCGCCGGCTGTTCCGGGAGGTGCTGTGCAATGCGTTCGATCACGGGGCGCATCGTGTGTCCGTCGATCTGGAATGCGATGGGAGCGAGGTGAACACGCGCATCAGCGACGACGGTCCCGGCATCGATCCCGCACTGCGCGCGCGCATCTTCGACGCGTTCTATTCCACCCAGCGCCAGCACCACAGCGGCACCGGGCTCGCCGTGGCGCGATCGATCGCGCAGGCGCATCGCGGCGATATCGAGATTGAAGATGCGGGGCGGGGCTCGGTGTTCCGGGTCACCTTGCCGGTTTAGCTTCGACAGCCCGCCTTCGACGAACGCACGCGAAAAGTGCGTGCATTTACTTGCGCTTTCCACCCGTCGGCGCATGATGGTGCTCTGCCCGAGCAGCGGGCCCGAGCCGGTAACCCGATGGCCAACGACGAAACCAGCGTAGATCACGAAACCGGCGTACCGCACAATCCGACGACGCGCGAACGCAGCAATCTGCCGTTTCCGGTGGTGGGCCTTGGCGCTTCCGCCGGTGGGCTGGTCGCGCTGAAGCAATTTCTCGAGCAGATGCCCGCCGACAGCGGGCTGGCCTTCGTGGTGATCCTGCACCTCTCGCCCAAACACGAAAGCGTTGCGGACAAGGTGCTGCAAACCTCCACGCGCATGCCGGTGGTCCAGGTCACCGAGGCCGTCACGGTGGAACCGAATCACGTTTACGTGATCTCGCCCAATCACGATCTTTCGATGAGCGACAGCTATCTGCGCGCCATCCCGATCGATCGCCCGCTTGGCCGGCATATCGCCATTGATCTGTTCTTCCGCACGCTGGCCGACACGCACCAGGACAAGGCCGTCGGCATCGTGCTGTCCGGCAGCGACTCCGACGGCGCCGTCGGCATCGCGCGCATCAAGGAGCAGGGCGGCATCACTTTCGCGCAGTCGCCGGAGGATGCCGAGTACGACGACATGCCACGCCACGCCATCGCCACCGAGCAGATCGACTTCGTGATGCCCGTCGCCGAGATGCCGAACAAGCTGGTCGAGTGGTGGCGCAACGCGCGCGAGATCCAGTTGCCCGAGACCGAGCAGGGCAAGCGGATCATTCCGTCGCCGCCGGACACCAGTGAGGACGCCGAGCGCGCGCTGCGCGACATCCTCGACATTCTCGCCACGCGCTCGGGCCACGATTTCCGCCAGTACAAGCGCGCCACGGTACTGCGGCGGATCGAGCGCCGGATGCAGGTGACCCTGGTCAAGGACCTGCCCGGCTACCGTGAATTCCTGAAGACGCACACGCAGGAAACCGCCGCGCTGCTTGACGACATGCTGATCGGCGTCACCAACTTCTTCCGCGACCGCGAGGCGTTCGATGCGCTGGAACGCCAAGTGATTCCGGCGCTGTTCCGCAACGCGCAGAAAACCGAGCAGGTGCGAGTGTGGGTGCCCGCCTGCGCCACCGGAGAGGAAGCGTATTCGATCGCGATGTTGCTGGCTGATCAGGCCGAAGCGTTGCCCGCGCCCGCGCAGTTCCAGGTGTTCGCCAGCGACATCGACGAGGGCGCAATCGCCTTCGGCCGCGCCGGTCAGTATCCCGAGTCGATCATCGCCGACGTGCCGCCCGCGCGCCTGCGGCAATTCTTCACCAAGGAGCAGCACCGCTACCGCATCCACAAGACCCTCCGCGACCGCGTGCTGTTCGCGCTGCACAACGTGTTGCGCGATCCGCCGTTCTCGCGCATCGATCTGATTTCCTGCCGCAATCTGCTGATCTATCTCGATCGCGAATTGCAGCGGCGCCTGCTGGAAATGTTCCACTTCGCGCTGCGCCCCGGCGGCATGCTGTTTCTGGGCTCGTCGGAATCGGCCGATGCCGCCGATGCGCATTTCGAAGTGGTGGACAAGAAACACCGCATCTACCGCTCGCGCGCGCAGGCGCGCGGCTCGCGGCAACTGGCGATGCCGCCGACGCGCACGGTCGGCCAGGCCGCGTCCGCGGAGGCCGCCCCGCCCGGCGGCGAGCGCCGTGGCTTCACCTTCGCCGACGTGCATCAGCGCGTGCTGGAGTTCTACGCACCGCCCTCGGTGATCGTGAACCACGACGGCAATATCGTGCACCTGTCCGAAAACGCCGGACGCTATCTGCGCTTCGCCGCCGGTGAACCCACGAGCAACCTGGTGGCGGCAGCCGCCCCCGCGCTGCGCGCCGAATTGCGCAGCACGCTATTCCAGGCCGTGCACAGCAACAAGAGCACCGAGGCGCGCGTCAAGATCGAGGAAGAAGGCAAGCCCGCGCGCTTCGTCAACATCGTCGCGCGGCCGTTCCGCGACCCGGATGCCGATGCCGAATTCGTGCTGGTGCTGTTCGACGAGGTGGAAGACGCGCTCGGCGCCAATCTCGAGCTGCCCGGGGAAGGCGCCGGGCAGAAAGATGCGGTGCTGCGGAACATGGAAGAAGAATTGCAGCGCACCCGCGCGCGCCTGCAGGCCACGATCGAGCAATACGAGACCTCCAACGAGGAGCTGAAGGCCTCCAACGAGGAACTGCAGGCGATCAACGAGGAACTGCGTTCGGCTTCCGAGGAACTGGAAACCAGCAAGGAGGAACTGCAATCGGTCAACGAGGAACTGACCACGGTCAACTTCGAATTGAAGAACAAGGTCGAAGAAACCGCCAAGATCAACGACGACCTGCAGAACTTAATCGCCTCCACCGACATCGCCACGATCTTTGTCGATCCGGGCCTGCGCATCAAGCGCTACACGCCGCGCGTGACGGACATTTTCAACATCATCCCGGGCGACGTCGGCCGCAGCCTGCTGGACATCACCGGCCGGCTGGATTATCCGCAACTGTCCAACGACGCGCGCGACGCCTTCGAACTGCTGAAAGCCGTCGAACGCGAGGTGCGCAGCGCCGACGGACGCTGGTACATCGCGCGTGTGTTGCCGTACCGCACCGCCGAGAACCGCATCGACGGCGCGGTGCTGACCTTCATCGATACCACGTCGTTGCGCCGTGCCGAGGAGCGCATCAACTCGCGCGAGAGCCAGTTGCGGCTGGCCGCGGAAGCGGCGCCCGAGTACGCCATCATCGTCACCGACGATACCGGCAAGGTGACCGCCTGGAACTCCGGCGCGGAAAAGGTATTCGGCTGGAGCGCGGGCGAAATGGTGGGCGAAAGCATCCGGCGCATCTTCACCCCCGAGGACGCGGCCGCGGGTGCGCAACGCGATGAATTCCTGCAGGCCGCGCAGAGCGAGAGCGTCGAGGAGTCGCGCTGGCATGTCACCAAGTCGGGCGAGCGGGTGTTCTGCAGCGGCGTGCTGAGCCGCATCGACAACGCGCAATTCAAGGGCTACGTCAAGATCGCGCGCGACGCCACGCAGCGCGAATTGCAGGCGTTGCGCGGCGACCACCACGTCGTCAGCGGCTCGGAATTGCGGCGCGAAGCCGAGGCTGCCAGTGCCATGAAGGATGATTTCCTGGCGGTGATCTCGCACGAACTGAAGAATCCGCTGAACCTGATCAGCGTCAATACGGAAATGCTTTCGCGATTGCCGCAGCGCCCGCCGCAGATGGACGATGCGCTGAAGATGATCCGCCGCGCGATCCGCGGGCAGAACAAGATCATCGACGACCTGCTGGACATGTCGCGCATCCGGACCGGCAAGCTGGTGCTGAATCTGGAAGCCGTGGATGCCGGCGCGATGGTGTGCGGCATCCTGGACACCGCGCGCGCAGACTCTTCCAGCTCCGGCCTGGAGCTGCATTGCGAGTTGCCGGACGAACCCGCCCTGGCGCGTGCGGATCCGGCGCGGCTGGAACAGATCGTCTGGAATCTCGTCAGCAATGCAGTGAAATTCACGCCGGCCGGCGGCAGCATCAGCGCGCGCGTCGTCACCGAGCCGAAATTCGTGCGCATCAGCGTCAGCGACACGGGGCAGGGCATCGAGCCGCACTTCCTGCCGCGCATCTTCGAGATGTTCGGGCAGGCGCCCAACCGGGCGCTGTCCGGCAGGGGCGGCCTGGGGATCGGTCTTGCGCTGGTGAAGCAATTGGTCGAACGCCACAACGGCCGCATCGAAGTGCGATCCGATGGCTCGGGCAGGGGCGCGACCTTCAGCGTCTGGCTGCCGCGTTACGAGTACGGTCTGTTGTCTCCGCCCGCGCGCACCGTCGAAGGCGATCAGAGCGGTCCGGCATGGAACAACGTGCGGGTGCTGATCGCGGATGATTCCGCCGAGGCGGCGGACACGCTAGGCAAGCTGCTGGAGATGGATGGCGCGCAGGTCACGCTGGCGCGCGATGGCGCGCAGGCGCTGGCGGAATTCGAGAAACAGCCGTTCGACATCGTGTTCGCCGACATCGGCATGCCCAACATGGACGGCTACGAACTGGCCGAACGTCTGCGCAAGCTGCCCGGCGGCGAGTACGTGCCGCTGGTGGCGATGACCGGTTTCACCCGCAACGCCGATGTGCAGCACGCGCTGAAAGCCGGCTTCGACGCGCACATCGGCAAGCCGCTGTCGATCGATACGCTCACCGCGACGATGCAGAAGCTGCTGACCAAATCGAAGGACGGGGAAGGCGTGATGTAGCGGTAGCAGCGATCGCCGCTGTGGCTCCGCACTCGTCATTCCGGCGCAAGCCGGAATCCAGCTTGGTTTTCCGGCGTTGGCGCCAGTGATCTCGCCTTCGTGTTTTCGCCGCGAATTCCGATTGGCTCAGGCAAACACGTCGATCGCGAGCAGCACGAAGCCGCTCACCGCCAGCAGCAGGTGCAGATACATCAGCCAGCGCGGCAACAGTTGCCCGCGCTGCTGATACACCAGGTTGAGCACCGCGCCGCCGCCCGCCGCGATCAGGAACAGGATCAATGCCGCGACCGCCAGCCGGGGTACGCCGAAGGCGAATGTCGCGTACAGCAACAAGGTCAATCCGGCCGCCGCCGGCAAGCCATGGAACATCGTCAGCCATGCCGGCGGATTGCGCCCGCCCGTTTCGCGGATCGCCACCATGCTGAGCCCGAGCACCGCCGTGATCGCAAAGAGGATGAAGCTGGTCAGCAGCATCGCAACCTCCGTTTCACCGCGTGCAAGTGCATCGACGCCGCGAGGGAAACACCGGCAGCGTGAAAGCCGCGTTCATTCGCGCGGGATCGATCGGAAAGGGTGGCCTTGCTCATGGACGTACCGATCTGATGCCTGCCTGGTGCGGCTCATATAATTTTACATAATAGACATTCTCGTCAATAACAGGACCAAGGCTTCAAAAAAAGGGCCGCCGAAGCGGCCCTACCTGAGGGTTCTGAAATATCGCTCCAGATCAGCCCGACGGCGGCATCGTCTTCAGCGTGATGTTGTCGATGCCGAGGTTCCAGCTTCCGAGGCTCGGATACGCAAAGCCGGGCCGGTAATAACCCACCGTGGTCAGGTCCACGCGCTTCAGGAACTGCGACCACTCCGCATCGGTGCCGGGCGTGCCGTCGCCGTGCGTGAACACCCAGCCCGGCGGAACGGTCGCCGAGTCTGCGTCCACCGGGAACGTGTACGTGTGCCAGCCTTTCGGCACGCGGGAACCCAGCGGGTGCGTATACGTCGCGACGTAAGTGACGTTGAAGCCGGTGTCGTCCATCTGCATCAGTTGCAACGTCACCCCGCGATCGGTCGCCCAGTCCGCCGGTTGCAGCACGTCCAGATCGACGCTGAAATCGGTGACGCCCATGTCGGTCCAGTCGCTGGTAAAGATGCTGTCGGACTTGAACTGATCATTGAAGCCGGGCTGATAGCGCGTGGAAGCTGTGCCCCAAGTCGGGACGGCATTGATGACCCCGTCCTGTTCCAAAAACTTGCCGGGGTTGCCGCCGCTGGTTTCGATCACACGGTCGCGGTCGAAATCGGCGGCCCACTTGCCCAGATCGGTGCCGTCGTCGTAATTCTCGACATAGACGCGCGGCAACGGAATCGAACCCATATTGAGGCTGCCGCGGCCGGAAGCCCAATCCCAGCCGCGCTTCGCGATGTACCCGTGGTTGTTGCCCGAGGTGATGTCGTGGAAGTACGACGCGGGCATTGCGTACAACTGCTGCCCGGCCGGTTTCATCGCGTCCACCGCGCCATTGGCGAGCAAGCGCGCCCAAGCGCCGGCAAAGATCGGCGCCGACAGACTGGTGCCGCCGACCTGCACCAACTGGCCGTAGTTGTAATAGATCGCGCCGGTGTTGGGATTGGCATCGAACGCGACATCCGGGCCGCGCATGCCTTTGTAGGTGCCGTAGGTGAGAGAGGCTTGCCACGCGGGCGCGGATTCGAAGGAACTCGGGCTGCCGCCCGAGCCGATCCATTCGGTCTCGCGGCTGTACGCGCCGTTGGCCGCGTTTAAGGTCGTGCCCGCCACCGAGACGACGTACGGCGAACTCGCCGGATAGCTGGCCGAATCGAGTTTGCCGTCGCCGCATTCGTCGGCGCCGTGATCGCCGGTGGAAACGGAAAATGTCTGTCCCTGCGCCTGCGCGATCTGGAACAGCGCATCATCGGCCTGCGCGGAGCCGTCACCGCCCTGCCCGCTGTCCTGGAACCGTTCGCATTCGCCGAACGATGCGTTGATCACCGATGCCAGCGGAATGCCATCGGGCGGTGCGACGATCGAATTCAACGCGGTGGTGACGGAACCGTTGTAGCCGCCGTACGCCGCGTAGAAAGTCAGGCTTTTCACGCCGCCGGTCATGCCGATGATGTCCTGACTGTCCAGATCCCATTCGACCGAACCCTCGTCGAAACTCTTGCAGCTCGGATCGGTGGTACTGATGGTGCCGCTGCCGTAACCATCGTAGTCGGTGCACACGACATTGGTGCTGACGCGCGGCAACGCGTGCGCGTCGGTGAAGGTGTCGAGATCGGTCAGCGTCTGCTCCATGCTGCCCCAGCCCCACACGGCGACGTCCACGGTGTCGGCGGTTTTCAGGCCGGCCGCGCCGTAGATCGAAGCGAATTCCATCGGATCGTGACCGCTGATGCCGCCCGCTGCCGCTTGTGCCCGCTGCGCAAAGTAATTCGCCTTGTGCACGCCCTGCAGGCCCAGCACCGCCTGCACGCTGTCACGCAAACTCGTCGGAATCTTGATGTCGCTGGTGTTGGCGAAAGTGACCCGGCCGTCGTGCGTGCGCACTTGCGCCAGCGAAGTGTTGAACGCGCGGGCAGCCGTCGCCGCCGTGCCGTCGGCATTCACCAGCATGCGGTTGCCCGAGATCCTGACGTTCTTGAAACCGGCATCTTTGAGGAAATTCGCAACCGCCTGGGCTTGCGCCTGCGTCGGCAGATGATCGGCCGAGAGCTGCGCCCTGCTCATCGGCTGATGCGGTCTGGAATTGAAAGCGCGCAACCGGTCCGGATTGCGCAGCTTCAGCGCGAGGGTCACGTGGATCGGGTGCGACAGCGACAGCGCGCCGCCGATCGAATCGCCGTGCAGCAGTTGGGTGCCGCGGCTCACGGTTGCCAGGGAAGTATTGGACGCGGCCTGGGTTGCACCGGCCACGCCGATCGCGCCGGTGACCGCCAGCACGAGCGCCGTCTTGCGCAGGTTGTGTAGCATCAACATGGGTACACCTCTATGTCAGGAATAACGAAATCGCCGGTATCGCAGCCCCCTTGAGTCAGGGGGCGATCAAACCTTGCATCGCCAGGTTTGATGGATTGTCGAAGTTTGGCGCGATGCCTCCGATGTGTTCTTCAGCGCCCTCCCCTCACCAACTGAAGCCTGCGCCGATGCCACCGGCCGTATCGCCGCTGCCGAACGAGGCACCGATCGAAATGCTGGCCTTGTGATCGGCGAACATGTGTTGATATCCGATCGCCGCCGCCGACTGGCCGTTGTAGGTGCCCGCGCCCACACCGACGCGGTTGTCGCCCGACAAGCCGGCCGTATTGATGGCCATCTGCGATGACGCCGCGCCCATCGCGCCCAGATTGTCGATGCGCTTGTCCTGCTCGTTGAAGCGCACGTCGACCTGTTGCTGGAACTGGTTGAACGAATCGGTGGTGACGTAGCCGGCCAATGCCTGATCGGTGTACGCCTTGGCCGAATTCAACGTCTGAGCGCTGGCGCTGTCGGCATAAGTCTGCGCCGAGTGCAAGGCTTCCGCGGTTTGCTGGTCGGTGTAACCGTTCGCCGAGACGACCGCCTGTTGCGATTCACCGGACAGCGCAGGGGTATTCGCTGCACGCGCGGGTGCACCGCTGCTCTGCGCCGGAGCTGCCGGCTGGGCGAGCGCTGCGTCATTCGAAACTCCGCCGGACGCACCCTGCAATGACGCCACCTGCTTGTTCAACGCGTCGATTTCGCTCGAGAGATTGCTGATCATCGAGCTGGTGGAGTAATTCGCCTGCAGGTAGCCGAGCGTCACCGCGTCGTGCGCATCTACCGGATCGGCGACGTTGACGATACGGCGATAGTTACCGACGGAACCAACCGAGAAGGTGTTCATCACATCCGCGAGCGAGCCCGCGCCGATCGCCACGCTGTTGTCCGCCGTGGCTTGCGCGCCCGCGCCGGCCGCAACCGAATCGATGCCGGACGCCAGTGAATTGTCGCTGCCATCTCCCGCGCCGTTGCTCTGGAAGTAAGCCGCAGTCGTGCGGGCCCCCGCCGTCGCCGCGTTCAACTGTGCAACATTGACCGCATCGGTGTCTTCCGTGCCCGCCGCGACGTGCGTGATCTGGCGATCCATCGCCGGAATGTCGACCGGGAATTGCCCGTCCGAAATGCGCGCAGGCGTGCCGACCGAAACCGTGTTCGGGCGATCCGCGTAGGAGTTATTGCCGAGCGCGACCGAATTGGTTGCATCCGGCGCGACTTCGCTGTTGGCGCCCAGCGCCGTATTGGTGGCGCCGGGGAACACGATCGCGTTCCATCCCAATGCAATGCTTTGATCGCCGCCGGCCGCGGCCAGGCCGCCGATCGCGAGCGAGCCGTCGCCCGCGCTGACCGACATCTCGCCCAGCGCGATGCTGCGCGCGGATTGCGCCTGCGCACTGGAACCGATGGCGATGCCGAGCACGTCGTAGGCGCGTGCCATCGTGCCGAGCGCGACGCTGTCGTCACCGCGCGCTGTGCTGGCGGTACCCACCGCCACAGCGCCTTGTGCGGAAGCTTCGGAAGTGGAACCGACTGCGGTGGTCGCGTAATCCGTCGCATGCGCCGCGGTGCCGATCGCCGTGCTTTCCTGTCCGGTCGCTTCCGTCGACCATAATTCCTTCTTCCAGGTTTCGCCGTTGATCACCACCATCTGTCCGCCGATGGCGACAGCACTCTGTCCGGTGGCCTTGCTGCCGGGGCCATAGGCGACCGCCCATTTCTGGCCGGCGATGCTGTTGAATCCGCTCGCGATCGAGAAGTTGCCGAGCGCCGTTGCATTGGCACCGAACGCGCTGCTGCGGTCGCCGCTGGCTTGTGCGTTTTCACCGAAGGCCGAAGCATGATCCCCGCTTGCATACGCGTTGGCTCCGACCGCGCTGCTGTAGTCGCCCATCGCCGCCGCGGTGTCGCCCAGAGCGGTGGAACCTTCGCCGGTGGCGAACGCGGAGTAACCGGCAGCGAGGCTCAGCCCGCCGGACGCCTTCGACAACGCGCCGAGTGCTGCCGCGCCCTGCCCCGATGCGTAAGCGTGCGAACCCAGCGCGACCGCGTTGTACGCATCGGGAGTGGTGTATGCCGCGAGGCCTTCGGCGATCGAACCCGTGCCGCCTGCTGCGGCGTAAGCGCCGAGCGACAGAGAAGCATCACCGGCCGCGCTGGAAAGAATTCCGAACGCGCTGCTCAGCACGCCGTAACCCGATGCGCCGGAACCGACCGCGGTGCTGGCGTCGCCGCGCGCGATGGAATTCATGCCCAGGGCGGTGCCGCGATAGCCGGACGCCGAAGAACCGCCGCCCAGTGCGACGGTGAAGTCGTTGCCCGCGACCGATTCATCGCCCAGCGCGATCGAGAAGTCGCCTTCGCTCAACGCTCCCGGACCGACCGCGACCGAATGCGAACCCAGCGCCTTGGTGTGGACGGTCGATGCGAAGGTGATGAATTGTCCGCCGATCGCGACGCTGGAATTGCCGAGCGCGTAGGCGCCGCCGCCGACCGCAACTGCGCCGATCTGGGACGCTTGCGCCTTTTCGCCCAATGCGACGCTCCACTCACCCGCGGCGGAGCTGAGGTAACCCCCGGCGAGCGCGCCGAAGTTGCCGGCGAAGGCTTTCGTTCCGAAAGCTGCGGCGTACTGGCTGTTGGCGGTCGCCTGATCGCCCATGGCGATCGCGCCGCCGCCGTATGCGTTGCCCGCATAGGCGTTGGTGCCGACCGCGATGTTGTTTCCGGTCGAGTAATTGCCGGAGAGCGTGTGCGCGCCCGCGCCCATCGCGAGATCGTTCTGTCCGAGCGCAGAGGCGTGATCGCCGAGCGCGGTCGAACTCACGCCACTCGCATAAGTGTTGACGCCCAACGCGGTGCTGTTGTCGGCCAGCGCCACGGCGTTGTCGCCCAGCGCGGTGGCACCGATCCCGCTCGCGTACGCGCTGCCGCCGACGGCTGTGCTGTTGTCGGCCAATGCGTTGGCGGTATCGCCGATTGCAGTTGAGGACATGCCCTGTGCAACGGCGAACGGTCCTGCAGCGAGGCTGTAGTCGCCTTCAGCAACTGTCGAATCGCCCAATGCGACCGAGGAGATGCCGCTGGCTGCCGCGTGACCGCCGAGCGCGGTACTGGCGTATCCCGATGCGGATGTCTGGTAGCCCACGGCCACGCCGCTGGCGGCATATCGGCCGACATAGGCAAAGCCTCCGACCGCCACGCCTCCCTGCGACCAGGCAGCACTGTCCGCACCGAGCGCCGTCGCTCCTTTGCTCCGCGCCGCGGCGCTGATGCCGAGCGAAGTGCCGGCATAACCTGCGTAGGCCGCGGTGCCGACCGCTGTCGCGTATCTCCCCTCCGCATAGGCGTTCATTCCGACCGCCATCGCGAAATCGGAGTTGGCCCGGGAATTCGATCCCAATGCCGTCGTGTACAAGCCGACCGCCCGCGCGCCGTCTCCGACCGCCGTTGCATACTTGCCGCTGGCATAAGCGTAGCGGCCGATCGCGGTGCCGTATTTGCCGCTGGCATAGGCGTTGGTGCCGATCGCAATCGAACTGGGACTGTTGGCCGACGCGTTCTTGCCCAGCGCCACGCCATACACGCCGGATACCTGCGCATCCGGGCCGATGGCGACGCCTTGTGTCGGTGCCTGATAAGAACTGCCGTACTTGTTGGTCTTGGTGCCCATCGCGGCGACATACGCGCCCTTGCCGATCGCGATGCTGTTGTCGCTCAGCGCGGTGGCGTGGTCGCCCACCGCCAGCGAACTCACGCCGCTTGCGTACGCACTGCCACCCACGGCCGTGCTGTTGTCGGCCAATGCGTTGGCGGTATCGCCGATTGCAGTTGAGGACATGCCCTGTGCAACGGCGAACGGTCCTGCAGCGAGGCTGTAGTCGCCTTGTGCAACCGTGGTGTCGCCCAAGGCGACCGACGAAATGCCGCTCGCAGCAGATCGGGGTCCGATCGCGACGGCCGAGTAATTGGTCGACGCCGCACCATAACCGGTTGCAACGCCACCGGTCGCTTCGGCGTTCGTGTAGGCGCCGTATCCCTGCGCGATGGATACCGCGCCCTTTGCATTCGCATTCAAACCCGCCGCCACGGCGGCATAACCGCTGGCGTAGCTGTCCGCTCCCAGCGCAACCGCGCCGGTGTTGGTGGCGCGGGCGAGATATCCGAGCGCCGAGGAGAAGAAGCCCGTCGCGGTGCCGCTCGCACCGATCGCGGTGGCGGAAACCGAACCGGCATCGGCCCTGTTGCCGAATGCCGTGCCGAACGATTCGTCGGCATGAGCCCCGTTGCCGACCGCAGTCGCATATTTGCCAATCGCCGAGCTGTTGCTGCCGATGGAGATCGCATTTCTACCGGCATACGCGTTGGTGCCGATCGCGGTCGCGTACTTGCCCGCGCCGGCGGTCCTGGCCTGATTGCCGATGACGATGCTGTCCTTGGCGGTTGCCTGCGCCTGGTATCCGATCGCAATGCCTTGCGTCGGAGCGCCCTGGTAAGTCGCGCCCACGTACGCGCCGTTGCCGATCGCGATGCCATTGACGCTGCCTGCATACGCGTTCTTGCCGATCGCGATGCTCTGGTCGCCGATGGCATTCGCCGTGTCACCCACGGCCACCGACGAATAGCCCTGCGCCACCGCGAAAGGTCCTACCGCCGTGCCGTAGTCGCCGTTCGCAAGGCTGGTGTTGCCCAGCGCGATCGACGAATAACCCGATGCTGCAGCGTTCGAACCGATGGCATTCGACCCGTATCCCGACGCCGCCGCGAAGTAGCCCATCGCGTTGCTATGCGAACCGGCGCTATACGAGCGGTAGCCCATCGCCAGCGAGTCATCCCCGATCGCCACCGAATTCGCACCCAACGCGTTGCTGTGCACGCCCGCGGCGAATGCGAAAGTGCCCAATGCATTCGATCCGTATCCGTTGGCGTAACTGTTCGCGCCGACCGCCGTGGCATAACCCGTCGCGTGCGCGTTCTCGCCGAGCGCCGTCGCACTTCGCGCCGTGGCGAAGGCGGAAAAGCCCAACGCGGTGCTCTCCGCCGCGGTCGCGTAGGAGAAGGCGCCGACCGCCGTCGCTCCGGCATCGCCCGCCGTGGAATACTCGCCCACCGCGGTGGAAACCGATCCGGCAGCGTTCGCCCGCGCACCGATGGCCATGCTGAGATCGTTGGACGCGGCCGCGCCGTTGCCCACCGCCGTCGCGTATTTGCCATCCGCGCTGGCATTGCGTCCGATCGCGGTCGTGTATTTGCCAGCGCCGGCAGCGCGCGCGTTCTGCCCGATCGCGATGTTGCCGCCGTAAGCGCTGCCTGCGTAGGCACCGGTTCCGATTGCGATGTTGTTTCCGCCGCTGCCGCCAGTGGCGGCGCCATTGCCCAGGGCGATGTCGTTCTCACCGGTCGCGCTTGCGCTGTGGCCCAGCGCAGTCGAGCCATCTCCGCTCGCATACGCATTGCCGCCGACAGCGGTGCTGTTGTCTGCCAGAGCGTTGGCGGAATCGCCGACGGCGGTCGAGGATGCGCCTTGCGCCACGGCGAATGGGCCGGCCGCGAGGCTGTAATCGCCTTGTGCGATCGTGCTGTCTCCCAGCGCAACGGAAGAAACGCCGCTGGCGTTCGATTGCGAGCCGAGTGCCATCGCCGAGTAGTTGGAAACATTGGCGGCGTAGCCCAGCGCGACGCCGTTGACCGCGTCTTCACTGGCCCTGGCTTTGTAGCCCTCCGCGATCGAGCGGGTGCCCAGCGCGCTGGAATACTTGCCGATCGCGCTCGCCAGATAGCCACCTGCATAGGTGTTGAAACCGATTGCGGTAGCGCCATAGTGCGTGGCGCGCGCGCCTTGCCCCAACGCCGAGGAATACGGGCCGCTGGCCGTGCTCGCGAATCCCACCGCGGTGCTGCCGACATTGCTCGCGTAGGAATGACCGCCGAGCGCGGTGGCGTGCTTGGATGTGGCGATCGCTAGTTCGCCGGCCGCCGTGCTGTATTTGCCGCTGGCTTGCGCGCGGGTACCGAGGGCCGTGGCCCGCACGTCGCTGGCCTGGGCTAGATATCCGATCGCGGTGCTGTAGAAGGAACTCGCCGCCGCGCGATCGCCGAATGCAGCGCCGTAGAGGCCGGTCGCCTGCGCACCTACGCCAACCGCCACGGCGCCGACTTGCGTCGCCTGCGCGCCGGTACCGATCGCGATGCCCTGCGTCGGCAGCGTCGCGTAGCCCGCGAACTTGCTGCCCATGCCGGTCGCCGCGACATAGGTATTCGTGCCGATCGCGATGCCGTTGTCGCTGGAACCGGAGGCATTGTTTCCCAGCGCGATCGAGCCGGAACCGCCCGCTGCCGCGTGGCTGCCGAGCGCCAAGCTGTCGTCGCCGGTCGCATACGCCTGATAGCCCATCGCGGCGGATCGATATCCGCTCGCGAATGCGTTTCGTCCGACCGCGCTGCTGAAATCTCCCGTTGCGTGCGCGTTGTTGCCGAGCGCCGTGCTGAAAGCGCCGCTCGCTACCGCGACATAGCCCACCGCGACAGCTTTCTCGCCGACCGCGACCGCATCGAAGCCCAGCGCGACGCTGTTCAATCCGCTTGCGGTGGCGTCGTATCCGAACGCGGATGCGTAGGCACCACTGGCGTCGGCGCCATTGCCGCACGCGATCGCATTGTTGCCGGAAGCCGATGCGCCGCTGCAATCGGTCTGCCCCGCGAACGCCAGCGGGACCGCTCCGATCGCCAGCAACACAGCCAGCGCCAGCCGCGCGAACTTCGCCGATCCGCGTGCGGTTCCGCTGCTGCCGGCGGCGCCCTTGCAGGTGGCCAACTCGGACGTAACGACGACTTGCTGCAGGGATTTGTTCCACACCAGGCTGTAGATCTTCTTGTTCATCTGCGCTCCCAAGGTTTTCTGGCAGCAGACCAGCACCGTCCGCTGCGAACGAACGTTTCAGATACGGGTTTTCCGGATGCGGGCGATCGCAGGTGCGGCGGCCGCGAGCTTTCAAATCACTATCGACAGCCGTGGATGACAACGGCGCGGGCGATTCGGGCGAGCTTCCGCGCGTGGCGGATCAAGTTGGCCGGCAATGCAGCAGTCCGTCAGGGTCGACCGCCATCAGTGGCTTCTGCTTGTGGACTCCCCGGAAGCCGGAACGGTACGAGACTATTCCTTGCGCCCATGCATCCGCAATAAAAAATGATGATGGATGATGCTCATGAGCGAAATCCCTCATGCCACCGATCGCAGATTGCGCACCGCCGCGAGATTGCGTTCGGAATTCGCGCGCGAAGTTTCCAGCGCGATGCGCCAGCCCAACTGGAAACGCGTGCGCGTGCCGTAGGCTTTCATCAATTCGCCGATGCGGCGATTGAGTGTGGCGGCGGAAATTCCCAGTTCCAGCGCGATCGCCTTGTCATTGAGACCGGCCGCAAGCATCGGAATCAACGTGTCCGCGGTTTCCGACAGGCGCCCTTCGCCCACGCCGGTTTCGAGCTTGCCGTGCACCGCGAGGATCGGCGTGGCTTTCTCCCACGCGAATTCGAACAGCAGGCACAGCGCCTCCAGCAAGGCGCTGCGATGCACCAGCAGCGTCGGCGCTTCCGGATCCGTCACCAGCGTCAGCAGTCCGATGCTGCGGTCCACGATCATCATCTTGAACGGCAGGCTGGGATAGGTGCGAGCCTCCTCGCCGCGTTGCGTGTCGTGCCGGATCCAGTCCAGCATCCCGGGCAGCTCCAGACATTCCGCTTCGGTGACGGTGCGCACCCGCACGCCTTTCGGCAGGGGGTCGCTTTGACGTGCCGCCGGCAACAGGATCGGCGCGCGCTGGAACACCACGATCTCGCTGCGCGCCGAGTTGTACAACTTCGAATAAACCAGGCCGAGACTGGCCCGGTTGGTGATCAATTCGAGGATGCGGTCATAGCCGCGCACGTTGTTCGCCTGCTCGGCCAATCCCTTCAGGTCCGGAATCACTTCGCGCGCCTGCTCCAGCATCGCCTGACGCTGCTTGATCAGCGTTTCGATGGTGAACTCGGGCGGCGCCGCGATGTATACGCTCGGCGTTTCCGGCGTGCGCGTAGCCAGACCCTTGGCTTCGATATTGCCGAGCAGGGTCTTGGCCATGCGTTGCGAAAGCGAAAGCTCGCGCGCGATCTCGGCAGCGGTCGCGGTGTGCCGGGCCAGCAACGCGCGATACGTGCACTCTTCCATGTCGCTGATGCCCAGCGCGGCGAGCGCCCTCGACGTCGCCTGTTCACGGTTCACGTTCATCGCCGCTCACCTCCCCGATTGTTCCGCGCGTGCGCTGCGTGCGACGAGCGGTTCCGCATTCTCGGTCATGGATGACGATCGGCAGAAGTGACTTTCGACACCCGTACGCGAGAGTCGAGACGCGGCGGACTTCCGCCGCTGCGGTGTTTACGCGATCATGTGCGGCTTCGCCGCCGGTGAGCATCTGATGAAAAACGCCGCGACAGCCGCACAAATGCGCGCAAACGAGCAAGCGATCGTTTCGATCAGGGGTTTGAGCAAGACCTACAAGAGCGGCTTCCAGGCGCTGAAGCACGTCGATCTCGATATCCGCCGCGGCGAGATCTTCGCCCTGCTCGGACCCAACGGCGCCGGCAAGACCACGCTTATCAGCATCGTCTGCGGCATCGTGACGCCGGGCGAAGGTTCGGTCACGGTCGCGGGACACGACATCGTGCGCGAATTCCGCGCCACGCGCTCGATCATCGGCCTGGTGCCGCAGGAGCTAACCACCGACGCGTTCGAATCGGTGTGGAACACGGTCAGCTTCAGCCGCGGCCTGTTCGACAAGCCGAAGAATCCAGCGCACATCGAACGCGTGCTCAAGGATCTCTCGTTGTGGGACAAGCGCAACAACCAGATCATGACGCTTTCGGGCGGCATGAAGCGGCGCGTGATGATTGCGAAAGCACTGTCGCATGAGCCCGACGTGCTGTTCCTGGACGAACCCACCGCCGGCGTGGACGTGGAACTGCGCCGCGACATGTGGAACATGGTTCGGCGGCTGCGCGAGCGCGGCGTCACCATCATCCTCACCACGCACTACATCGACGAGGCCGAGGAAATGGCCGATCGCGTCGGCGTGATCAACAAGGGCGAGCTGATCGTGGTCGAGGAAAAGCACGCATTGATGCGCAAGCTGGGCAAGAAGCAGTTGAGCCTGCAACTGCACCAGCCGTTGGAAACAGTCCCGCAATCGCTGTCTGCGTACGATCTGGAGCTCTCGGCCGACGGGAGCGAACTGCTCTACACCTACGACACCCAGGCCGAGCGCACCGGCATTACTTCTTTACTGCGCGATCTTTCGGCCGCGAATATCGGCTTCCGCGACCTGAGTACGCGGCAAAGTTCGCTGGAGGAAATCTTCGTCAGTCTGGTGCACGACCGCACGCGCGAGGTGCGGCCATGAAATTCAACTTTCGCGCAGTGAAATCAATCTATCGCTTCGAAATGGCGCGCACCGGCCGCACGCTGATGCAAAGCGTGGCTTCGCCCGTGCTCTCGACCTCGTTGTATTTCGTGGTGTTCGGCTCGGCGATCGGTTCGCGCATCACCACCGTGGAAGGCGTGAGCTACGGCGCCTTCATCATTCCCGGCCTGATCATGCTGACCCTGCTGACGCAGAGCGTGACCAACGCCTCGTTCGGCATCTACTTCCCGAAATTCATCGGCACGATCTACGAGATCCACTCGGCGCCGATCTCGTTCATCGAAATCGTCACCAGTTACGTTGGTGCGGCGGCGACCAAGTCGGTGATCGTCGGATTGATCATCCTCGGCACCGCGCGCCTGTTCGTGTCCTACGAAATCGCGCATCCGCTGTGGATGGTGGGGTTCCTGCTGCTGACCGCGATCACCTTCAGCCTGTTCGGCTTCATCATCGGCATCTGGGCGGACAATTTCGAAAAACTCCAGGTGATCCCGCTGCTGATCATCACCCCACTCACCTTCCTGGGCGGCAGCTTCTATTCGATCCACATGCTCCCGCCGCTGTGGCAGAAGATCACGCTGGCCAATCCGGTCGTCTATCTCATCAGCGGTTTCCGCTGGAGTTTCTACGGACTCGCCGATGTCGGTGTCGGCATCAGCCTCGCGGCGACATTCGGATTCCTGATCCTCTGCCTGATCGCCGTGGCCTGGATCTTCCGCACGGGCTACAAGCTGAAAAGCTGACGCGATCACCGGGCAAATTTTTCCGCCTGCCGCAAGAATTACGGCGGCGGCCGTGTCCGATACACGCCGTGGTGCCGCGTCAACCGTGGCACAGCTCTTGCGACCGCGCCTTTCGAAACGGACGTAACGCAAGAGGGACCTACGATGTTCGCGCACAACAAACGCCTGCAATATTCCGTACACGTGGCCGAGAGCAATCCCGGTCTTGCCAATCTGATGCTGGAGCAATTCGGCGGCCCCGACGGCGAACTGGCCGCCGCGATGCGCTATTTCACCCAGGCTTTGGGCGAGGACGACCCCGGCCGCAAGGACATGCTGCTGGATATCGCGACTGAGGAGCTGAGCCACCTCGAAGTGATCGGCACCGTGG
>DAIOUL010000015.1:0-26974 GCA_036759545.1 Rhodanobacteraceae bacterium
ACGCCGCCCGCGTGCGGGAACACGCGCACGCCGGACTTCGCCGCCAGCAGCAGGATCGCGAGATTCTCGTTGACCCCTGCGACGCGCGCGGCATCGATGTGCAACAGATCCACCGCGTCCGCCTGCAGCAGTTGCTTGAACATCACGCGATTGTGGGTGTGCTCGCCTGTGGAAATCGGCACGGGCGCAACGGCACGACGGATCGCGGCGTGGCCCAACACGTCGTCCGGATGCGTCGGCTCTTCCACCCATGCGAGTTTGAAACGCGACAGCGCGCGAATCCATTCGATCGCCTGCGGCACGTCCCATCTTTGATTCGCATCCACCGCGATTGCGACATCCTCACCCACCGCGGCCCGCGCGATTTCCAGCCGCCGCAAATCGTCTTCGAGATCCAGACCGACTTTCAGTTTGATGGTACGGAAACCTTCCGCCACCGCGCGCCGCGTCAACTCCGCCAGCAGATCGTCGGAATAGCCCAGCCAGCCGGGCGAAGTGGTGTAGGCGGGGTAGCCGCGTTTCAGCAATTCGGCGATGCGTTTTTCTTTCTCGGGTTGCGCGCGCCGCAGGATTTGCAGCGCTTCGTCTTCGGTCAGCGCATCGGTGAGATACCGCAGATCGATCGCGGCGACGATTTCTTCCGGCGTCATCCGTGCGAGGAACCGCCACAGCGGCAATCCCGCGCGCCGCGCGGCCATGTCCCAGGCGGCGTTGACGATGCCGCCGATCGCCATGTGCATCACGCCTTTCTCGGGACCGAGCCAGCGCAGATGCGAGTCATCGATCAGGCTGCGGGAGAACGTGCCGAGATCGTCCAGCACTTCGTTTGCGTCGCGGCCCACGACCAGCGGCGCCAGCGCGCGCACCGCCGCGGTCTGCACGTCGTTGCCGCGGCCGATGGTGAACACCAGGCTGTAGCCCACCACCTCAGGATCGTGGGTTCGCAACGTGATGTAGGCCGCCGAATAATCGGGATCATGGTTCATCGCATCCGAACCGACCATGTGCACCGAGGTCGGAAAGCGGATGTCGAGCGCTTCGAGTGCGGTGATGCGTGTCATGTCTGCGCATCCCGCGCAGTAATGACGCGCTGCCGTTGCCGCCCCAATCCGCTGATGCCCAGCTCCATCACGTCGCCGGCTCGCAGATACACCGGCGGCTTCTGTCCCATGCCGACCCCCGGCGGCGTGCCGGTCGAAATCACATCGCCCGGATGCAGCGTCATGTAGCGGCTGATGTAGGCGACCAGTATGGCGACATCGAACACCATCGTGCGCGTGTTGCCGTTCTGGTAGCGGTGGCCGTTGACTTCCAGCCACAGTTCCAGGTTCTGCGGATCCGGAATTTCGTCGCGCGTCACCAGCCACGGACCCAACGGCGCGAACGTATCGCAGCTCTTGCCCTTGACCCATTGCCCGCCGTGTTCGAGCTGGAATGCACGCTCGGAAACATCGTTGACGACCGTGTAACCGGCGACGTATCCCAGCGCTGACTCGCGCGGCACATCGCGCGCGGTGTCGCCGATCACCACGCCCAGTTCCACTTCCCAATCGGTTTTCGTCGAACCGTGCGGAATGACGACGTCGTCGTTCGGGCCGACGATCGCGCTCGTGGCTTTCATGAACAGCACCGGCTGTTCGGGCACAGGCAATCCGGATTCCGCGGCGTGATCGGCGTAATTCAAACCGACGCAAACGATCTTGCCGATCTGCGCCACCGGCGGGCCGACGCGTGATGCGCTATCCACTTTCGGCAAGCGCAAAACATCCAGCGCGCGCAGTCGCGCGATATTCGTCGCACTCAATGTCTCGCCGTCGAAGTCAGCCACCGCCTGCGACAGATCGCGCAGCGCGCCGTCCGCATCCAGCAGACCCGGCCTTTCTTTTCCGGCTTCCCCGTAACGCAAAAGCTTCATAACCTTATCCCGACCAGCCGCCGTCGATCACGTGGATCGCGCCGGTGGTGAACGCGGATTCGTCCGAGGCGAGATACACCGCCAACGCGGCGATCTCTTCCGGTTTTCCCAAGCGCTCCATCGGCTGACGTTCGATGAAGCTGCGCCGCACCGATTCCGGATCGCCACCCATCGCGCGGATGCGTTGTTCGAGCGAAGGCGTATCCACCGTGCCGGGACAGATCGCGTTGCAACGCACGCCGCGTGCCACGTAGTCCGCCGCGATCGCCTTGGTCAGACCGATCACCGCGGCCTTGGTGGCGCCGTAGGCGAAACGGTTCGGCACCCCCTTCACGCTGGAAGCGACCGACGACATGTTGATGATGCTGCCGCGCCCGCGCGCCAGCATGCCCGGCAGCACCGCCTTGCACAGACGGAACATCGAGTCGACATTGATCGCGAACGAACGCCGCCACGCGTCTTCATCGGTGTCGAGAATGGTCCCGGCGTGCACGTAACCCGCGCAGTTGAACAGCACCTCGAGTTCGGGATTCGCTTCGATCCACGCCGCGATTTGCGCGGCATCGGTGACATCGAGCAATGCGGTGCGGATCGCCGGTTGCTCATCGCGCAGCGCTTGCAATGCGTCCGAATCGATATCGGTCGCCAGCACCTCCGCACCTTCGCGCGCGAACGCCAGCGCGCTGGCGCGGCCGATGCCCGCGCCCGCAGCGGTGATCAGGCAACGCTTGCCGGCGAGGCGCGCGCTCATGCGGTGAGCTCTGCCGGCAGCGGCGCATTCATGGCAATGATGCCGGCGGACTTCAGGCGCTCCCACACGCGCGGCGGAATTGCAGCACCGCGCCGCGCAATCGCGCATTCGACTTCCGCGGAATTGCGCATCCCCGCGACGACCGAAACCACCGCCGGATGCGCCAACGGAAATTGCAAAGCGGCCGCGCCGACGTCCACGCCTTCTTTCGCGCAGATCGCGTAGATCTCGCGCGCGCGGCGCAACACGTTTTCGTCCGGCGGCGCGTAGTTGTATGTCGAACCGGGTCCTCGAGGATCGCCCAGCAAGCCGGAGTTATAAGGTCCGGCGACGATCACGCTCACGCTACGGTGCTGCGCTTCATCCAGCAGCGGTAGAGCGGAAGTCTGCTCGAACAACGTGTAGCGCCCGGCCAGCATGATGCAATCGAGATCGAAACGCGGCAGCACCTCCATGCAGACTTCGACTTCATTGACGCCTAGGCCGATCGCATCCACCACGCCCTGCTCGCGCAGTTCGGCCATGGCCGGCAGCGCTTCGTCCAATGCCTGCCGCAACACTTGCGGATGGCGATCGCCGTGCGTCAGCCGGCCGATGTCGTGCAGGAAAAGCATCTCGATGTGATCGACGTCCAGCCGCCGCAGGCTGGCTTCGAACGAGCGGCGCACGCCGTCGCGGCTGTAGTCGAAGGTCGCGCGGCTGCCCGCCACCGCAAAGCCGTCGGACGCCCCGAGTGCTTCGACATCCACTTCGATGATCCGCCCGACCTTGGTCGAAACCGCGAACGAATCGCGCGGCCACCGCGCGAACGCGCGGCCGAGCCTTTGTTCGCTGAGCCCGTGCCCATAGAAGGGCGCGGTGTCGAACCAGCGGACGCCGCCCTGCCACGCGGCCTGCAAGGCGGTCTGCGCATCCTCCTCGCCGACTTCCGCGTAGAGATTCCCGATAGGCGCCGCGCCGAAGCCCAGCGGCGGCAGCGTCGGGCGCGCACGTTCGCTCGCAGCCGGCGCGCCGCTCATCGGGTGCAACTCTGTTTCATAGATGGATTATAGCTACATATACGTAACACCTGTGTGTCACGGGCGCGAGGCGTGGCATGATCCGCCGATCTGCCGAAGCCTCGAGGAGGGATCGATGAGCGACCGCCGCCAGTTTCTGAAAACCGCGGCCTTGGGCGCTTCGGCCGTCGCCCTCGCTGCACGCGCAAAGGCGGCCGATGCGGCCCGTCCCACCAAAGGCGTCGCCCGCGTGGCTTCCACCTGGGATTTCGGCGTGGCTGCGAATCACGCAGCGTGGTCGATCCTGAAGGACGGCGGTCATTCGCTGGATGCCGTCGAAGCCGGTGCGCGCGTGCCGGAAGCAGACTTGAAGAACCACAGCGTCGGCAAAGGCGGCTATCCCGATCGCGATGGGCACGTCACGCTGGATGCCAGCATCATGGATTGGCAAGGCAACTGCGGCGCGGTCGCGGCGCTGGAGCACATCGCGCATCCCATTTCGGTGGCGCGGCGGGTGATGGAACGCACGCCGCACGTGCTGCTGGCCGGCGACGGCGCGCTGCAATTCGCGCTGGAGCAGGGTTTCACGAAGGAGAACCTGCTGACGCCGGAAGCGGAAGCCGCTTGGCGCGAATGGCTGAAGAGCGCGCATTACCAGCCCGTGATCAACAGCGAAGTGCGCGATTACGGCAAAGGCATGCCCGGCGGCAAGGACAATCACGACACGCTCGGGATGCTGGCGATCGATGCGCACGGCCACCTCGCGGGCGCCTGCACCACCAGCGGCATGGCGTGGAAGCTGCACGGACGCGTGGGCGATTCGCCGATCATTGGCGCGGGGCTTTACGTCGATGGCGCAGTAGGTGCGGCGACATCCACCGGCGTGGGCGAGGAAGTAATCCGCAACGCCGGCAGTTTTCTGGTGGTCGAATTGATGCGGCAGGGCCGCTCGCCCACGCAGGCCTGCAAGGAAGCGGTGCTGCGCATCGTCAGCAAAAAGCCCAAGACCGCGAAGGATATCCAGGTTGCGTTTCTCGCCATGAACACCGACGGTGAAGTCGGCGCGTGGGCGATCCAGCCCGGTTTCAAATACGCCGTGTGCGATACGAAAGATCAGAACGCGTTGCTGCCGTCGAAGAGCGTTTACGGCGCGTGACAGGGTCTTCTAACGCCATGCCAAATGAGCCGCGTTGCTTCCGCAGCGGCTGCCAGACAAGGTGCGCGCCGCGGCGCCATAGCCAATCTATGGTCAAGGCGCGCGCCGCAGTATGGCGGCCGCTGCGGAGCAACCCGAAGGGCCGTGGCCCTTTGCCCGCATGGCTGCGTCATCGCTCGTCGAAGTATCGACATACATCTTCCTCGCTCTTCCTTGCCCTGCAGACGCAGGGCCAACGGCGCGACCATTTGACATGGCGTTAGCAGACCCAATCCTCGAAATCGCCGCCAACTCCGTTGCGTCCGCGCTCGCCGCGCAGGACGGCGGCGCTGCGCGCGTGGAGCTGTGCAGCGCGCTGGAACTAGGCGGATTGATGCCATCGCACGCGACAATCGCATTGGCGCGCGAGCGGCTACGCATCCCGCTGTACGTACTGATCCGTCCACGCGCCGGCGACTTCCTCTACGACGATCTCGAATTGGAAATCATGCAGCGCGATATTGAAGCCTGTGCGGCGCTCGGCTGCGACGGCGTGGTACTCGGCGCGCTGGATGCGGATGGCAACGTGGATACGGTATGTTGCCAGAAGCTGATCGCCAAGGCGGGCGGCATGGGCGTCACTTTCCATCGCGCCTTCGATTGCGCGCGCGATCCGCACGGGGCACTGGAAGACATCATCGCGCTGGGTTGCGAGCGCGTGTTGACTTCCGGACAGCGCGAAACTGCAATGCAGGGCGCCGCGTTGATCCGGGAATTGATCGACCAAGCGCGCGGACGCACCGCGGTCATGCCCGGCGCGGGGATTACCTCCGGCAATATCGCGGAAGTGGCCGCAGTCACCGGCGCGCGGGAGTTCCACGCCTCGGCAAAATGCCGCTTGCCGAGCAGAATGAGCCATTGTCCCATCCTGCACGAAATGGCCGAAGGCGAGCTGCGCAGCGACGCGGCCGAAATCCGTGCGATGCTGCGCGCGCTGCGAACCAACACCACACCGGAAGGGGCGTGAGCGATGAATGCGATGCATACGGCCAATGATCCGCGCCCGGCGCAGCCGGCGTCCGGCCGCGCAACCAGCAACCGCGTGGCGATGGCGGTGATGAGCGCGATCTTCTTCATGTGGGGCTTCATCACGGTGTTGAACGACGTGCTGATCCCGCACCTGAAATCGCTGTTCACGCTGAACTACGCGCAGGTGATGCTGGTGCAATTCACCTTCTTCGGCGCGTACTTCGTGATGTCGCTGCCGTCCGGAAAACTCGTGTCGCACTTCGGCTACCGCTTGAGCATCATCACCGGGCTGTGCATCACCGGCATCGGCGCGCTGCTGTTCATTCCCGCCGCGTACCTGCGGTCGTATCCCCTGTTTCTGTTCGCGTTCTTCGTGCTGGCCAGCGGGATCACGCTGCTGCAGGTCGCCGCCAATCCCTACGTCAGCATGCTCGGTGCGCCGCAACGCGCGTCGAGCCGCCTGAATCTGGTGCAGGCGCTGAATTCGCTCGGCACCACGTTGGCACCCAAGATCGGCGGCCTGCTGATTCTTTCCACGGCGGTGCTCGGCGCGGCGGAACTGGCGCAGTTGTCGCCCGCGCAGCAGACCGCGTATCGGCTGCAACAGGCGCACAGCGTGCAGGGCCCCTACATCGGCATCGCGCTGGTGCTGTTTGCGCTGGCGGTCGTGGTGTGGCTGTTCCATCTTCCGCGGCTGGAAAGCGAAGGCGCGGACGATTCGCGGCACCGCTTTGCCGACGCACTGAAGCACCGCCGCGTGTGGTTCGGCATGGCCGCGATTTTTCTTTACGTCGGTGCGGAAGTTTCGATCGGCAGCTTCATGATCAACTATCTCTCGCTGCCGCAGATCGGCGACATGCCGCAGGCGCGCGCCGCCGGTTTCGTCTCCCTCTATTGGGGCGGCGCGATGGTCGGACGCTTCGTCGGTTCGGCGCTGCTGACGCGCATCGACACGCGCGCGCTGCTGGCGGTGTTTGCAACCATCGCCGGCTTGCTGGTGCTGACCACCATGCTGACGCACGGAAACATCGCGTTGTGGAGCGTGGTGGCGATCGGCCTGTTCAACTCGATCATGTTCCCCAGCATCTTCACGCTGGGCATCGAGGGATTCGGCGCGCTGACCGGCAAGATATCGAGCCTGCTGGTAATGGCGATCGTCGGTGGCGCCGTGGTGCCGCTGCTGCAAGGCGCGCTCGCCGACCGGATCGGTGTGCAACATGCCTACGTGCTGCCGCTGCTCTGCTACGCCTACATCCTCTTCTATGGCTTGCGCGGTTCACGCGTGCAGCACGCCGCGGCACCGGGCGACTGACGGCAACGCGCCGTCGGCCCTGCCGATGGTCATGGGCGCGCATGCCTGATCGCGCTTTACCATTCCCGGAGCTTCGCGCGTTCGGAGGAAGGCCCTTGAGAACAACGATCCTGCCGGTGACGGCACTTTCGATCGCGGCGATATTGGCCGCGCCCCGCGCCCGTGCGGAGCCCGCGCCGGCGCAACTGCGCGATCACATCGTCGCCCTTTCGCAACAACTGATGGATGCGCTCGGCGAAGGCCGCAAGGACGTATGGCAGCGCATCGTCGCCGACGACGCGGTGATCGTGGACGAATTCGGCCGCCGCCAGAGCAAGCGGGACATCATCGATAGCCTGCGCCCGTTCCCACCCGGCTTCTCCGGCAGCATCGAGATCCGCGATCCGCGCGTGAACACGTACGGCGACACCGCCGTGATCGAGCGCGAGGAATACGAACGCGAAACAGTGTTCGGCCAGAAGTTCGTGGTGCGCTACATCGCCATCAACACCTTCGTGCGCCGCGACGGCGAGTGGAAACTGGCGGCGATGGAGGACGTCACGCTGCCCACGCCGCCGCCGAAACTCGCTGTTGCCGGACTGCAGCTCGCCGATTACGTGGGCACCTGGCGCTACGGACCGGATCGCGCGTGGACGTTCTCGGTGCACGGCGGCCGGTTGTCCTACACCACCAAACCCGGGCGGCCCGCCGTCGCCGCGGAGCCCATCGCGAAAGACGTCTTCATGGAAGACAACGACGAGCGCAATCTGCTGATCTTCCGCCGCGATGCTTCCGGCCGCGTGGTCGCCTTGATCGAGCGCCGCAAGTTCAACGACCTGAAACTGGATCGCAGCCGCTGACGGACCGCGGAACTTGCACGGAACATCGTGCCGGGTGTCAAATTGGCCGTTCTCAGCGGGGCAGCGCGCCGTCGCAGCGGCGACGGTTTGCCAGAAGGACCGGCCATGGGTTGCGCGTCACGGACGCAGGGGAAACCCGCATCGGTTTCTTTCAAATCACTCCGCGCCGCATTCATCGCAGCGGCCGTGCTGGCGTGCGGTGCAGGGCACGCGCAGCCTTCCGAACAGGATCTCGGCAAACTCTCGCTGGAAGACCTCGGCAATATCGTCGTCACTTCGGTCGCCAAGTCGCCCGAACCGCTCTCGGACGCGCCCGCCGCGGTGTACGTGATCAGCCATGACGACATCGTGCGCTCAGGCGCGACCACGCTGCCGGAGATCCTGCGGCTGGCGCCGAACCTGGATGTAACGCAGCTCAGCCCCAGCAATTACATCGTCACCTCGCACGGCTTGAGCGGCAATCAGGCCGCGCAGAATTTTCCCAACAAGCTGCTGGTGCTGATCGACGGCCGCAGCGTCTACTCGCCGCTTTTCTCCGGCATCTACTGGGACATGCAGTACGTGCTGCCCGAAAACATCGAGCGCATCGAGGTGATCAGCGGGCCCGCCGGCGCGCTGTGGGGCGCCAATGCGGTCAACGGGGTGATCAACATCATCACCCGCAAGGCCTCCGATTCCCAGGGCGGCTTCGCCGAGATCGGTTTCGGCAATCACGAGAGCGGCGCTTCGATCCAGTATGGCGGCAGGTTGGGCGAGCACGCGTACTACCGTTTCTACGCGCACGATTTCTATCAGCGCGCGTTCGACGACAGCACCGGCCGGAACGCACACAACGGCTGGAGTGCGCCGCAGGCCGGCTTCCGGATGGATTGGGAGGCCGGCAGCACCGACCTGATCACGTTGCAGGGCGATCTGATGAACGGCCGCATCGGACAGACCGACGCCCCGGACAGCGGTATTGCCGAGGCGAACGTGCTGGCGCGCTGGCGGCATGCTGCCGACGATGGCTCGACGTTCCAGTTGCAGGCCTACTATGACGATGCGCGCCGCTGGGATGACCCCACCGGCGGCGGATTGGCGCTGAACACCTGGGACATCGAGGCACAACAGGATTTTGCGCTGGGCAACTTCCAGCACATTACCTGGGGTATCGGGGACCGCGTCTATCACTATCGGTTCACCCCCAGCATCCGCCCCGACGCCTCGCTGCTGTGGAACCCGGAGGCGAACACGCAGAATCTGGCGAACGCGTTCGTGCAGGATCAAGTCGCACTGGGCGCGCGCACGTCCATGACGCTCGGCTTGAAAGCCGAAGACGATCCGTACTCGGGATTGTCCTGGATGCCCAGTGCGCGATTGTCGTTCAAGCCCAGCGACGAGCTGCTGCTGTGGGCCGCGGCTTCGCGCGCGCTGCGCACGCCCACCGCCTTCGACGAAGACGTGGTCGAAATCGTCGACGGAATCGATTTCGTCAACGGCAATCCGGATTACCGCACCGAAAAGCTCACTGCCTATGAAGCCGGGCTGCGCATGCAAGTGGCCGGGCGCGCCTCGTTCTCGCTGTCGTTCTACTACAACGATTACGACGACCTGCGTTCGCTGGAGCTCACGCCCGTTACGGTGCTCCCGCTGCTGTGGGGCAACGGCATGGAAGGCCACACCTACGGCGCGGATTTCTGGGCCAGCTACTCGATTGCGGACTGGTGGCGAATCGGCGCCGGCGTATCCGAGCAACGCGAGCACTTCCGCTTCAAACCCGGCAGCAGCGAGCTGCTGGGTCTGTCGCAAGCCGGTGACGACCCCGATCATCGCGCCTTCCTGCGCTCTTCGATGAATCTCGGAGACAACTGGACCCTGGACGCCGACCTGCGCGAAGTCGGCGCGTTACCCGACCCGCACGTGCCCGCCTACACGGAATTGAACGCGCGGCTGGGCTGGCGCGTGAACAACAAGGTGGAAATATCGCTGTCCGGATTCAACCTGCTGCATCCATGGCATCAGGAATATGTTTTCCCCGACAGCGATCGCATCGGACGCAGCGTTTTCCTCGAAAGCAACTTGAAGTTCTGACGCCCGGACCGCCAACGCGATGGCCATCTCGTTCCACCGCTGCAGGCCCGCCGCGCGCCGGACGCGCGGCGCGGGCGCGCGTTGGTGCATCGCGATCTGCATGATCTCGTTCGCGCTGGCATGTTGCGATGCGTGGCCGCAATCCGAACCCGACATTCCGCTGGAATACGCGATCAAGGCGACCTATCTCTACAAGCTCGCGCCCTTCATCGACTGGCCGCCGGATGCGTTCGCCTCGCCGGACGCGCCATTTCCGATCTGCGTGGTGGGCGAGGATCCGTTCGACGGTTTCCTGGCGCACGCGATCGCGGGACGCGCCTTCGGGACGCACCCCTTCGTGGTGCGCCGGCTGGATGCGCTGACCAATGATGCGGATTGCCGCATCGCCTATATCGGCAAGCTGCAGTCACAGAGCATCGCGCAGGCGCTGGCCGCCGTGCAGGGACGGCCGGTGCTCACTGTCACCGATTCGGACACCGCTGCGGACAACGGCAGTATCATGCAGTTCGTGATCGAAGGCGGCCACGTGCGCTTCGACATCGACAACTTGGCAGCCGCACGCAATCATCTTTCGATCAGCTCGAAGCTGCTGAATCTCGCGGCCGTGGTGAAGAACGGCTGAAACAACGTGAAAAGCCTGCCCCGCCATTATCGACTCGCCCTTAGGCCTACCACGGCGGCGGCGGCCGTCGTGCTGGTGCTGATCGTCAGCGTGCTGGCGACGATTTATCAGTATCGCTACACGCGCGTCGAGCGTCTGCGTCAGTTACGCGTGCAAGCCACCGTGCTGGCCGCAGACGTTACCGCCGCGGTCGCATTCAACGACCGCACGGCCGCGCAGGAATACGTGGACGCGTTGAAACTGGATCCGCGGGTGGACGCGGTGGCCGTCTTCAACGAAGCGCACCAGCGCATGGCCGCGTTCCAGCGCTCCGGCAGCGAGCCGATCTCCGACGTGCCCACAGGCGCGCAGCCGCTCAAGCGGGGTTATTTGCTGGCGAGTGCGGTGGCGCGCCAGGGTACGACCCCTGTCGGCATCGTCTATCTGCGTGCCATGCCGGTACCCTGGTCGGTGCGACTGGCACGCTTCAGCGGCGTGATCCTGCTGACGTTGATGTCGGTGCTGATGCTCATCCTCGTCACGGTTGCGCAGCTCGCGCTGACGCGCGCCAACGAAAAGCTGCATCAACGCGCGGCGGAACTCGCCGATGCCAATGCGCGATTGCTGGAGGAGATGGAGCAGCGTTCGCGAACCGAAGCGGCTCTGCACCAGAGCCAGAAGATGGAAGCGGTCGGACAACTCTCCGGCGGCATCGCGCACGATTTCAACAACCTGCTGATGGTGCTGAAGAGCAGCCTTGCGCTGTTCGGCAAGCGCATCAGGCAGGACGATGAAGTGATCGAACAGCTCGCCGAACGCGCGCGCGCCGCGGATGCGCCGGCCGATCCGCAAGCCGCACGCGAAGTGCTGCACGGCGTGGCCGATCTCGCCGCGCAACGTCGCACGCGCCAGCAGCAGATCCAGCGCTATCTGCAAACCGCGCAGGAGGGACTGGACAAGGCCGCCAGTCTTACGCAACGGCTGCTCGGCTTCGCGCGCCGTCAGCCGCTGTCGCCCAAGCCGCTGGAACTGGATGCGCTGATCCGCAACATCCAGCCGCTGCTCGAACATTCGGTGGCGTCCGGCGTCAAGATCCGCTATCAGTTGGCGTCGAACTGGCACGTTCTATGCGACTCCAACCAGATGGAGAACGCCATCTTCAATCTCGTCAACAACGCGAGCGACGCCATGCCCGAAGGCGGAGAGATCACCATCAGCACCGCCGACATGCGAGCGGAAGCGGCGCGAAGCGATCTCGACCGGGCGCTCGGCGATCACGTGCGGCTATCGGTGGCCGACACCGGCATCGGCATGGACGAGGAAACGCGCGCCAAGGCATTCGATCCGTTCTTCACCACCAAGCCGGTCGGCAAGGGCACGGGATTGGGGCTCAGCACGATCCTCGGTTACGTGATGCAGTCCAACGGCAGTATCAGCATCGACAGCGAACCGGGCCGCGGCACTATGGTCCATATCGACATGCCGCGCGCACTCGCCGACGTCGCCACGGAGACCGCCTGATATGCCGGCTGCAGGCGTCCGGATCCTTTCCGCGCAAAAATGGCGCGTGCTGCTGGTCGAAGACGAAGCTGTGCTGCGCGAACTCGCCGCGGAAAATCTGCAGGAAGCCGGTTATGAAGTAATCGAAGCCGGTGACGGCGCGGACGGACTTGAGATCCTGCAATCGGACGCGCCGATCGACGTGCTGTTGAGCGACATCAGGCTGCCGGGCATGAACGGCTATCAGCTCGCCGAAGCCGGGCGCACCCTGCGGCCGGAATTGAAGATCATCCTGATGACCGGCTACGCACCGGGTCCGATGCCGTCCACCTTGCAGAGCGCGGTGTATCGCGTGCTGCAGAAACCGTTCGAGCTGGATGTATTGCCCGAAATGGTCGCCGCGGCTTTGGACGATCACGACGGCACGAGGTGACCGCGCGTCACTGCGCCGCGCTGCTGCGGCACAATAGAGCCTGAGCCGGGGTGGCGAAACTGGTAAACGCAAGGGACTTAAAATCCCTCACCCTCGCGGGTATGCGGGTTCGATTCCCGCCCCCGGCACCATGAGCAGCCGCAGAGCCAACGCACGAGCGCGAGTGCGCAGGAGGATTCGTGGACGCCGCCCAACTTGTGTGGGAACACTTCAGGTTCAACGCAGAGCAACGATTGAAGAGCTTCAACTTCTTTGTTCTGTTCTCGATTTTTGCCAATGGCGGTGTATTCACTGCAATTCAATATCACGTCGCTTCTTTCGTGCTCGTCTTGCTGGGGTTGTTTCTGGCCTTGCTCGCCGCAGTCTTCGCGATCGCGGACGCTCGAAGCCACCAATTGATCGAGCTGACGATTCCCGCACTGAAGGAAATAGAGAGCAGCTTTCCGGAATCGCATCGCCTGTTCGCGATCGACGCAGAGAAGCAGGGACGCTGGATCCGATACACCGTCGCATTTCGCATTCTGCTAGGCGTCCAGTTCGTGTTCGGCCTGGGAGTCGCGGTCTACGGCTTTTTGCAGTAAGTAGCTGAATGCACCACTGCAGCAGCTCTGATAGCGCGCTTCCACTCAGTTGCTTGGGCGTGGTGCTATGTTGGCCGCGCAGCGCGTCCACGGCGCGCCGCCGAGAGGTGGAGCACGCACCAAGACGGTCGTGCGTTCGGTACCGAGCTCATCGCACCGGGCGAGAGATCACGGTGATGAATCGGAGGAGTCTGCGCGCGGCGCATCCATGCGCAACGCCGGCCACGCTGCGCGCAGATAGGCCAGCCCCGACCAGATCGTCAGGATCGCGGCGATCACCAGCAGGGTTTCGCCCACCAGCCACAGGCGTAGCAGTTGCGCATCCTTGTCGCGTTCCAGCAGCAGCACGATGATCGCGACGATCTGCACCACCGTCTTGACCTTGCCGACCCACTGAACCCGCACGCGCGCGCGTTCGCCGATGAAAGCCATCCATTCGCGCAACGCGGAGACCGCGATTTCGCGGCCGACGATCACCGCGGCGGTGATGGCAAGCAGCGCGGTCGGGTGACTCTGCACCAGCACGAACAGTGTCACGGCGACCATCAGCTTGTCGGCGACGGGATCGAGAAATGCGCCGAATGCGGATGCCTGGTTGAAGCGGCGCGCGATCCAACCATCCAGCCAGTCGGTGACGCTGGCCAGCACGAACACGCCCGCAGCGGCTGCGTTGGCCGCACGCAACGGCGCGCCGGAAAAAGCATCGTGCATGTAGAACACCGCCACCATCACCGGCAGGAGCGCGATGCGGAACAGGGTCAGCGCGTTGGGCAGGTTGATCCGCATCGGTGTCCCTTTGTGATCGGGCAAGTCTCGCATATTGCTATTCGTGCAGGTATGCGTAAATGCGTTCCGCCAGCGCGCGATCGATGCCCCGCACGCGCGCAAGTTCTTCCACACCCGCTGCGGCCACGCCTGCGTGTCCGCCGAAGGCTTTCAGCAACGCCGCGCGCCGCGCCGCGCCGATGCCGGCGATATCTTCCAGCACGCCGCGTTCGCGCGCGGCCTCGCGGCGCTTGCGATGGCCGGTGATCGCGAAGCGATGCGCCTCGTCGCGGATCGCGTCGATCAGATGCAACGCCGGCGAATCGGGGCCGGGATTCAAGCTGCGTCCGCTGTCGGCGAGAATCAAGGTTTCTTCGCCCACGCGGCGCGACGGGCCTTTCGCCACGCCGACCACGTCGATGTCGGTGATGCCAAGTTCGCGCAGCACTTCCAGCGTCTGGATCACCTGCCCTTTTCCGCCGTCGATCAGCATCAGTTGCGGTTTCTCGCTGGTGCCGGCCAGGATCGATTTCAGCCGCCGCGTCAGCACCTGCCGCATCGCCGCGTAATCGTCGCCGCCGGTCACCCCGCGGATATTGAAGCGGCGGTACTGATTCTTCACCGGCCCTTCCGGACCGAACACCACGCACGAGGCGACGGTTTCCTCACCCATCGTGTGGCTGATGTCGAAGCATTCGATGCGCAGCGGCGTTTCCGGCAACTGCAGCAGTTCGCGCAGCGCTTCGAAGCGCGCGTGCAGCGATTGCTTGCTGGAGAGCCGCGCGGTCAAGGCCGCTTCCGCGTTGCGTTCGGCCAGTTCCACGAAGCGCGCGCGTTCGCCGCGCACGCGGGTCTTCACCTCGACGGCATGACCAGCATGTTGCGATAGCATTTGCGCCAGCAATTCGGCATCCGGCACGGCGTGTTCCAGAATCAGTTCGGTCGGTACCGGCTTGTCGAGGTAGTACTGCGCCACGAACTCGCCGAGGATTTCCGCGGGCGTCGCCGACAATGCGAGCTTCGGAAAAAAATCGCGCGAACCGAGGCTGACGCCGTTGCGGAAATACAGCACCGAAACGCAGGCGACGCCGGCTTCGCAGCGGCAAGCCAGCACGTCCATGTCGGCGCGCGCGCCTTGCACGTAGTGGTGCGCCTGCAAGCCACGCAAGGTCGCCACCTGATCGCGCAATCTCGCCGCGCGTTCGAAATCCAGGTCCTTGCTTGCGCGTTCCATTTCGCCCGCGAGTTCGTCGATCACCGCGCTGCTGCGGCCTTCCAGGAACATCGCCGCATGTCGCACGTCGCGTTGATAACTTTCCGCATCGATGTAACCGACGCACGGCGCGGTGCAGCGGTTGATCTGGTATTGCAGACAGGGGCGCGAGCGGTTGCGGAAGAAACTGTCCTCGCACTGCCGCACCTTGAACAGCTTCTGCATCAGGCTCAACGATTCCCGCACCGACCATGCGCTGGGAAACGGCCCGAAATAACGGCCTTTGCCCGTGCGCGCACCGCGATGGAAGGCCATGCGCGGAAAATCTTCGCCCTGCGAGAGAAAGATGTACGGATAACTCTTGTCGTCGCGCAACATGATGTTGTAGCGCGGCTTCAGTGACTTGATCAGTTGCGATTCCAGCAACAGCGCCTCGCCTTCCGTGCGCGTCAGCGTCACTTCGACGCGCGCGATCTGGGAGATCATCGCCGCGATGCGCGGATCCATCTTCGGCTTGAGGAAATAACTGCCGACGCGTTTTTTCAGATTGCCGGCCTTGCCGACGTACAGCAGCCCGCCTTCGGCGTCGAACATGCGATAGACGCCGGGCGATGAGGTCAATGTGCGAACGAAGGCCTTGCCGTCGAAGGCCGGTGCGGAAGACATACGCACATTGTAAATGACGTGCCGGCCGCATTCGGTGGGCGCCGGAAGGTATAGACTCCGCTTGCCAAGCGGGGGTGCAACGTGGGCAGCGACATCACGGCATTGGTGCAGTCGGCCGGCAGCGGCGACGCCGCGGCGCGCGACGCGCTGTTCGCACTGCTCTACGACGAACTGAAGCACATCGCGCGCCGGCAATTGCGTGGCTCCGCATCGCCGACGCTGGACACCACCGGGCTGGTGCACGATGCCTATCTCAAGCTCGCCGCGCCGGGCAATTTGAATCTGCAGGGACGCAAACACTTCTTCGTCGTGGCGGCGAAAGCGATGCGCCAGATCGTGATCGATCACACGCGTGCGCGCGCCGCAGGCAAACGCGGCGGCGGCTCGGTTCACGCAGTGACCTTGAACGAGGCGATGGATCAACCCGCGCAGGAAGTCGCACCGGACAAGCTGCTGGAACTCGATCGCGCCCTGACCACGCTGGAAGCCTCGCAGCCGCGCCTTTGCAGTCTGATCGAATTGCGTTTCTTCACCGGGCTGGATCTCGCCGAAATCGCGGCGATGCAGGAAGTGAGCGAGCGCACTTTGAACCGCGACTGGCGCCGCGCACGCGCGGAACTGTACGCGGTGATGTATTCGTGACGCCGCCATGGACACCGAACGCCTCGACGCGTTGTTCGACGAAGCGCTGACGATTCCCGTCGCGGGACGCGCGCGCTGGCTGGACGAACACTGCGGCGGCGACGTGGAACTGCGTCGCGAATTGGAACGCCTCCTGGCTGCGGATGCGATCGCGGAAGGCGTGCTGGAACGCGCGCCGGAATTGCTCGCCGGCAGCATGGCCGATGCGATCGAGATGCCGCGGCGTTTCGGCATCTGGCGCGTGACCGGCGCGCTCGGCGCCGGCGGCATGGGCGAGGTGTGGCTGGCCGAGCGCGATGATGGTCAGTTCCGGCAACGCGCGGCGATCAAGCAGGTCGCGTGGCCCACTCCGGGATTGCTGCGGCGCTTTCGCGACGAGCGCCAGATTCTGGCGCGGCTGGAACATCCCGGCATCGCGCGGCTGATCGACGGCGGCGTGGACGACGGCGGCTGTCCGTGGCTGGCAATGGAATACGTCGAAGGCGTGCCGATCACGCAATGGACGCGAGAACGCGCGGCGGGCGTGCGTGAAACGGTCGAACTGGTGTTGCGCATCTGCGACGCGGTGCAGTTCGCGCATCGCAACCTGATCGTGCACAGCGACATCAAGCCTTCCAACATTCTGGTTGCGGATGGTGCGCCCAAGCTGCTGGATTTCGGCATCGCAAAAGTTCTTGCGCAGGACGATACCGAGCGCACGCGCACGATGGCGCAACTTCTGACGCCCGATTACGCCGCGCCCGAACTGCTGTCCGGCGGCGCAATCACCACTTCGGTCGACGTGTATGCGCTGGGCGTACTGCTCTACGAATTGCTCAGTGGAAGCAAACCCTATCGCTTGTCCGCGCTCGGCGGCGCAGCGGCTTTGCATTCCGCGAACATCAAGCCGCCCAGCGCGGCGATCGACGCATTGCGGGATGCGAACGCGCGCCGGCGCGCGATTCGCGGCGATCTGGACCGCATCGTGCTGACCGCGATGGCGCAGGAACCCGCGCGCCGGTACGCCTCGGTCGAAGCGCTGTCCGCCGACTTGCGCAACTGGCTCGCCGGCCGCGCCATCGATGCGCGCGGTCACGGCCGCTGGTATCGCTTCGGAAAATTCGTGCAGCGCAACCGGATTGCCGTGGCAACGGCGGGGCTCGCGATCATCGCCCTTCTGGCAACATCGGCTTTCGCGCTCTGGCAGGCACATCAGGCGCATCTGCAAGCCGTAAAGGCGCAGATTCAGGCGGCCAACGCCAATGCAGTCAAAGATTTCATGGTCGGCGTGTTTTCCAGCGCCGAGCCCGGACAACATGCCGGCATCGGTCCGAACGCACGCGCGTTGCTCGACGCCGGCGCGCGCGACATGCGCCGGCAATTCCAGAACAATCCTGAAATGGAAGAAGCGCTCTCGGCGGCGTTGGCGAAAAGTTATTCGGGTATCGGTGCCTACGACAAAGCAAGGACCCTGGCGCAGAGAGCGCTCGCATTGAATGCGGTTCTGCACGGTGCCGACAGCGAACAGGCGCTGCAGGCGCGGCTGGACTACGCGGAAATATTGAAGAACGCGTGGGCTGCCCGCGAAGCGAAGCAACAGGCCGGCATCGTGCTCGCGTTGACGCACGATCGGCCCGATCCGGCGAGTGTCAAAGCCCATTTGATCAATGCCGAAGCCAACAATATCGAAGCGCTCTATCCGGCACAGACCATCGCCGAGGCGCAACGCGCCATCGTGCAAGCGCGGCAAATCGGATCTGCCGGACTGCTCTGGCAGGCGCAGGCGTGGAGCGCGATCGCGGAAGCCGATCTCGGTCGGCACGACAACGAGGAGGCGCAACGCGCGTTGCGCGAAGTGGCGGCGCTTTATGCGCGCAGCCGCGGTGAGGAATCGCGCGAAACCTTCGACGCACGCACCGATCTGGTCTTCCTGCTGGTGCACGGCGGCCACATTCCGGAAGCGCTGCAAATCTATTCGCGCATGGTGGCCGAGCAGCGCCGCAGCCTCGCGCGCGACGATCCGCAATGGGCCGAAACCCTGACCAACTACGCGTACATCTTGGCCAGTGCCGGGCAATTCAAAACTTCGAGAGAGATATCCGGTGAAGCCCTGTCCGCGCTGACCGTGGCATTTAACATGTCGCCCGAACAACGTGACGACAGCCTGGGCAATCTGGCCATCATGGCGCGCGAACGCGGCGATCTCGTCGGCACGTTGGGAATCCTCGCGCGAGAAGATCGCCTCACGCCGACATTGGATCAAACCGCGCCGCACGCCGTGAACATCCTGCGATGGAAGCATGCGGGAGTGGCCGCCGAACGCGGCGACCCCACCGGCGTCCGGCAACTCGAGGCGCTGCGCGCGCGTGCGCCGGAACTGCACTACCCGCTCACCTTCTCGAAGCAAATGGAATGGCCCAAGGCATGGCTGGCGATCGGCCGTCCGGAGCTGGCGCTGCAACGATGCCTGGAATTGGCATTGACGCCGCAAAAGGCGGATACGCACGCCTCTTATCTGGAAGAACTGCCGTTGACGCAAGGCATTGCGCTGGTGCAACTCGGCCGTTTTCCCGAAGCGGAAAAATCATTGGACGCGGTCATAGCGGCAGCCGCAGGAAAGCCGGAGCGCGCGATGCAGAACGCCACGGCCCTCTTGTGGCGTGGCTGGGCGCAAGTGCGCACACGTCATGTGCAGGCAGGACTGCGTGACATCGAAGACGCGCTGGCATGGCGGCGCGACCAGCTCGGCCAGGGCAGTTATCTAACCGGCGAGGCGCTGCTGGCGCACGCAGAAGCTCTCGCTCTGCTCGGCCGGCGGAGCGAAGCGCTGCACGAACAAGCGTCGGCACGGAACATTCTGGACGCTCAATTGCTGCCAACGCACGTGCTGCGCAAACGCGCCGATGGGCCCTTGGCGTCGTCGCAATAGCGGCAGTTTCGCCGTTCAAACCGCAAATCCGGCCTTGCCCGGCAACCGGCTTATTCGAGCCGCGATGTCGTTCGGCCGTTTTTTCCCCGTATGTCGAGATGAAGCCCGTGCGCACCGCGCGCCGGCCTCCCTTTTTAACGCGGGGAAACGAGATGAACAAACGCATTTACAGTCTGGTATGGAACCGGGCTCTGAATCAGGTCGTCGTCGCTTCGGAACTCGCCGGCTGCAAACGCGGCGCGGTTTCCGCGCGCGGCGCGTCCTCGCTGCAACGCAATCTGCTCGCTTTGGCTTTGCTGTCCGCGATCGCGGCGATCGTGCCGGTGAACGCGTTTGCCGGAGATACGAGTTGCGGCGGCAACAACCAAACGTCTTCCGGAACACTCTCGGTCACTTGCGGGGCCGGTTCCATTGCCACGGGCAACTTTGCTTCCGCACTGGGCGCCGATTCCAGCGCCGCGGGCGACTACAGCACGGCGGTCGGGCGCAGCGCGTACTCGGGAGGCCGCGACTCGGTCGCGGTGGGCTCCTACGCCAGCGCCAAGGGTAATGCGAGCATTTCGATCGGCGCCGCTTCCACCGCCGTCGGCAACTTCAGCACGGCCGTCGGAAGACACGCTTACGCGGGCGGCCAGGATGGCGTCGCGCTGGGCTCGTATGCGAATGCCCACACCGGTGCCAGTACGGCGATCGGTTCCTCTTCGTACGCGGGCTTGCGGTCGACCGCGGTCGGTTTCCAGGCAAACGCGGCCGGCAACGACGACGCCGCGTTCGGATACAAGAGCGCGGCGTCCGGCTATCGCGGCGCCGCGTTCGGCACGGCCGCGCACGCCGCCGATTTTTCGACCGCCATCGGCTACTCCGCGCAAGCCAGCAACAGCGCATCGACCGCGCTCGGCAACATCAGTTCGGCGTCGGGCTACGACTCCACCGCGGTCGGATCGGCATCCACCGCCAGCAACAGCCGCACCAGCGCCTTGGGGGTGCTCGCGAAAGCGACGGGGTACTGGAGCACAGCCGTTGGAACATACACATCGGCTTCCGGTGACTATTCGTCCGCGCTCGGCACGCTAGCTTCGGCCGGAGGCACCGGCAGCACCGCCGTGGGCGTGCGTTCTCTCGCCAGCGGCAACCAGAGCACCGCGGTTGGCGGCTGGTGGGACGTCAATTCCGACCATGTTGCGCAAAGCAATGAAGTGACCACTGCCAGCGGCAGATACTCCGCGGCGTTCGGAAGCGCAGCCCGAGCCACGGCCGATTTTTCGACCGCACTGGGTACGAACGCAGTCGCGAGCGGTCTCATCTACAGCGCCGCCTTTGGATACGGTGCGCAAGCCAGCGACGAATCCACCGCGGTGGGAACGCTCGCCTCCGCCACCGGGACTGCCGACATTTCGGTCGGCGCTTTTACGACCGTCAGCGGAGACTCGAGCGTGGCGTTGGGATGGGGAAGTTCCGCCACTGCCGACAACAGCGTAGCGCTGGGCACGGGTTCGCTCGCTGATCGTGCCGATACCGTTTCAGTCGGAAGCGATTCGGGGAACCCATTCAGGCGCCAGATCGTCAACGTCGCGGCGGGCGTGTTCGACAACGACGCCGTCAACGTGTCGCAGTTGTATCCGTTCGCGACCGCGCTGGGCGGCGGCGCCAGTTTCGGCGGCGGCACGCTCACCGCGCCGACCTACACGATCCAGGGCACCACGTACAACAATGTGGGCGCCGCGTTCGCGGCGGTCGATGCCAATCTCACCAATCTGTATACCAACGGCGGCGGCACGCAAGGGCCGCCCGGCCCTCCCGGGCCGCAGGGACCGGCGGGTCCTCCCGGACCACAAGGTCCGCAGGGTGTGCCCGGCGGCGGCCCCGACGAAGTCGTGTACGACAACAGCACCCACGCCACGCTGACGCTCAACGGCGCGGGCGGCACGGTGATCTCCAACGTCGCCAACGGCACCGCGCCGACCGATGCGGTCAACAAGAGCCAGCTCGATGCGCAGACGCAGGACGCATTGAACTCGGCCAAGACCTACGCTGATACGGGCGATGCGAACACGTTGAAGGCCGCCAAGGCCTACACCGACCAGGAATTCGCCAACGTCATGGGCGCCGATCTGTCGGATTTCGAAAACCAGACCAACGCACGCTTCAACGAACAGGACAAACGCATCGACCGGCTGGGGGCGATGGGCGCGGCCTCGTCGCAGATGGCAATCAACACCGCAGGTCTTGCCGGCGACAACCGCGTCGGCGTCGGCGCCGGCACCTACAACGGCGAGTCGGCATTGTCCGTCGGTTACCAGCACATGTTCGCCGACCACAAGGCCAGCATCTCGATCGGCGCTTCCTTCGGCAGCAATGAAACCTCCGGCGGTGTCGGCGCGGGTTTCAGTTGGTGACCATGTGCATTCGCGCTTGCAATTGCGCTGGATCCGCAAACACGGAAATCGAACCGGGAGTCGCCATGAAATCCGCACTGGTGTTTTCGCCGATGTTGATTTGCACTTTGTTCGCATCACCCCTGGTCGACGCGCAGATGGCATCACGACCACAAGTTGTGCGCACCGCGCCCGCCGCCATGACCGTTCAAAGTACGCGCACGCGGGCACGGCAAGCCCCGGCTCGCGCGCAAGATTCCACGCCGCGATTCCAGACGATCGCTTTCACATTCTGGACGGGCGACGATGATTTGCGCGATGACAGCGTGCTCACGGCCGTGCTTGCGTTCCCCGACGGCAAGAGGCAAGACTGCTTGCTGCACGGAAAGCAGGCCTCCGGCGCGGCTGCCAACATCAGCTGGGACAACGGCACCGTCCGCGATGCGCCACCGTGCCGCCTCTACACACCCAGAACGGCCGACGAATTGAAGAACACGCGCATCAGTATCCGGCTGTTCGGGCCGGGATCAGGACCGAGTTTCGGCGAGGTCCTTGGTTCGGGCGGCTTGGCCGCAGTCTCGATCCGCAGCAGCGACGAGTGGAAGATGGCCGGAGTGGAAGTAAAGGCCTACAACATGGATGGCTCGGGAGAAAGCTGCATCCGCAGCGTCAGGGGTGATCCGGTAGCGAAGCTGACCGGCAATCAGCCCGAAGTCACGATCTCGGATTTCCCCAACCAGTGCCCGTGAACGAGCGGGCCAATTCGGAGCATCGACCATGAGCAAACCGGATCGCTTGGGTATCCACGGCCGTGTGGTGATCGCCTTGGCGTGCGCAATGTCGTTGTCGGGTTGCAGTCGCAGCGGCAAGGATGCGTTGGTCGGTGCGACTGCAACGCCGGCGTCCGCGGATGCCGGGCAGGCGCAGGACTCGACCGGTTCCGATCTGCCCAAAGTGCCGTTCGGTAATCAACCGTGCCGGTCGTTGTCGGCGGATGAATTGAAGGATCTGAAAGTCGCAAAACCCGCGCCCGCCAAGCCGGAGCCCGGCCGTGAGCCGGATGGCCTGGCTTTCGACAATACTTGCGATTTCGGTTACCAGTCCCTCGTGTATACCACCCGGAGCGACTACGAATTCCAGAAAAGCAATCTTCGCAACCCGCGCCACAACGCACCCGCGGATCTGCCCGACGCGTTCTACGACACGCTCGGCAACTTGTGGTTTGCGAAAGAGGGGTACTACGTGGGAATCCCCAACAACACCGCGGATGCGGTGAAGGAGAAGATGGCGCGAGTGGTCGCCGCAAAGCTTTGATGGACCTATTTCAAAATCGGAATCGCGTGATGGTACGAATCGTCATTCCAGCGAAAGCGGGACAAATTCGTCTGGAACGAATTTGAACAACCGAAGGCTGGCCCGAAGGGCACAGTCCATGGACGGACTTTGTAATCCAGTGACTCCAAGTTTTGAAGGCAAAGACACTGGATGACTCGCGCCGTCCCTGGCGCTCGCCCTACGGGCCGCCTTCGGCGTTCGCGTTTGCAGTCCTGCAAACACAGTCCGGATCGCCGCTACGCGGCGTCCGGAATGACGAGCAAACTTCTTGCCTGGAGTTTTGCGGCGGGTGTACTCGAAGAACGCGTCACTCCCCGACCGGAATCCGCTCCACCTCTCCGCTCGGCATTCTCACGCGCAGGATGTCGTGCGCGTTGCGGTCTGCGATCCACAGCGAATCCGCGGCGAAGGAAAGCCCCTGCGGTTCGTGCAATCGCCACTGCAGCGGCAATGTCGCGGTCTCGCCGGTGTGCACGTTGACCGTGCAGATGCGGTTGTTGAAGGTGTCTGCGACATACACCGTCATGCCATCGGTGGCGAGTCCGGTCGGATGCGCGAAGCGCGCCTGCGCGCCCGGTCCATCGCTGTTGCCGAAATCGTACGGCGCGCCGCCGGCGAGTTTGGTCAGTGCGAAATCGGACAGCCGCAATTGCCGGATCGCATTGCCCGCGGCGTCGGCGATCAAAAGCAGGCCGGGCAAGGTCGCGAGCGCGGAAGGCTGCGCCAGCCGCGCTTTCAGGGCGGTGCCGTCGCGCACGCCGCAGCGCCCGTTGCCGGCCAGGCGGTCCAGCTTGCGCGTGTGCAGATCCACGCGCCAGATCTGGTGCTGTCCCGCCAGCGCGGCGTAGACACGGTCGCCCGCCACCGCGACAGCGGTCGGTGCGCTCACCGAAACCGGTTTGTCGTCGAGGTGCGCGGGCGTTTCATAGCCGCACGCCCCGCTGCCGAGCAGCGTGTCCACTTCGCCGGCGAGCAGGCGGATGCGCCGCACGCAATGATTGCCGGTGTCCGCGACGTACAGCGAATCGCCCGCGATCGCCAGGCCTTGCGGTGCATTGAAGCCGGCATCCGCGACGCGCCCATCCCAGTAGCCTGGATTGCCGGAGCCGAACTGACGCAATACGCGTCCACCGTGCGTGCATTCGAGAATGCGGTTGTGGCCGGTGTCGCTGACGTACAACCTGTTCGCGGTGGCGAGCGCGTGTGCCGGGAAACGCAAGGCCATGCGCGGTTCGCTGCGGAACGAAGACTGCGGTTGCGAATAGATGCGCAGGTCGCGGCTGGCCGCATCTTCCAGCAGCGCGCCGATGGTGTCGTCGATGCGCCGCAGCGCGCCCTCGCCGACGAAGCGGCCGACCGCGCGGCCTTCGCAATCGATCAGCAGCGCGGTGGGCCACGCATCCACGCCGTACTGCTGCCAGGCGCGCCATTGCGCGTCATTGGCGACCGGATGCCGCACATAGTTGCGGTTGGCCGCCTTCAGCACGATTTCGCTGGGCTGCTGCATCGGATATTTCGGCGTGTGCACGCCGAGCACCGCCAGGCCATCGTGGTATTTGTTCTCCAGTTGCCGCAAGCCGGCGAGCATGTTGAGACAGTTGACGCAGTCGTAGCTCCAGAACCACACCAGCACCACGCGTCCGCGCAGCGAGGACAGGCTGCACGGCTGGCGCGCGTTGACCCATTCCAGATCGTCGGGAAAATCCAGCACGTCCGGTGCGGGCATGCTGCGAACGGCTTGAATATTCATCCACTGCTCCGCGCCGCCGCGCCTTGCGCAGCCGCGAGGTCCGTCTCGGTGTCTATCCCTGCGGGAAAAGGCTCCGGTGCCAGCCGCACGGCGATGGAGAACCCATGCTCCAGCGCGCGCAACTGCTCCAGCGACTCGGCGCGCTCCAGCGGAGTCGGTTCCAGCGCCGCGAATCGTTTCAGAAATCCGGCGCGATAGGCATAGATGCCGATGTGGCGCAGGAACTTCGTTTCCCGCGGCAAGACATCGCGATTCTGAGCGAACGCATCGCGCGCCCAGGGAATCGGCGCGCGCGAGAAATACAGCGCGTGTCCGTGTGCATCGCGCACCACCTTCACGATATTGGGATCGAACAACTGCGCAGCTTCATCGATGGGCGTCGCCAGCGTGGCCATCGGCGCATCGTCTTCGGCCAGCGCGCGTGCCACTTCGCGGATGCCGCTGGCCGGCGCGAACGGTTCGTCGCCCTGCAGGTTCACCACGATTGCGTCGTCGCTCCAGCCGAGTCGCTGCGCGCATTCGGCCAGCCGGTCGCTGCCCGAGGCGTGATCCGCCCGGGTCATGCAGATCGTGACATCGTTGTCATGCAGGGCATCGGCGACGCGCCTATCGTCGGTCGCCACTACCACCTGTGCCGCGCCCGAGGCCTTCGCACGCCGCGCCACCTGCACGATCAGCGGTTCTCCATCCAGCAGGCGCACCGGTTTGCCCGGCAGCCGGGTGGAAGCGTAACGCGCGGGGATGGCGATCAGGAATGTAGTAGATGAAGATTCCGTGAGCAGCATGGCCGCGCAGATTAGCGGAGCTGCGCCTCCCGATGCGTTAGTTAACGGCTAACATTTGTGTATCGCGCGAACAAACCCTCGTGACCGAATCCGACTCCGCCACCCTCACCGCCGCTGCGGTGCCGCACTCCGACGTGGCGCGCGCGGCGCTGCTGATGGTCGGCAGTGCGTTCTGTTTCGGCAGCATGGCGATCGCGATCCGGCTGGCCTCGAATCCGTTGCATCCGTTCGAGATCGCGTTCTTCCGCAACGTGTTCGGGCTGGTGTTCACGCTGCCGCTGGTCGCGCGCGCCGGCCCACAATTGCTGCGCACGCGCCGGCTGCCGATGTATTTCTTCCGCTGCGTGCTCGGCACGATCTCGATGCTGGCGGCATTCTGGGCCATCGTGCACCTGCCGCTGGCCAAGGCGATCGCGCTGTCGTACTCGACCCCGCTGTTCGTCACCATCGGCGCGATCTTCGTGCTGGGCGAAGTGGTGCGCGCAAGACGATGGAGCGCGGTGATCGCGGGTTTCATCGGCGTGCTTCTGATCGTGCGCCCCGGCCTGCACGGCTATTCGCCGGCGGCGCTGGTCGCATTGCTGGCCGCGCTGATGAGCGCGTGCGTATCGATCAGCCTGAAGTTCCTGGGCCGCACCGAGGCACCCGACACTATCGTGATCTGGACCACGCTGCTGTGGGTGCCGCTGTCGCTGCCGGCTGCGTTGCTGTTCTGGCAGTGGCCGCATGGCGAGACCTGGTTGTTCCTGGTCGCCGCCGGCCTGTTCGGCACCAGCGGGCACATGTGCTGGATGCGCGCGCTGAAGATCGGCGACGTCTCGCTGCTGGCGCCGATCAGCTTCGTGCAGATGCCGATCGTGGCAGTGCTGGCGTATTTCCTGTTCAGCGAAAAGCTCGACCGCTGGACGGTGCTGGGCGCGGCGGTGATCTTCGGCGCCAACGTCTATATCACCCACCGCGAGGCGCGGCTCTCGCGCACGCGCATGCGCGAGGCTCGCGCGGTGGCGGGCGGTGCGGAGAGTTGAGTCACGTGCGTGCTGGCGGCGAATGACACTATCCCAACCTCCCCTTGAAGGGGAGGGCTTTGCAAGCTCGCCAGCACGACTCGCGTGTCAATCTTCGGCCGATTTCGGCGGACGCGGACGGCGCACCAGCTCGCCGCCGCAGTTGGGGCAAACATATTCCATTTCGTCGCTGCAATCGGCGCAGAAGGTGCACTCGTAGGTGCAGATGTACGCTTCGCCCTCTTTCGCCGTCGGCGCGTGGCAGCGTTCGCATTCGGGGCGCATTTCGAGTGCCATGGATTTCCTCCGATCAAACGCGGGTGGCGTATTTCTTCGCCACGTAATCCTCGACGATCCCGACGAATTC
>DAIOUL010000015.1:26984-40531 GCA_036759545.1 Rhodanobacteraceae bacterium
GGGGGGCTTAGCATTCGCCCCGACTGGGGCCATTAACCAGAGTCAGGGGAAATCAAATGAAATGCTCAAAGCATCCAGAAGTGGACGCGGCTGGCATGTGCGCGTACAGCGGTAGACCTTATTGCGCAGACGACTTGGTCGAAGTTCAAGGAAAGATGTATGCGAAAGACAATCTAAGTCAAGTAATGGCGGAGTGGAAGGAAAAGCATAGCTCTGCACCCAATCCATATGTTTTCATGAACGCAGGAGGTGGCGGCGGTGCAGCGGCGGCCGCATCTCCTGTTGTTGCAGCTCCTACACCTGCACAACCAGCAACGACAACTGGACATAAAAGCCGCGGCGTAGCCGTCGCACTGGCGTGGTTACTCGGAGGTTTTGGGGCACACAAGTTCTACCTTGGCCAACCTCTATGGGGTATTTTGTATTTGTTGTTTTGCTGGACTTTTATCCCCGCAATTTTGGCCTTCTTTGAAGGCCTGAATTATCTTTTGATGGGGAAAGACAACTTCACTCGTAGGTATGGCTAGTCATCAGACACGCGCGGCGTACTTCCTCGCCACGTAATCTTCGACAATCCCAACGAACTCCTGCGCGATATTCTCGCCGCGCAGGGTGACCGCTTTCTTGCCGTCGATGAACACCGGCGCGGCGGGCGCTTCGCCGCTGCCGGGCAGTGAAATGCCGATGTCGGCGTGGCGCGATTCGCCCGGGCCATTGACCACGCAGCCCATCACGGCCAGCGTGAGATTTTCCACGCCGTCGTATTTCACGCGCCACTCCGGCATCTTCGCGCGCACGTGCTCCTGCACCACTTTGGCCAGTTCCTGGAAAAATTCCGAAGTGGTGCGGCCGCAGCCGGGGCACGCCGTGACCAGCGGCGTGAACGCGCGCAGACCCATCGTCTGCAAAAGCTCCTGCGCCACGATCACTTCCTGAGTGCGCGACTGGCCTGGCTCCGGCGTCAACGAAATGCGGATGGTGTCGCCGATGCCTTCCTGCAGCAGCACGGCCAGTGCGGCCGCGGATGCAACGATGCCTTTCGAGCCCATACCCGCTTCGGTCAAGCCCAGGTGCAATGCGTAATCGCAGCGCGCGGCCAGATCCCGATACACCGCGATCAGTTCCTGCACGCCCGAAACCTTGCAGGAAAGAATGATGCGCTCGCGCGGCAGCCCGAGCTCCTCCGCACGCTGCGCCGAATCGAGCGCCGAACGGATCAGTGCCTCGCGCGCGACGTGCGCGGCGTCCCAGGGCTCGCTGCGCGCATGGTTCTCGTCCATCAGTGCCGCGAGCAGCGCCTGATCCAGCGAACCCCAGTTGGCACCGATGCGCACGGGTTTGCCGTACTTCAGCGCCAGCTCGATGATGGCGGCGAATTGCGTGTCGCGCTTCTTGCCGAAGCCGACGTTGCCAGGATTGATGCGGTACTTCGCCAGCGCTTCCGCCGCAGCGGGTTCGTCGTGCAACAGTTGGTGCCCGTTGTAGTGGAAATCGCCGATCAGCGGCACCTCCACGCCCATCATGTCCAGCTTTTCGCGGATGCGCGGCACCGCGGCGGCGGCCTCATGGGTGTTGACGGTGATGCGCACCAGTTCGGAGCCCGCGCGCGCCAGTTCCGCCACCTGTTTCGCGGTACCGGCTACATCCGCGGTGTCGGTGTTGGTCATCGACTGCACCACGATGGGCGCGCCGCCGCCGACCAGGACATTCCCGATGCGCACGCCGATGCTGTGGCGCCGGGACCGCGAAGAAGGGAACTCACTCATGCCGGTGCGTCAGCCTGCGGACTCCGGTGCCGGCTCCGGTTGCTCCACCTGCTCGCTGTCCGCTGTCAATGAAACGCGGTAGTAGACCGAACTGAGTTCTTCGACACCCGCAACTGCGTACGTACGCACCCCGGCGCTGGAGGTCCAGTCGGCGGGATCGGGCGGCGTGGTCAATTCCACGCTGTAGGCGAGCAGGTCGAACAGATGCGAAACCAGCAGAGAAGGCGCGCTGGAGTCGGCGCGGTCAGGCATCAGCACCGCGCGTTGCGGCGCGTGCAACTCGTCGTCGCCGCCGGTGGACAGCCGCACGCCCGCGGCGCGCGCGCGGCGCGCCAGCAATTCGACGCCGGCGTAGATTCCGTCGTCGCTGGTGCGCAACCAGCGGATCAATCCAACCATCCATTCCTGCGGCTCGTTGTCTTCCGCCGCCGGCGCCAGTCCGATCACCTCGCCGACGCGGATGCGCAGCGCGCCTTCCGCGCGCAGGTGCAGGCGATAACCGCCCAGACTCTGATCGAGCACATGTCCGCTGAGTATTTGCGGACGCGTGCTGTCCGCGCTGGTCCACGAGGCCGCGTGATCGCGCGAGCTGAGCGTGATCCCGCTGCCGCGGATGCGCTGCATGAACAGGCTGAAATCGGTGTTGCCCGCCAGCACGTAATGCAGAGCGTGCAGGCCGATCACCGCATCCAGCGCGTGACCGGCGTCGAGCCGCACGAAGCCGCGCTCGGCCGCGCCACCCCAGCTCGAGCGCAGCCGGTGCAGAAACGCGATCGAGGCGTCCACGCTGGCCCCGCCGCGCTGGCGGAAACTCAGGTGTTCGGCACCCGGTGGCTGCAGCGCCGCATGTTCTTCCAGGAATTTTTTCAGCGTCGCCAGATCCAGCGAAAGAATGCCTTCCTGCGCAGCCGCGCGTTCTTCGGGAACGTAACCCGGACCTTCGTCGCTGTTCTCGTCCACAGCGATGCCCGCGCCGCCCTGCCGCACCGGTGCGCAATGCGCCGCGAACGCGCGCGTCAGCAGCCAGGCTTCGCGCAGTTCCTTGGACGAAAAGCGATAAGGATTGGACAGCGCCAGCAGCAACGCATGCGTATAAGCCTGGCGCGCGTCGAGTTCCGCGCCGTCGGTCAGTGGATCGGAAACCGGCTTGTCGGCCACGCCGATTTCCTCGGCGAACGCATGAACCGCGTGCGCCCGCCGCCAAACGCCTTGCGGCGGCGTGCGGTACTGGCGATAGCACCATTGCAGCACGATGCCGAGGTGGTGCAGCGCGCGCACCGCCGCAACCGCCGCGGCCTTGCCCTTGAACATCGGCAGCTTGCCATCCGGCGTGCACAGTTCGTGGAGCGCCAGGGCATAGTTCTTGGCCAATCCGCGATGGAAACCGCTGGCTGCTTCCACCAGCCGCTCCTTGGCCGGCGGCAGCGGATGCGATTCCACGCCCAGTTGCTGTTCGATGCCTTCGCACAGGCCTGCGACCGGCGTGCGGATGGATTCCAGCGCGTCCACGCGCTCGGCGCCGGACCAGCGCGTCGCCAGCATCTGTTCGAGCAGCTCGGAAATGTCGCGCGCGGCCTGCGCCGGGTTGGCCAGCGGCAGGTGCGCCACTTTCTCGCGCACCGCCCGCGCGCTGGCCGGCTTGCCGCGATCCGCTTCGGAACGCTCGGGCAAGCCTTCGATCAGGCGCGCATGGCTGTCTTGCATTCGGGTTCCTTTCCCCTGACACACACGGCGGAGCCATTCTAGCCCGTTACGCCGCGTTGGCGCTTTGGGGTGGTGCTGCCTAGACTGCACGGATGTCTGCCACCACTCGCACGCCCGATTTCCGCCCTTTGGCAGAGCAGGCCCTCTCGCGTGCGGCCGGTGCGCCGCTGTCCTGCGGCAATTCCATCGAGCTGCTGATCGACGCGCAGGCGCACTTCGATGCGTGGCTGGCGGCGATCCGCTCCGCGCAGCGTCACGTGCTGCTGGCCAATTACATCATCCGTGCAGATGAAGTCGGGCATGCGTTCCTCGATGCACTGGTCGAACGCGCGCGCAACGGCGTGCGCGTTTGCGTCACACGCGACTGGCTTGGATGCCTGGGCCAGTCGGGCGCACGCTTCTGGAAGCCCTTGCTGGACGCCGGCGGCGAAGTGCGGGTGTGGAATCCGTTCGATCCGCTCAGCCCGTTCGGCTGGATCAACCGCGATCACCGCAAGCTGCTGAGTATCGATGGGTGCGTGGCGTTCGTCTCCGGTGTCTGCATCAGCAGCAAGTGGCTGGGCGACAGCAAACGCAATATTCCGCCCTGGCGTGACACCGGCGTGGCGCTGCACGGTCCGGCGGTGGCGGATGTGGAAGCGGCTTTCGCGAAAACCTGGTCGATGATGGGCGAAGCACTGCCTGAAGATCTGCTCGCGAAGGCGGAGGTGATCCAGCCCAGCGGCGAAGTCGCGTTGCGCGTGATCGCCAGTCATCCCAGCACCGCGGGCATGTACCGCCTCGACCAACTGGTCGCGTCTCTGGCGCGCGAGCGCTTGTGGCTGACCGACGCCTATTTCGTCGGCCTGCCGCCTTACGTGCGCGCGCTGATCAATGCGGCCGCCGATGATGTGGACGTGCGCCTGCTGGTGCCGGGCAGCTCCGATCTGCCGCCGGTCGCGGCGATGTCGCGCAGCGGTTATCGTCCGCTGCTGGCCGCGGGCGTGCGCGTGTTCGAGTGGAACGGTTCGATGCTGCACGCCAAGACCGCGGTGGCGGATGCGCGCTGGGCGCGCGTAGGTTCGACCAATCTCAACCTCGTCAGTTGGCTGGGCAATTGCGAAATCGACGTGGCGGTCGAGGACGAGGGCTTCGCGCAAGCGCTCGCCGCGCAATACGAACAGGATCTGCAGAACGCCACCGAGATCGTGCTGTCGCGTTCGCGCGTGCGGCGCGCAAAATCCGCGCCGCCGCGCCAGCGCGGCGTACGCGGCAAACCGGGCGAACGCGGCAGCGCCGGACGCGGCGCAGCCGGCGCGTTGCGGCTGGCGCACACCGTCGGTGCGGCGTTGAACAACCGCGTGCTGACGGGAAACGGCACCGGCGCCTTGATCGGTGGCGCGGTCCTGTTGTTGGTTTTCGCAGCCGTCGCCACGCTGTGGCCGCGCGTGATCGCGTGGCCGCTGGCGGCGCTGGCGCTGTGGATCGCGGTGGGATTGTTCGCCCGCTTCGTGCGCGTGCGCCGCCGGCGTGAAACGAGAACCGCATCGCCATGAGCGAAGACGCCATCGAATACGGCGAGGCGCGCCAGGTACTCACGCCCTCGGCGCTCAACCGCCTCGCACGCGAGCTGATCGAAGGCGCGTTGCCGCTGATCTGGATCGAGGGTGAGTTGTCGAATTTCGTGCGCGCTTCGTCCGGCCATCTGTATTTCTCTTTGAAGGACGAGGCCGCGCAGGTGCGTTGCGCGATGTTCAAGCCGCGCAGCACCTGGTTGCGCTTTCGCCCCGGCAACGGCGCGCACGTGCTGGCGCGCGCGCGCGTCAGCCTCTACGAGGCGCGCGGCGAGTTCCAGTTGATCGTCGAGCACATGCAGGAGGCCGGCGAGGGCGCGCTGCGGCGCGCCTTCGAACTGCTGAAGGCGAAACTGCAGGCGGAAGGTTTGTTCGACCAACAACGCAAGCGCGCGCTGCCACGCTATCCGCGCCGCATCGGCGTGATCACCTCGGCCAGCGGCGCGGCGATCCGCGACGTGCTGAGCGTGGCGCGCCGGCGCTGTCTGTTGACCGAAATCGAAATCCTGCCCGTGCCGGTGCAGGGCCGCGAAGCGCCGCCCGCGATCGTCGCGATGCTGGCTGCCGCTTCGCGCAGCGCGCGCTACGACGTGCTGCTGCTGACGCGCGGCGGCGGTTCGCTGGAAGACCTGATCGCGTTCAACGATGAAGGCGTGGCACGCGCAATCGCGGCCAGCGCCGCGCCGGTGGTGAGCGCGGTGGGACACGAGATCGATTTCTCGATTTCCGATTTCGTGGCCGACTTGCGCGCACCCACGCCATCCGCCGCGGCGGAACTGCTGTTGCCGGATTCGGGGGCGCTGCGGGCGACGCTGGTCCAGCATCGCGCGCGCATCGCGCATGCCTGGAACCGCCGCGCGCGCGGGTTTTCTCAGGCGCTGGATCACCTGCACGCGCGCCTGCTCTCGCGGCATCCGCAACAGAGACTGATCCACGGCCGCGAGCGGCTGCTGGCGCTGCGCGCGCGCATGCAGCGCTGCGCGCGGGCGAAAACACAATCCGCCCGCACGCGCTTGTCGCATGCCGATGCACGGCTGCGCCTGGCGCATCCGGCAAGGCGGCTGCCGCTGCTGTCCCGCGATGCGCGGCGTCTGCATGCGCGCTTGCTGGGCGCGTGGGCACGAGCCGCGCAACGCGACGCGCGCCGTTTGACCGCTCTCGCACGCGCGCTGAATTCGGTCAGCCCGCTGGAGGTCCTGCAACGCGGTTATGCGATCCTGTTCGATTCCAGCGGCGCGGTGCTGCGCTCCGCGCGCGGCGTTCCGGCAGGCACGCCGCTCACCGCCCGGCTGCGCGACGGCACGCTGCCGCTGACCGTGCGCGAACACAAGGAGGCGAAATGAAACTCGGGGATCGATATCCGTTTTATCTCGCGAACCGACCGCAGCAACCGAACACCGATCTGCCGGTGCTGGACAAATACTCCGGCGAAATCGCCACGCGCGTGGCACTGGCAGACAAATCCGCGATCGAAGACGGCATTGCGGCGGCGGCGCGAGCAGCCGCGCCGATGGCGGCGATGAAACCGTATGAACGCCGCGCGGTGCTGGAGCATTGCATCGCGCGCCTGTCCGAACGCAAGGAAGAACTGGCGTTCGCGCTGTGCGTGGAAGCCGGCAAGCCGATCAAGGATTCGCAGGGCGAAGTGACGCGGCTGATCGACACCTTCCGCATCGCCGCGGACGAGTCGGTGCGGATCGACGGCGAGATCATCAATCTGGAAATCTCGCCACGCACGTCCGGCTATCGCGGCTTCGTCAAGCGCGTGCCGCTCGGGCCGTGCTCGTTCATCACGCCGTTCAATTTCCCTTTGAACCTGGTCGCGCACAAGGTCGCGCCGGCGATTGCGGCGGGTTGTCCGTTCGTGTTGAAGCCATCCGAGAAGACGCCGATCGGCGCGCTGATCATCGGCGAGGTGCTGGCGGAAACCGATCTTCCAGCGGGTGCGTTTTCGATCCTGCCGTGCAAGATCGAAGACGCCGACCCGTTCGTGGAAGACGAGCGGTTGAAACTATTGTCATTCACCGGCGGACAGGTTGGCTGGGAATTGAAGCAACGTGCGGGCCGCAAGAAAGTGGTGCTGGAACTGGGCGGCAACGCGGCCTGCATCGTGGATGCGGATCAGCACGGGCGGCTGGACTTCGTGATCGAACGCCTGATCTCCGGCAGCTTTTATCAGTCCGGGCAGAGCTGCATCAAGGTGCAGCGAGTTCTGATTCATGCGTCCTTGTATGAGGAAATGAAGCAGCGCTTCGTGGATGCGGCGCAAAAACTGAAAGCCGGCGATCCGAAAGATCCGGAAACCTTCCTCGGGCCCATGATCGACGAAGCCGCGGCGAAACGTCTGGAGGACTGGATCGACGAAGCAAAGCAAGCTGGCGCCACGTTGCTTTGCGGCGGCGCGCGCAAGGGCAACATGCTGCAGGCAACGGTGATGGAGAACGTGCCCGGTGATGCGAAGTTGTCGTGCATGGAGGCGTTCGGCCCGGTCACGGTGCTGGCGAAGTTCGACGACTTCGATGAAGCGCTCGCGGCGGTCAACGCATCCGACTACGGCCTGCAGGCCGGCGTGTTCACCAGTAACTTGAATCGCGCGATGCGCGCGTGGGACGTGCTGGTCGAAGGCGGCGTGATCGTCGGCGATATCCCGAGCTTCCGTGTGGACAACATGCCCTACGGCGGCGTGAAGCTCTCGGGTTTCGGACGCGAAGGCGTGCGTTATGCAATCGAGGACATGAGCGAGCGGCGGTTGCTCGTGATCCGCGAAGCCGGGGTCTAGCGTTCGCGCCGCTTCAGCATCGGCGCCGCGAACCGCCACGGCTCCGACGAGCGCCGGGCGCCGTGCAGCGCGTGGCTCGCGGCGAGCAGCAAGCCGTCGGCGTTCACCGCGTCGTCGGGAAAACTGGCGATGCCGATGCGCACGTCCAGTTCCACGCGCCGGCCCTCGATGCCGTAGGGACTGCCGAGGTTCCGGGCCAAGCGCGCGGCGATCGCCGTCGCCGCGGTGCGCGGAAATACGTCGATACCCTGCGCCAGCAGGGTGAATTCGTGCTCGGCGCTGCGCGCCAGCAGATCGTCTTCGCGGACTTCGCGCCGCAGGCGTTCGACGACCACGCGCCACACGCTGCGGACGAATCGGTCGTCGTCCATTTCTTCCAGCCCGGTGATCTGCAAGCGCAGCAGCAGGCAGCGCTCGTCACGCTGGCGCGCCGATTCCAGCGCGCGCGCCACTTGCCGGCGCAGGACCGGACGGTCGGTTTCGGCCACCCGCTGCGCGTCCGCGCCACGCAATCGATCCAGCCAGCGCCTGGCCACCATCGGGTCTCCGCGCAAGAGAGTTCGCGGGCGAACTATGCCCGGCGGCGCGCGCCTATGGAAGCGTCACGAGTGACGCGCTTGCGGGTCTATTGACACCCGCCGAAACGGCCGCGCCGTCGGCCCTTTGTCTGCAGGGCAAGGAAGAACGAGGAAGGTGTATGTCGATACATCGACGAGTGATGACGCAGCCATGCGGGCAAAGGGCCACGGCCCTTCGGGTTGCTCCGCAGCGGCCGCCATACTGCGTTGCGCGGCTTGGCCATAGAAGTGCTATGGCGCTGCGCCGCGCCCCTTGTCTGGCAGCCGCTGCGGAAGCAACGCGGCTCGTTTGGGTGGGGTGTCAACAGACCCTAGGCGAGCGGCGTTACCGCGGACGCTTGCGCGCCCTTGGGCCCCTGCACGATCTCGAAGCTGACCCGCTGCCCCTGCTGCAGGCTGCGAAAGCCTTGCGCGTTGATCGCCGAATAATGCACGAACACGTCTTCCCCGCCCTCTTCGGGCGCGATGAAGCCGAACCCCTTGGCGTCGTTGAACCACTTGACCGTACCGGTGGACATTTGCGAAACCTCTGCGATGAGTCGAGCACAGAGGCGCATCGCGGATGTTTCCGGAATGACGTGGCGCAATCCGCAACGACCGCGCTACCCTGTGTCCCCGGCCCCACTCCCCGTGCGCCCAAGCGCGGCCCGAGTATCGCCAACGGGATGGATTCAATCAAGCCTTCTCGTGACAGGCTGTGCGACGGCGCACGCGGTTTCAGGCCGACAGCAGCGCCGCCACGATCGCAGGCACCTGGGCTGTGGCCGCGGCGAGGTGCGCGTGGATTTCCTCCAGGCTGATCTGCGACGCCTGCGGATCGCAGCCCGCCGCCCAATTGGCGACCAGCGCGAGGCAGGCGTATTCAATGGAAAGTTCGCGCGCCAGCGCGGCCTCGGGCATGCCGGTCATGCCGACCAGGTCGCAGCCGTCGCGGCGCAGGCGTTCGATTTCCGCATTGGTTTCGAGGCGCGGACCGTGCGTGGCACCGTAGCAGCCGTCGGCGATCACCGCTATGCCCGCACGCTGGGCGGCGGCGAACAGTTCGGCGCGCAGATTTGCGCTGTAGGGTTCGCTGAAATCGATGTGCAACACCGCCTCGCCTTCCGCATCGCAGAAACTGGACGCGCGGTCGTGGGTGTAGTCGATCAGTTGATCGGGCACCACGACCGTGCGCGGCGCCATGTCTGCGCGGATGCCGCCGACTGCGTTGACGCCGACGATCCGCTGCGCGCCGAATTCATGCAGCGCCGCGATATTGGCGCGGTAGTTGATCCGGTGCGGTGCGATCGTATGGCCCTCGCCGTGCCGCGCCAGGAACGCGACGCGCTTACCCGATATTGACCCGGTGACGATCGGCGCGGATGGCGCGCCCCAGCGCGTCGTCACCTCATGGCGTTGGATGTCTGCCAGACCGGCGAGTGCATACAAACCGGTGCCGCCGATCAGGGCGAGGTCGATGGATGCGTTTGGGCGAGCTTCCATTCGGGACATGTCAATCGCACCGGGCGAAAAGCGGGAACGGGGAACCGGAGACGGGGAACGAAGTCACAGCCGTTGCTCTCCGGTTCCCTGTTTCCTGTTCCCTGTTCCCTGCTCTCCGAGGGCGTATATCCCAGGCAAATTGCGCCCCTGCTCGTGCCAGTCCATGCCGTAACCGAACACGTACCGATCCGGCACCTGCACGCCGACGAAATCCGCTTTCATCCCGGGCACGCAACGGCCGTGGCGCTTCTCGCACAACACCGCGACCAGCACGCGCCGCGCACCTTCCGCGAGACAGGCGTCGCGCAAGGCCGAAAGTGTGTGGCCTTCATCCAGAATGTCGTCGACCAGAATCACGCTGCGATCGCGCATCGCCGCATCGGGCCGGCGCAACCACTGCAATTGCGCGCCCTGCGTCGTGCCGCGGTAACGCGTCGCGTGCACGTAGTCGAATTGCAGATCGCAGCCGATCGAAAGCGCCAGCGAACCCGCGAAGATCAACCCGCCGTGCAACACGGTCAGGAACAAGGCGCGCTCGCCTTCCAAGGTCTGCGTGACCTGCGCACCCATGCGCGCGATGGCCGCCTCGATCACGGTGCGATCGTGGATCAGTTCGGCCGATTCCAGCGCATGCGCCAAGGTCTGAGAATTCATGCCACGCGCTCCGCGCGCGCGGATTCGTCGAGCTTGCTCAGCGCCGCGATCGCCGCCTTGCGCTGCGGATTTTCGACCAGCGATCGCCAGTCGCCGGACACCGCACCGCACAGCGCGGAAACGCGCGCCGCATCGCAGGGCTCGCGGCCGCGCACCGATTGAATCGCCTCGTCCACCAGTTTCGGCGCGCACACCAGCACCAGATCGCAGCCGGCATCCAGATGCGCGATCGCGCGCGCGCCCACGCCGCCGGCCGATTCCGCCGCGGCCATGCCGATGTCGTCACTGACGACCAAACCCTGGAAACCGTATTCGCCGCGCAGGATGTCTTGGATCCAGACCTTCGAATAGCCGGCCGGTGTCGCATCGATCTCGGGATAGGTGACGTGCGCCAGCATCACGGCTTCCGCGCCGGCCCGGAAACCTTCCGCGAACGGAATCAGGTCGCTTTCGCGCAAGGTTTGCAGATCGCGCGGATCGGTCGCGGGCTCGACATGGGTGTCTTCCAGCACCGTGCCGTGACCGGGAAAGTGCTTGACCGTGCCGGCCATCCCGGCCGAACGCATGCCGCGCAGATACGCAGCGCTCAGATTGGCAACGACCTGCGGATCGGCGTGGAATGCGCGCTCGCCGATGATGCGGTTGCCGCGTTGCAGATCCACCACCGGCGCGAACGACAGATCGATGTCGCAGGCGCGCAGCTCGCTCGCCATCAGCCAGGCGTGCGTTTCCGCCGCGCGCACCGCGGCGGCAGGATCGCGATCGTGCAGCGCACCGATGCGCGCCAGCGGCGGCAGCCGCGTGAAGCCGTCGCTTTTGAAGCGCTGCACCGGGCCGCCTTCCTGATCGACGCAGATCGGAAACGGATCGTCGCGCAGCGCACGGACCTCGGCGATCAGTTCGTCCAGTTGCGCCCGCGACGAGAAATTGCGCGAGAACAGGATTGCTCCGCTGACTTCCTGAGCAGCGAGACGCTCCACGTCGCGTTCGGTGAGTTCGTGTCCTTCGAGGCCGATGATCAGCATGACAAACTTCCATGCGAGAGATGCGGATGATGCCGGAACGCGCGGCAGCGTGCACTCACATCTTTCTGTCGAACACCGCGATCGATTCCACGTGCGCAGTGTGCGGAAACATGTCCATCACGCCGGCCGCACTGAGCGCAAAGCCGTGACGATGCACCAACGTGTCCGCATCGCGTGCCAGAGAGCCGGGATGGCACGACACGTACACCACGCGGCACACGGATTTGCCGGGCGGGTTTTCCAACAGCGCGGCGGCGCCGGTACGCGGCGGATCCAGCAGCCACTTGTCGAAACTTGCGCGCGCCCACGGCGCGCCGCGCGGATCGGCGGCGAGATCGCCGACGACGAATTCGACATTCGTGATGCCGTTGCACACGGCATTGCCGCGCGCGCGTTCGATCAAGCAGGCTTCGCCTTCCACGCCGCAGACGAACGCAGCGCGGCGCGCGATCGGCAATGAAAAATTTCCCAGTCCGCAGAACAGGTCCAGCACGCGTTCGTGCGGCTGCGGGTCGAGCAAAGACAGTGCCTGAGCGATCATGCGCGCGTTCAATCGCGCGTTGATCTGCACGAAATTCAGCGGCGCGAATTCCAGATCGAGATCAGCAAGATCGAGATCGCATTCCTCCAGCCGGTAATGCAGCCGCACGTTTTCCGGAAACAATGCGTGCACGCTGTCGATGCCGCTAGGTTGCAGCAGGATCGCGAAACCGTGTTCACGGCCGAATGCAACGAGCTTGTCGCAATCGGCCTGCGACAGCGGTTGCAGGTGACGGAAAACCAGCGCGCGCTGATCGTCTCCCGCGGAGAACTCGATCTGCGGAATCGCTGCTGCACCTTCGAGCGAATTCAACAGCGCGCCGAGCACATCCAGTCTTTCACCCAGCGCCGGATCGAGCACTTCGCAGCGGGACAGGTCCGCAACGAAACGCGGATCGCGTTCGCGAAAACCGACCAGCACCTTGCCCTTCTTCGGCACGTGCTTCACCGACAGGCGCGCGCGGCGGCGATAGCCCCACGGCTCGACGGTCAGCGGCGGCAGCCAGCGTTGCGGCTCCACTTTTCCGATGCGCGCGAAATTTTCCGCCAGCACGCGCTGCTTCGCGGCGATCTGCGCCTGCGGCGCGAGATGCTGCAACGCGCAGCCGCCGCACACGCCGTAATGCGGGCAGCGCGGCGCCACGCGCTCGGGCGATGCCTGCAGCACCTCGATGCTTTGCGCCTCGTCGAACTGCCGGTGCTTGCGCACGATCTTCGCGTGCACGCGCTCTCCCGGCAGCGCATCGGACACGAACACGGCCTTGCCGCCCAGGCGCGCGACGCCGCGGCCGTCATGGCCGAGGTCGGTGATTTCGGTTTCGAATTCGGTTGCCGGCATCAGGAAAAAACAAGCCCGGATCGGACGTCCGGGCTTTGCGATTCTATTGCAGGCGCGCGCCTCCGCGCTCCCGATTACTTGCGTTTCCAACCTCCACCCGCATCCTGGTAATACCAGCCCGGGTGCGCGCGATCGATCCATTGCTTGGCGAAAATCTGCCGGATCTGCTTTTCCCATTCCGGATGGCCGTTGGCGACGGCGATCTGCTGGTACAGCGCGGCGCGATCGCGGTTTTCGTCGGCGACCGCGGAGTTCATCTGCGCGCGTACGCTCAGCGGAGCTTTCGATGCGTCGTGCACGGCGATCATGCCGTCGCTGGTGAAACCGACCGCGCCGGAATCCAGCAACGACTTCAACGTGCCGTCGAAGCGGTCGCGCATGCGCGACTGGATCGCTTCGATCTGCGGCGTCTGGATCTTGATGTCGGGCTGGCTTTCGGCGGCCGATGCCGCGGGAATCAGAGCATCCAGCACGCGCGCGGCGAGCGGCACGCCCGCGCCGCCGCCCGACGAACCGGACGGCGCCGGTTGCGGTTGCGCCGGCTGCGACGGCTGCGCTTCCGGCCCGATCACATTGCTGATGATCTTGTCCGCGGCTTCCTGCGCGGCCGCGGCCGGGAAATAGACGT
>DAIOUL010000016.1:0-39539 GCA_036759545.1 Rhodanobacteraceae bacterium
GATCGAACCGTTTACCAATGAACCACCCGACACCTGCACGCGATTGTCGTTGTCGTAGGTGAACCAGTAAGACTGGATGTTGGGCGCCGTGGCCTGCTGTTCCGCATCCTGAGTCGACGCATCGTCGGTTTGCTGATCCGTTCCATCGTCTGCGATCACGACGTTTGGGTTGTCGTTCTCTATATAGATCTGCGAAACGATCGCGGGGTTCGATGACAGATGGCTGACAGAATCTGTTGCGCTGATGAGGATGTCGATATGTTTGTCGCCGTTGCTGTCCGGAAGCTTGGTGGTCGTCAAGAGCCCGGTGGTCGGATTGAAGGTATATCCGGAAGGCAGCGGCGTCCCATCGGATTTAGTCATCGAATACGTCAACGTTCCGCCGTCTGTGCTGGAGAAAGCGTTGGCCGGTAGCTGCCATGAGTTTGTGGCACCGGCCTGGAAATAGATGGGATTGGGAATACCGCCGTTGTAGGCGGGTGGCGCAGGCTGGGAAGCGACCGTCAGCGTGAATGTCGCGCTCGGCGTGTTTGTGCCATCGCTGGCCCAATACACCACCGTCCACGTACCCGCTGTTGTTGGCGTCGTGCCACTCCATGTCAACGTCGAAGCATTGAAATGCAGCCAGGATGGCAACGGTTGGCTACCGTTCAACAATGATGTATAGGTCAACGGGTCGCCATTGGCGTCGGTCGCACCCGGCTGGGTAAAGCTGAAACTCTTGTTGGGTAGAAAGGTGACATTGGTGGTGCCACCGTTGAATTTCGGCGCTACATTGGGCACAGTCACATTAAATGTCACGACAGTGGTGTGGCCCAGCGCGTCCGTGCCGGTGACGGTCACTGTCCAGCTGCCCGAGGGTTTTGGCATGGTGCCGGAAAGCACGCCCGCAGAGCTGCAGCTTATTCCGGGTGGAAGTCCAGTAGCGGTATAGGTCAGACCGAAGCCGAGATTGTCGGTAAAGTAACTCGCAGCGTTGAAATTCCACGCCGTGCCGGGCTGCACAGTCTGCGTACCGATTGTCGTGTGCGTGGGATTGCCCGGCGTCGTGAGCGCGGTGCCGTCATACGCACTTTGTACGAACACCGCGCGCCGATTGCCGGCGGCATCGTAGTTGTAGACCGTGCGCATCATGGTCACGCCGTTGTTGACAACGGTGACCTCGAACAGGCGGTTGTGGCTGTCGTAGACGGTTTGAGTGTCCGTATTGGTCGGCGCGCCCGCACCATCCGAGGTGGTCACGGTTTCGTCGGTTTCGTTGCCATTGGCATCGTACTTGTAAGTGGTGAGGGTCGTAGTCGATGTACCGCTCTTCTGCGTCACGCTCTGGACTTGGCCGTCCGCGAAGTATGCGTACACCGCGGTGCTGCCGGTGCCTTTGTCTTGCGCTGGTACGTAACTCGGATCGGTTTCGCCCGATGCCCACGTGCTGGTTTCCTGCGTCAGCAATCCGGAGTTGGCATCGTAGGTATAACCGTAGGTTGCGCCACTGAGATCGGTATGCGCGCGCGCACGACCGAAATAGTCGTAACTCCAGCTTTCGCTATCGCCATCCGCTGTCGTTTCGCCAACCTTGTTGCCGTTGACGTCGTACGTATAACTGTCCGATTTGCTGGCGGCATGCTGGTCCGGCGTCTGGCTTGACAGCAAACGGCCTTGGCTGTCGTAGCTGTAATAGGAGATGTTCGTCAGTGCATCGCTGACTTGCCGCCGATTGCCGTTTTCATCCAGCGTATATTTCTGCTGGATGCTTTTGGTCAGGGTTGAACCCACCAGAAGGAAATCACCTTGCTGGATCACGCGCCCGAGCGCATCCAGATCCTGCCAAGTGATGTGCTTCTGTCCAGTAGGTGTATTTGTTGGCGGTGACTGCTGGGCAACTTGCCTGCCCAGCCCGTCGTACGCGTAATTTGTAACGGCAGTCAGGGAATCGGTCGTAGAAGTGAGGTTACCAGCGGCATCGTACTTATTAGTGGTGGTGTGACCATTCTCATCGGTCACACCGAGCATTCGGCCATTGCCGTCGTAATACCAGGCTTTGACCGGGTTCTGCGTCGTACGCGCGCCGCTGGCGCTTACCACCATCACGCTCGGCTCGATTTCCTTGATCAGATGGTTTTGGCTGTCGTATTCGAAGGTTGTGACATAGCTGGCATTGCGGGCATCGGTCGTGCTGAGCACATTGCCCCAGCGGTCGTAGGTGCGAACGACCGCGGACGAGTTTTCGCCGGTGGCCGCGCCGGAACTGGGTGTCAGTTGTGAGATGGCCCGTCCATCTAGGTCATACTGGTTCTCCACGAACACGGACGCACTGCCGCCCGTCATTTTGGTGGTGTCGTAAATCAGGTTGCCCTGCAGATCGTAGAGATAGCTATGGGTCGCGCCGGTTTTGGGGTCGGTCGCACTGACCAGTTGTCCCGCATTGTTGTATTGGTACGTGAGTTCGTAGCCGTCGGCATCGTAGGTGGTCTGGCCGTCGCCCTTTGCCACGACTTCGCCGAAAGCGTTGTACTTGACGTAGGTGGCGGCGTCGGTCGTGCTGCCGCGCTTGGTGACGGAATTCAGCCGCTGGTTGTCTGCGTCATAAGCATAGGTTGTGGTGATCGTCGACGTTCCGGTGTTCCCGGTCAGCGTGTATGTCGTCGACTTCAGGTTTCCTGCTGCGTCGTAGGTATTCGTGTAAGTAGTACCTCCATCGACAGTGCTGGTTACGCGGTTGAGATTGTCATAGTGGTTGGTGGTGACCTGCGAGCCGCCCGCAGCACCCGCACCGGCAGAACGCGTGATCGTCAGCGCATTACCGAATGCGTCATAGGTATACGTCGTGACGGGGGAAACTGAAACATAGAGGGACGGATCGGTGAGGTCCAGTGGCGGCGGTCCAACCAACAGGGTCTGCCAGTTGGATTTCAGCGCGGGGCAAACGGGTTCGGTAACGCTCGTCACACGGCCCAGCGCATCGTAAAGGGTGGTAGTTGTCGCAGAGTTGATCGTTACAGAAGTGACGCGGCCTTCACCGTCGTAGCCAAAGCCTTTGGTGATGGCGCCCGTGCCGATTTGTTGCTGACCGGCGTTGTAGTAGCTGTAATCGCCGTAGTCGTTCTCGCTTAGCGTGCGGCCGATGTCGTCGTATGTGAAATTGCTGGTGCGATCGAATCCTGAAACGGCATCTCCGGCGGGTGGCAGAGCGGGTGGCGTGGTGTCGGATATGCCGGCAGTCGAAATTGCCTTGGCGTATTGGATCGTGCTGTTCACATTACCCGCGGCGTTATACGACCATGTGGTGACATAGCCCTGCGGATCCACCTCCATGGTCTTGCGATTCAACGCATCGTAGTAAACGTGGGTCCAAGCCCAGACCTGCGGGATGTAACCGGACTGTCCGGAAGTCCCGTAGGAGTCCTGAATCAGCTCGCGAGTTCGGATGACGTTGCCGTAGGCGTCGGTCTCGTAGTCCGTGTAAACCGCAGCGGAATCGGTGGTGCTGGTTGGCGCGCCATGCGTCTGCGCATACGTGATGGTGGCCTGCTGCACGATCAGCTTGCGGCCCAGCAGATCGTAAGTGGTGGTGATTTTGCGATCGCCGTCTGTGGAGTTGTTGTTTGCGACGAGTACACCGGTCTTCTGGACCTGGGCCGCATTCAAGGGCTGTCCGGCCGCCCAACCTCCACCGATTGCGCCAAAGTTCAGCGCGGTGGCGTAGCGCGTGACTTGCGTCTGATTGCCATAGGCGTCATAGCTGTACGCGGTGACGTAACCATTTCCATCGATATCGTACGCAAGCCCCCCTGCCTGGTTGTACACCTTGTACTCGTAGTTGCCGTTGACGTCCTTGTTGACCACGGCCCTGCCGAAAGCATCGTAGGTAACCGTGGCGGTGGTTGTACCGGTGACCGTTTGTCCGGCGCCGTTTACATAAGTAGCCGACGGATAAGTGATCGACACTTGATTTCCGGCTCGATCGTAGGCGTAGGTGGTGACGCGGGTATATGTCCCCCCGATTTCAGTGCGGCTCGTGACGTTTCCATCACCGTCGTAAGTGAACTTCGTAACGATGGAGACATTCTGCGATTGTCCCGATACCGGAACCTTCGGACTGTCCTGCTCGGTCAGTCGGCCCGCCTTGTCGTAGATGTATGTCCAGGTGGAAGTGTTGCGATCGGTATAGGAGGTCTTGAGACCCGTCGCGTCGTAGCCATACTGCGTAACGAGATTCTGCGTTTCGCTCACCTTCTCGGTGATGGTGACCAGACGCCCCGCGTGATCGTAGCTGTTGTTGGTATGACGAGTAGAAGTCGAAGTGTTGGTCGCACTGATTGCGGCCGCGACGTTGGCCACCGTCGGTGATGCAGGTGGCGTGATCGCTGCGAGATAAGCGTACGTATCGGTCAGGTTTCCATCCGCGTCGTAATTCTGTTCGATGACGTGATTCGTGGCGTCGATGGTGTAACGCAGCAGGCCGGCGTTGTTGTATACGTATTGAGTCTTGTGGAAGTTCGTGCTGCTCGCCAGACTCTGCGCAACGCTGTCTGTGGTGAGCTGAGCGCTGAGAGGCTGAGTGTTGTTGAGCGACAGCACCGTGCCGTACGCGACATCTGCTGTGACACGCCCAGTCGCGTCGTAGCGCTTTTCGGTGACGATGCCGGTCAGAGGATTTCCGGCCCACCCGCTCCACCCTTCTTGCTGTACTACGAAGCGTATGTGTCCGTCGGCGTCGTAAAGATTTAACGTCGCTTGCGCATACTGATCTGCGTTGCCCGGAATTGCGGTGACTGCCGCCGCCAATGACGATAATCCCGTGCCCTGCTGCAATGAGGTCTGCAAGGAAGCGAGGGTGGAGGTGGAGAGTGCGTTGGCGTAAGCCAGAGTCTCCGACACGCGGCCGTCTGCGTCGTAACGCGTCTCAGTTACGTAGCCCAACGGGTTGACGGTATATGCGATACCACCGTCATTGTTGTATGCGATGTAGCTGACCTGATCATTCGCGTTGTCCACCACAACCAGCGCCGCGACCTGGGTTGCTGTCGGTGCCGGAGCCAGCGAGGTGGTATCCAGTTCCTTCGCATAGGTACGCTTTGAGGTGACGCGCCCATTGGCGTCATACCAATTCTGCGTGATGACGCCCAAATGTGAGGCCGTGGGTCCAGCTGGACTGACGGAGTAAATCAGTTCGTTGTCTTCGTCATACACAAGACGTGTGACGTTGCCGTTGGCATCGGTTTTGGTGACGAGATTGTTGTTGCTGTCGTAGGCGTAGCTGGTGGTCAGATTGAGATGACCTGTGCCCGGATCGACTACCGTTTGACTCAATCGGCCAAGGTTGTCGTAGGTGTAATTGGTGGTGCGTGCAACGGAAGGATCGTTGGCACCCTGGGTGATCGAGAGTTCGTGACCGACGTCATCCCAAGTGTAGGTGGTCTTCAGATTGAGGTAGCTGGAGCCGGTGCCGGCGTCCTGGATGCTGGTCAGCACGTTGCCATCGGCATCGTAGCTGTAGGTCGTCACGACCGTATTGGGATCGGTGACGCTGATCTGCTGGCCTTCGCCGTCGTATTTGTAACTGGTGGTGAGATTGAGGTGGGTGCTGTCGCCCTTGTCCACCACGCGCGTGAGCGTGCGGCCGGCTGCATCGTAGGTATAGGCGGTGACGACGCCGTTGGCGTCGGTCACGGTACTCAGGTTGCCGTCGGCGTCGTAGGTGTTCTTGCTGACGTTTGTCAGCGCATCGGTAGTCGTCAGCAGGCGGCCGTCGCCGTCGTAGGTGTAGTGCGTGGTGTTGCCGAGGCTGTCGGTCACCGAGACCGTATCGCCGTAAGCATCTTTCGTGGTGGTCAGCGTCACGTTGTCAGGCGTGGTCACCGTCACGGTGTGCGTGTCGGGCGAGTACTGATAGGTCGTGGTGTGGTTGAGTGCATCGGTCTGCGACACGATGCGGGTGTAGGCGTCGTAGACGGTACTGGAAGTGCGCGTCACGCCCTGCACGACCTCGCTGACCGTGATCTGCCGGCCCAGCGGATCGTAGCTGTAGGTGGTGGTATTGCCGTTGCCATCGGTGCGAGTGCTGACGCGCCCGAAGGCGTCGTAGGTAACGTGGGTGGCGCGATTGAGTCCGCCGGCATCGTCGGTCTCGCCGGTACGCATACCGCGAGCGTCATAACCGTAGGTGGTCGTGGTGCTCTGGGTGGCAGTGAGCTGCTGCTGGACGGAAGCTAAGTCGCCAAAGGCGTCGTAATGGTTGGTGGTGGTGTAACCCAGCACGTCCTGGATCGACGCAGTCAGCCCGTTGAGGGTGTAGCTGTAATTCTTGCCCGCATCGGGATTGGGCCCCGTTCCGGCAATCGCGTTGACTGCGCTCTGCAGGGTGCTCAGCGGGATGATGTTGCTGGCGGTCAGGCCTAGCGCGGCGAGATCGAGCTGCTTCGCATAGCGCTTGGTGCTGCTGACCTGCCCAAAGGCGTTATAGGTAGTCTGCGCGACCTCGCCCACTGCATTTTGGGTACCGCTGCTGTTGGCATTTCCCTTGACGGTGTAGATCAGACGTCCGTCGGCGTCGTAGTAGAACCAGGTGTTGTTGCCCAGCGCATCGGTGGCAACCACCCGCTGGCCCAAGGTGTTGTAGGTATAGGTGGTGGTGGCGGTCGCGCCATCGGTCGCGGTCAGCACATCGCCAAAGACATCGTAGGCGGCGCTGGTGCTGCGTGGATTACCGGCGCCGGAGGGTGGCGTCACCACCGTGCCGAGCAGATCGCCGGCAGTGTTGTAGGCGTAAGTAGTCACCGTGCCATCGACCGCAGTGTCGACACTGAGCCGTCCATCGGCATCAAACTGCTGCACGCGGGTTTGCGAGTCGGAGCCCGCCACGTCCGCCAAGAGCGCAGCGAGCGTCTCGTGGCCGGTCAACGCGGCAAGCTGCGCGGCGCTGAGCGCCTGCGCATAGCGTGACGAAGTACTCGTGTGGGTGGTTTCGTCGTAAGCCGTGGTGGTCAGATAGCCATCGGCATCGATCTGCGCGATCAGCCGGCCTGCAACGTCGTAATAGTTGCGGGTGATCTGATCGTTCGCGCTGCTGCTGACGTCGGCCAGCACCGCGGCCAATGACGGATTGCTGCCAAGCGATGTGAGTTGCGCGGCGGTCAGGCCAGTGGCGTAAGCCGTCGCCTTGATGATGCGCCCTGCGGCATCGTAAGCCGTGGTGGTCACGTACCCGGCGGCATCGAGCGTGGCTACCGCGCGGTTGGCGACATCATAAAAGGTGCGATTGATGCGATCGTTGGCGCTCGCCAGCGAGGTCAGGTCACCCTGCAAGGTGCTCCAGCTGGGCGCGCCTTGCAGCGTGCTGAGCTGTGCCGCACTCAACGGCGTGGCGTATTGAGTGGTGGCGGTGCGATTGCCCGCACCATCGTACGCATAGGTCACCACATCCCCCAGCGCATCGACGTCGGCCACGTGCAGACCGGCATCGTCGTACAGCGACAGCATGGTGCGATCGTTCGGACTGGAGGTCGGCAAGATCGTGGTGATGTCGGTCGGGGTAACCGCACCATTGCTCAACCAACTCGTGGTGTTGACGGTCGTGGCGTACTGTTTGGTCTCGACCACCCGGCCATCGTCATCACGCACATACTGCGTGACCGCGCCCAAGGCGTCCACCGTGCCGCTGATGCGCCCGGCAGCGTCATAAAAGGTGTAGCTGATCGCGCCACTGGGATCCTGGATCGCACGCAGCTGTCCATCTTCATCGTAGATGTAGTGGGTGGTGCGCGCTGCAGAAGAACCGTCGCTCGCCGACTCGGTGACGGTGATCAGTTCACCGGCGCTGTTGCGCACCTCGGTGTGGATCAGGTTTCTGTTCGCATCGACCGTCTGGGTAACCGTCAGCGTGCCACCATCGGTATACACATAACTGGTGGTTTTGCCGCCGGCATCGGTACTGCCTATCAGCCGGCCCAGGCCGTCGTAGCTGTAAGAGGAAGACTCGAGAATCGTGCGGTTCGCACCGCGCTCGGTGACCTGCTGGCGCAGCAAGCCTTGCGCGTCATAGATATAAGTGGTGATCGATTCGCCGGCATCGGCAACGCCGTTGCCGCTGCTGTCCACCTGGTCCCAAGCGGTCTTGCCGGTCAATCGGCCGGCACTGTCATAGCTGTAATCCACCCGCGTGGTCTGCGACAGATCCCGCTGTGAGACCCAGGTGTTCATCGCGCTCAAACTGGGCGCCGTATTCGGATCGAGCCCACTGGTGTTGTAGGCATCGAGCGTGAAGCTGCGGGTCAGGCTGACCAGGCCATTGCTGTATTGGGTCTCCGAAACGTTGCCGTCCGCATCGATCACATAGCGCAGCTGGTCGGTGCCGCCCAAGCCATCGCTGCCGTCGTCATAGACGTACCAAGTGGTCGAGGGTGCCGAGAGCGTTCCCGTGTTGCCGGGATCGGTGCCGTTGGGATCGGGCACCTGATAGACGGTGCGCGTCAGGACCTGATCATCGCTGTTGTAGGTCCAGGTGATGGTGTTGCCATCGGCATCGCGCTCCAGCGTGCGATTGCCGCGGTTGTCGTATTCGTAGATCGTCTCATTGCCCAGCGCATCGGTGACCGAGGCAATGTGGCCGTCGGCGGTATAGGTGTAGTTCGTGACCTGGATTTGCCCATTGACCGGCGGCGAGCTGATCGAAGTCAGGTTGCCATCGGCATCGTAGCCATACACCCACGCCCGGCCGCTGGTGTCGGTGACGGTGGTTTTGCGATTGGCGGTGTCATAGGTGAAGGTCAGGGTCTGCGCATCACCATCGGCTGTCGTGCCGGTGGTGACGGTCTTGATACGGTTCTGGGCATCGTAGGTGTAACTGACCGTCAAACCATCGCTCTGGGTGAGCGAAGCAATCCGCGTGCTGGTGCCGTCGTAACCGTAGCTGGTGGTGAAGAAGCTATTGTCGGAAGTATTGTCCGGCGTCAGGTCCGTGGTGACCGTGCTCAACCGGCCCAGACCGTCGTAGCCATAACTCACCCGGCTCTTGACCACCGCCGTGCCGCCGCCCGGTGGAATCTCGAGCGTGGAAACGCTATTGATCCGCCCCTGCGCGTCGTAGCCGATCTCCAGCGCCTCACCATCGCTGGCCGCGGTCACCGAGATCAGTTGGCCATTGCCGTTGTAGCCCAGGGTGTATTGCGCGCCAGACTTGCCGTCGATCACCGTGGTCAGTCGGGCCGATCCGGTTCCGGTAAAGGTATAGATCTCTTGGGTACGCGTGTCGCCATCGAGATACGTAGCGGTGTGTTGCGAAAATTTGATCTGCGAGAGATCGAGCGCGCCGCTGTCGGGTCTGGCCACATAAAGCCCAAGCGCCGTGTTGTAGACGAAGACCTCTTCCTCGCCATCGCCGCCATCGCGGGTAATGGTGCTGCCGGCAGTGTTGATGGTGCCGGTGATGTTGCCGATGCTCCGGTCCAGACCCAGCAACCAGCCGCCCTGATTGCCGAAGTTTCCGCTGCTCCCGAGACTGTTGTAGGTTCGCACGAAGGCAGCAAGCAGGCCCTGCGCGACCAACTGCTCGTCCTGGCTCTGCAAGACCAGATTGCCGGTGGCAATGTTGACGTACTGGGAGCCCCCACTCTGCCCCAAACCCGCCTGCCCACCTGCAGCCAAGCCCAGCTGCTGCAACGAGGTCTCCAACAGGCCCAGACCACCGCCCGAAATCACTGCCGCCATGGCGCTTCCCCTGATTTAGCTTGTGGATGCCCGCAGAGCGGGCCGTTCCACCACCTAATCCGGGGAAGCGAAAAAAAGTTTAGGGCGGTTAGCGGCGCAGATCGCGAATCAAGGCGGCAAAGCGATCCGGGGCACTCGGATCAGCCTCGAAAGCTCGCTCGATCGTGTCCATCATCGGTGCAAATTCGGGGTGCTGACGAAAGTCCCCGCCAAATTCCCAAAGCACGATCTCCTGCAACAAAGGACGACGAACTCTTGCCACCGCCTCGCCGTTTCGCGGATCCAGATCTTTTACTAGATCGCCGAGGCGTTTGCGCAAAACTTCCAAGTCGGCCCGTTCCGATTGCGCCGACTCTTTGGTTGACATCTGCCGAGCATTCGCTCGCGTACGCTCCGAACGCTTCGACAGCGCTCGAACCAGCTCCAACATGGATGCCGACGGCGAAGTGCGCTCAATGCTCACGTGAAGCCCCATCTATGAAGGGGATGCCAACTTCTCACGCAGGCCAAGTTGGGTCAAGGACGTTGATCGCTGGCAGACCCATGCGGGATTGAAGCGAGAGGTCTGAGTCATTCCTCCAGATCGACTCGATGGCGGCAAAATTGTCACAACCTATCTGCCGCGCACGTGATTCCGAGTTTGCTGTTTTCCGATCAGCTTCTTGGCTTCCGCGACGAACCGTTCGTGCTCTGTCAGCGATAGCGGCATGGCAGCCACGAATTGCCGGATTTCACCCGCGAGCTTTGCTTGTCCTGAATGTTCAAAGGCAAGCGCGAGCGTATTCCATGCCCGACAAGTTTTACGTTGCCGCTCCTTTGCTGCCTTAGTCCGGAGTGCCGCGGCTTTGTCGCCCCCGTCCGCCGCTACCGTTTTGATGGCTTGCATCAGTTTCCAATGCGTGACGCGCGACGCACGCCGTGCATCCAAGTGACGGATGGTTTGCCGCTGCCCCTTGCGAACTACGCCGCGAACACGGCGTGGCGTCGCTTCAGCCTTCACACCACGAGCGCGCAGTTCGGCCGCAAACTTTTCGCGCCATGCTTGGAGGTCGTGCTTTTTTGGGTCGAGTCGCTGACCCTTGTGTCCGCGCGTCTTGACGGTCAGATGCGCGTGGGGATTTTCCGGATGCTTCGGGTCGGCATCGCGATTGTGGTGCACTAGCAGGTAGTCATAGTGCCCGCCGAAAGTCTGCTCTGCGAACGCGCGCGCTGCTTCGGCCACCGCGTGGGGGTTCGTGCCCGGCGGCATCGACAGGATCAGGTTGATGGTGTCACGCGCTCGGGCCTTGCGCTCCCGACCGCAGTCCGCCCACCATTCTTCCGCCAGTTCGCGAATATTGGCGCTGCCTCTGATCAGCTCGCCTCCTTCGCGTTCCGCGCCGATCTTGCCGTTGCGGGTGATGTAAGCCAGATGTTCTTTCAGGCTGCGGAATCCGCGAGCGCTGCCGGTCACCTTGACCATTACCTCGGGGTGTCGGCGGACGATGCGTGCTATCTGCGGGCCGGCAAGACGCATGCCTCCTTGAGGGGACTTGGTTCGAGCCTTCTGCTTTTTCGCCCGTACTGGAGTCTGAAAGACGAAACCGGCTGGTCCGAGTAGCGGGTCCTCGTCAATCGTTGCCACGGTGACCTCTGTGCGCCGCGTGTGTCACGGTGGCGGTGACCGCTCTGCGCAGCTGGTCTACACGTTCATGCAAAGCTTGCAGATCCAGTCGACCATCCTCGAAGTGACCGCTGCGGTGAAGGACGTGGAGCATTGTGTTGAGATTGCGACCGACCGAGCCGAGCTCACGAATCGCATCACGCAGAACATCCAACTCATCCTTGGCAAACGGCACCGCAGCCTCGAGACGATGCCGCAACTGACGCACGATCCAAGCTTGGGCGGAATAGCCCTCGGGCTCGGCCAAAACGCGGATCGCTTGGATCTCGGAAGGTCGCAAACGCAGCGAAAGCTTTCCGCCTTTGCCGTTCTGTCCTCCTCGTATTTTCGCCTCGGAGGCGGTGAGTTCAGCGCCGCGATTTTGAGTAATAACAGCGACGGCTATCCGCCGCAGCAGCATGGATTCGCTCAGGCCTTCGATTTGCGCAAGAGCATGAAATCGATCCTTGAGAGTCTGGCTGCAATGCGTTTTCAGGATTGGCATAGCAACTTCTGGACACAGGCGGAATGGGCAGGATTGGACCAAACGTGGGCGCAATCCCTATCCTGCACTAGCCCCATTCCTCCTCGAAAAAATGTCAGGGCCTGACATCGCGACCCTTTCAGGGCAACTCAATGGATTGCAGCTTCAGCGAGGAAACGGGCGCGAAGCACGCGCCCTGCTCTTCGCTAACAAGCTTCACCGAAGCCATGCCGTCGACGGCACGTTGGCAGCGGTAGTCCACAATCCAGCTCGCACTCCTGTAAGCAACCACAATGCGAACCGGCAGGCTCGCGCCCGAAGGTAAGGCAAAATGGCCTGCGGTCGGCGAAAGTTGATCTACCCTTTCATTCGGGACCCTGCTCGCCGGTGGCGGTGACAGTGCATCGTCACCCGCGCCGCCAACCGACTTTGGCGCCAACGAATCTTTATCGGCAGCTTTCAGAAGGCATGAGACTTCGGTTGCCGCACGATCGATCATCGGCTGACCGATCGGTGTTGACCCTTTCAGGAGTTCTGCCGCGACTTCCGGCTTCGCCATATGCAATTGCTGCAAACCTCTGAGGGCGGTCAATCCGGTGACGCGGCCGTCCCGAAGCGCAGACACCAAGATCGGTGGCATGTTGTCGATCGCTGCAAAGGCCGTGACCCAGGTTCTGCTTTTCCCAAGCGATTTGGCCAACTCGGCATGGGTGACACCCGTGGCGAGTTCAGCCGATATCACTCGATAGATCTCCCAAGCGCTCAAGGCCTCGCGCTGAATATTTTCGATGAGTTGCGCGCGAGCATTGAGATCGTCGCGCACGATAACGTCGATCGTTTCCCAGCCAAGGTGCCGTGCGGCACGCCAGCGTCGTTCCCCGGATATCAGCATGTATGCGTCAGCGTGCGTCCGCACGACCGGCGGCTGGATGATGCCGACCGACTTGATGCTCGCCGCGAGTTCGGCGAGGAGACCTTCGTCAAACGTCTTGCGTGGCTGGTTCGGATCAGGCCGGATCGCGTCCACGCGCACCCTGCGAATGCCATTTCCGCCATTCTGTTCCTTGAGTAGCGAACTGACCTTGGTCAGCTCGGAAAAATCAAACTCCATGCGGTAGGCCTCCCATTCTTTCGATGATATGCGCGAGTACTGCCTTCACCTCCTGGCCCGCTTCGCGCGCTGAGGTCTTGCGTAGACTCCAAACGGGCTTCTTCTCACTTGCCGCCTCGCCAATGCTGGTTCGCAACGTGATTGCCTTGCGCACCACAAGATCGGGATGTCGCTTCAGCAGCGCGATCAGATTGGCCTTCTGCGCCGGGCTGTGTGCATTCACCCGGCTGGGCAGCATGCCGATGAATTGCAATCCGGGATTCAGCTTCTGCCGGATGCCGTAGATTGTCTTCAGCATCGCGGCAATGCCGTCGATGCTGTACGCCTGTAGCTCGATTGGGGATACCACATAGTTCGCAGAGATGATTGCGGCGACCATGCGCAGACCCAATGCAGGCGCTGTATCGATCAGGCAAAGATCGAACCGCGCTGAATTTTCGAGATGGCGCACCTGCCCGATAAAGGCTTGGGCGACATTCAACGTGGCGCGGTCCAGGTCGACGAGTGCGCTGTCAGCACCGATCAAGGTGATGCGCGGCTGGGCTTCTAAGGGCAGAGCGAGCGACTTGGTCTCAAACATTGCGGATGCAACGATGCCGCTAGCGAACATCTCCAGACTGCTGCTGGAGTTGCCCTGCGGATCCAGGTCTATGACGAGCACACGGTTTCCCGCTTCTGCTGCATAGTGCGCCATGTGCACGAGCAGCGTGGTCTTACCCACGCCGCCCTTCTGGTTGGCAATCACGAGCGTCTTCATGGATGGGTCCAGCCGTGGAATGCGGTCGTTGGAGAGCAGCCGCTGCGAATGAGCGGTGTCGGCTGGCTAACTGGACGACTTCTTCTTCTTTGGTGGCTCGACAACGATCAGGGAACCTTGCAAAGGCCACTCACCCGTCAGTTCAGCGATTTTTTCGAATGCGGCATTCTCGGCGGCGTACCACGCGCTGACTGCCAGCACCTGCGGCATGATCTCTGCGATTTCCGCTTCGTCGTCGAGATCGTTGAGTTCGACCGTCGCTGCGAAAGCGTCTTCGATAGTGACCCTGCGTTTATCAAGTTCGGCCTCCGCGACCCTAGTTGCAGCGGCGATCTGTTCGTCGGTTCCGGGCACGTACCAAAGCGAAAGTTTCACGAAGACTCCTTCTGCCAGCGAGCACCGCACGTACGGGACGGCGCGCGCGAGAGGGCAATTGTGTCAGATGAGAGGCGTTGGCCTGCAATCGGCTACGCACGTCGGTAGTAGCGATCAGGCGCGCTTCTTGGCATCACGCTCGGCAATGCGTTCGGCGATCCAGTTTTCGATTTCGAGGGAACTCCAGGCGCTCGCCCGTTGCCCGATTTTGATCGGCCTCGGGAACTCGTCCCGATCCATTCGTCGGTACAGCTCGGAGCGGCTGAGCCCTGTGTGCGCCTTCACTTGGGGGAGGCGCAGCAGAATTGTTTTTGGAGCGGGGGTTGTGTCTCTATCGAGTGGCATCACTAGGGTTCCTGCACGCCCACGCCGGATTGCATGAGCGGCCTTGAACAAGGCGATGCCTACTATCTACATCTGGAAACGCACTTCATCAGGTGAGCTAGCACGACATGTACTCAGCTAGCTGAGTACACGCCGCTTCCTTTCGGCTTCTCTCGACCAAGCGGTAACCCAACGCTGGACCGTTTGCGGGTTTTCGATGATGGGGTACTTATCGATGACTGCGCGGGCAAACGCGGCTGCAGACTTGTAGATCGTCTTCCCCGCACGCCAGTCCTGCCACAGCTTGAATGCTTCAGGCATCACCGCCTGCTTCGGATCCCTGGCGAGCTTCGTTGCCGCTCCCGCCCTCACCTTCTCCTGGGTAAATGCACGATGCGCAACAAAGATCAGCACAGCGACCGCTTCAGGACTCAAAGGATTCGCCCGGCAGTAAGCCACAGCTTCATCCATGTCAGCGCCACGAAGATTGGCGAACATCTGTTCGGCCTCTTTCTTGGCAGCCAGGAAGCGCAAGACCGTCGGTTTCAGGGCCTCCGCGGTTCGCATGATTTCCGGATAGCGCTCTGGATAGTCACGCAACTCTTGAAGGGTAATTCGCTTCCTTTCAGGCTTCGGCATTGGCACCTGCCCAATAGTGTTCGCCCAACGCAGCCAGCAAATGCCGCGTGCTATCTTGCAAAAGCTTTTCGGCCCGTCCGTTTGTTCGGCATCTGATTTCGCTGCTCACCCGCCTCCAATTCATCGAGAATATCGGCCCACCCCTGCAGTGCGATCTTGCGCTCCTCGAAATAGTCGTAACGGTTGTAGACACCTTCAACTCCCTTGATCTTGTGATTGAGGCAGCGCTCCGCAACATGCGGGGGCGTTCCATTCGCTTCCAAGTGTGTGCGGGCAGTACGCCTGAAATCGTGAAGGGTAAACGATTCGCAGTTGCCCATCAGCGGCCGGAGGCTCTTGGCCAGCGCCGCATTGACAGTGTTTGGATCGATATGCGGAAACATTCTCGTCTGCAGCTTGCGGGCTGGCAGCAGCCACTCGCTGTCGCCTGCCAGTCGCACCAGTTCGCGAAGTAGCACGACAGCTTGATGCGGCAAAGGGATGTCGATTCCTATGCCCATCTTTGTGCGTTCCGCAGGCAGATGCCAGATCGCAGCGTCGAGATCAAACTCCCGAATCCGCGCCGTGACCAACTCCGATTTGCGAACCGCAAGCATCAGGAGCAGCTTCACCGTCAGATGATTTTCACGGGTGAAGCCTTTGGCATTCTTCATCACGGACAGCAGTCGACCCAGTTCGGCGCGGGTCAACCAGCGCGTACGCGCCTCTTCCGTTCCGCCGGCATCGGAGAGATCGAAGGCCTGAGTCGGGTTGTTGGACACCAACTCGCGCTTCAGTGCGTAATCGAACATTCGTCTCACCCAGCGCAAAACATCATTCGCCATGGTGGGAGCACCGCGGGCAACAATGCCCTTCAGCATCGCATCAATGTGAGAAGGACGAACTTCGGTAACGGGCAGTCTGCCGATCGCGGGTTTGATATCCCGCTCGATGCGACTGCGTACGATGTTGGGATGCTTCCAGTGGCCGAGCACACGCGCGGCGAAATATTCGTCCGCGAGCACCGCCACAGTCCAGCGCTCCGAATCAATCTTCGCGACAGCGTCTCGCTGACGCTCCCGTTTCTGGCCCGCCACATCGAACCCGAGCGCAACGCGCGCCCTCATTTCCTTGGCAGTCTTCCGCGCGTCCGCCAAGGAAAGATCACGGTAACTGCCCAAGTGAACCACCCGGGGACGACCACCCATCTGATATCGGAATAGCCATCGGGGAGCAGCGTCGTTCTTCCGGTAGCGCAGAGACAAGCCGCCACCGTCACCACGCCCCTCAAAGAATTCCCCGGCCTTGATCCAGTTCCGGATCGTTAGATCTGTTAGGTTGCCCATGCATTCCTCGCGACGTCGTACCCAATCTTACCCCATGTATATGCGTAGGGTACAACCATGGGTACAACACTTTCGCCGGATTCAGGCGGATTCGTCGGCGCGTTGTGGGACAATAAAAAGCCCGCAAATTGCGGGCTGGAGAGGATTTGAGGGATTTTACGGGACGTCGCGGAACATCATTCAATGTTCTGCACCTGCTCGCGCATCTGCTCGATCAGCACCTTCAGCTCCAGCACGGCGCGGGTGAGGCGCGCATCGACGGATTTCGAGCCGAGCGTGTTGGCCTCGCGGTTGAATTCCTGCATCAGGAAATCGAGGCGGCGGCCGACCGGCTCCTTCAGTTTCAGCACGCGTCGCGCTTCGTGCACGTGCGCAACTAGACGATCGAGTTCCTCGTCCACGTCCATGCGCGAAACCTGCATCACGAGTTCCTGTTCCAGGCGGCCAGGCTCGGGCGTCTGCTGCACTTCCGCGAGGCGCGCTTCCAGCTTGGCGCGCAAGGCCGCGCGGATTTCCGGCACCAGCGTGCGCACTTCGGCGACGATCTTTTCGATACCGTCGATTCGTTCGGCGATGGCGGCCGCGAGCTTTTCGCCTTCGCGTTCGCGTCCGGCGACGAATTCGTCCAGCGTGCGTTCCAGCAGCGCCAACGCGGCTTGCGTCAAACCGGCCTGATCGAGTTCCGGTTTCACCAGCAAGCCCGGCCAGCCGAGCAGCGTCGCGAAATCGGTGGCGAGCTGCGGAAAACGCGTGCGCAGCTCCAGCGCCAGTGCAGACAATTGTTCGGCCGCGCGCGGATCGAGCAGCAGATCGGCAGCGGAGGACGGCGGACGATAGCGCATCGTCACATCCAGCTTGCCGCGCGAAACGCGCGCCCCGATGCATTCGCGCAACGCCGGTTCCAGCGTGCGCAACTCATCGGGCAGGCGCACGCCGGTTTCCAGGAAACGATGATTGACCGCGCGCACTTCACAGGCGAGCCAACCCTGTGCAGAGGTGCTTTCCGCGTTGGCGTAGGCGGTCATGCTGCGGATCATGGATGGACTCGTGCGGTGCGAGCGCGCAGTATGCCATTCATCGATGGCGGTGACGCGTTAAACTTGGCGGCTTGCATTCCGGCCATCGCAATGACCCCGATTCCCCGCCCTTCCGGCCGCGCGCCCGACCAGTTGCGCAGCGTCACGATCGAACGCCGTTACACCAAGCACGCGGAAGGTTCGGTGCTGATCGCCTTCGGCGACACGCGCGTGCTTTGCACCGCGACGGTCGAGGAACGTGTGCCGCTCTGGTTGCGCGGCAAGAACGAGGGCTGGGTCACGGCCGAATACGGCATGTTGCCGCGCGCGACGTCCGAACGCACCCAACGCGAAGCGGTGCGCGGCGGCCAGGGCGGACGCAGCATGGAAATCCAGCGATTGATCGGACGTTCGTTGCGCGCCTGCGTGGATCGCGCAGGCTTAGGCGAGCGCGTGATCACGCTGGATTGCGATGTCCTGCAGGCCGACGGTGGCACGCGCTGCGCGGCGATCACCGGCGCGTACGTCGCGCTGGTGGACGCGGTCAACGCGGTGATGAAACGCGAAGGCCTGAAGCGCAATCCGGTGCACGGCGCGGTGGCCGCGGTGTCGGTGGGACTGCATCGCGGAGTGCCGGTGCTGGATCTGGACTACGCCGAAGATTCCGCCTGCGACACCGACATGAACGTCGTGATGAACGACGGCGGCGCTTTCATCGAATTGCAGGGCACCGCGGAAGGCCACGCCTTTCGCCGCGAGGAACTGGACGCGATGCTGGCGCTGGCGCAGAAGGGCATCGGCGAGTTGATCGCGTTGCAGCGGGAGGCGCTGGCGCATTGAACATGCGTCTGGTGCTGGCCAGCGGCAACTCCGGCAAGCTCGCGGAATTGCGCGAGTTGTTGGTCGACGCGAATATCGAACTGATCGCGCAGTCGCAGCTCGGCATCAGTGATGCCGACGAAACTGGACTGAGCTTCATCGAGAATGCGATCCTGAAAGCGCGCCACGCGGCGCGCGAATCGGGATTGCCGGCGCTGGGCGACGATTCCGGCCTGTGCGTAGATGCGCTCGACGGCGCACCCGGTTTGTATTCGGCGCGTTATGCGGGCCAGCACGGCAACGCGCAGGCGAACATCGAAAAACTCTTGCGCGAGTTGAATGCAGTGTCGGGCGAGAAGCGCGGCGCGCATTTTGTCTGCGTGCTGGCGCTGCTGCGTTCGGCCGACGATGCGGATCCGCTGATCGCATATGCGAGCTGGCATGGCCGCATTCTGCATGCGCCGCGCGGGATGCGCGGCTTCGGTTATGACCCGGTGTTTCTGCCCGATGATGGCAACGGGTTGAGCGCGGCGGAACTCGATCCGGCGTTGAAGAATCGGATCAGCCATCGCGGCAAGGCGTTGGCGAGGTTGCGCGAAATGTTCAACGTGAATCGTCGGCCGTGAACCGTGAAACGAACATCGCGGAGGCCGACCGGCTCACGGCTCACCGCTCACCGCTCACGGCGATCCCGCTTTCGCTCTACATCCACATCCCCTGGTGCGTGCGCAAGTGTCCCTATTGCGATTTCAATTCGCATGGCCTGCGCGGCCAATTGCCGGTGCGCGATTATGTCTGTGCGCTGCTGGCCGATTTGGACGGCGATCTGCGCGATTTCGGTGCGACGCTCGCCGGCCGCGAGATCATCAGCGTCTTTTTCGGCGGCGGCACGCCCAGTCTATTTCCGCCGGAGGCGATCGCGCAGATTCTCGAGGGCGTAAGCGCGCGGCTGAATTTGGCGCGCGACTGCGAAATCACGCTGGAAACCAATCCGGGTACGGTCGAGCACGGCCGTTTCGATGGTTATCTGCGTGCCGGCGTCAATCGTATTTCTTTCGGCGTGCAGAGCTTCGACGACGAAAAGTTGCGCGCGCTGGGCCGGATTCATTCGTCATCGGAAGCGGAAAATGCGGTAAAGCTGGCGCAGGACGCGGGATTCGAAAACATCAATCTGGATTTGATGTACGCGCTGCCGAATCAGGCGTTGCAAGGCGCCTTGGCCGATATAGAACGTGCGATCGCCTTGAACCCTTCGCATATTTCGCACTACCAATTGACGCTGGAGCCGAATACGGCGTTCGCGGCCGACCCGCCGCGACTGCCGGACGACGACGCGGCTTGGGAAATGCAGGAAACATGTCAAACGCGGCTTGCACAAGCCGGCTACGCGCAGTACGAAGTTTCGGCTTATGCACGCGACGGCATGCGTTGCGCACACAATCTCAACTACTGGCGCTTCGGCGATTACATCGGGATAGGCGCGGGAGCGCACGCGAAGATTACGGGAGACGGGAGACGGGAGACGGGAGAAGAAAACTTCAATGTCGCAAGCGTGCGTCGCCGCTGGAAAGTGAAGCACCCGCGCGCTTACCTGGAAAGTGCGACGAGCAATGCGCGGATCGGCGGCGACGGAAAAGTCGCGCGTGAGGAATTGCCGTTCGAATACATGTTGAACGCGCTGCGGCTGGTCGATGGCGTGCCGTTGAACGAATTTTCGACGCGCACGGGTCTGCCGCTCGATTGCATCGAGGCCCCGCTGCGCAAGGCACGCGAGCACGGCTGGCTGGATGACGATTCGGAAATCCTGCGCGCCACCGAACTCGGCCGGCGTTTCCTCAATGACGTGATTGGGTTGTTCATGCCGGGCTGACTCAGCCGCTGCGATAATTTCGCCCATGTCCGGCATCGTCACCCTGACCTGTCCCTACTGCGGCGCGCCGACGGATGTGCACGTCGAATCGCCCGCCGACAGCTACATCGAGGACTGCACGGTCTGCTGCCAGCCGATCGAATTGACCGTGCGCTCGGATTCGGACGGCGCGCCGCAAGTTGAAGCGCGTCGCGGCGACGAGTAGTCCTCACAGGGCGGGCAGCGTCCGCCACGATGGAAGTGGCGGGCATTGCCCGCCCTACTGTCCGCGCGCAGGCCCCAATACAATCGCGCGATGCCACGACTGCCGCAAACCGATCCGGGCATCACGCCCGAACCGATCCGGACCGGGATCGATGTCTCCATCAATGGCGAGCCGTACCGTCACACCGGCGATCCTTCGATGCCGCTGCTGTGGTACCTGCGCGAGGTGCTGCGCCTGACCGGCTGCAAGTACGGCTGCGACGATGCTACCTGCGGCGCCTGCAGCGTATTGCTGGATGGAAAACTCGCGCGCGCCTGCGAACTGACGATGGAGAAACTGCAAGGCCGCCGTATCGTCACCATCGAAGGTCTGGCGAAAGCTGACGGGACCTTGCATCCCCTGCAACAAGCGTGGATCGACGAAGACGCGATCCTGTGCGGCTATTGCCAGCCCGGCATGCTGATCGCCGCGGCCGATCTGCTCGCGCGCAGACCCGATCCTTCCGACGACGACATCGATGGCATCAGGAATCTCTGCCGCTGCGGCAGCTATCCGCGGGTGCGCGCCGCGATCAAGCGGGCCGCGGCAGGCATGAAAGGCGCGCACAAGTGAGCGGCTCGCATGACGCATCGCGCCGGCGCTTTCTCAAAGTGCTGGGCGGCGCCACCGGCGCGCTGATCGTCGGGCTGCAACTGCCGGCGCATGCGGACACGCCCGATGAACTGCTCGGCGATGTCATGTTGCGGCTGAACCCTTACGTGCGCATCGAACCCGACGGCACGATCATCATCGGCGCGAGAGATCCGGAAGTCGGCCAGGGAATCCGCACCGCGGAGGCGCGCATCATCGCCGAAGAAATGGATGCGGATTGGCCGCGCGTGATCGTGCTGCCGATGGCACTGGGCGCCGAAGACGCCGGCAATGGCGAACCACGTTGGACACTGGGTCACCAGGAAGCGCGCGGAAGCACCGGCGTGCCCGCGGCGTGGAACGATCTGCGTGTGGTCGGCGCGAGCGCGCGCGAACTGCTGGTGCGCGCGGCGGCGCAACGCTTCGGCGTCGACGCGCGCGCACTGCGCACACAGCTTGGAAAAGTGATCGCGCCGGATGGACGCACGCTCGGTTACGGCGAACTCGCTGCCGATGCATCCGCGCTGCCGCCGCCGAACACGGCACCGGCGTTGAAATCGCCGGATGCGTTTCGTCTGCTCGGTCAGGATGCCGGCGACGTCGACGCGCGCGACATCGTCACCGGACGGCAATTGCACGCGATCGATCAAACCTTGGGCGGCGCGCTGACCGCGGTGATCGCGCGCTGTCCGTTTCCGGGCGGCACGCTCGGCCGGCTGGACGCGGCCGATGCGCGCGCACTGAAGGGCGTCGAACGGATCCTGACGATCCCGCAACCGGATCCCTCATCGCCCATCGGCACGCGCCCGCTGGCCGCAGGCGTGGCGGTGCTGGCGGACGACACTTGGACCGCGCTGCGCGCGCGCGAGCTGTTGCAGATCGAATGGAAGCCCGGTGCGCTGGTGCAGAGCGACGACGCGCTGGCCGCATCGCTCGATGCGCGTTTCGACCAGGCGCCGACCACACCCGTGCGCAACGACGGCGATTACGATCATGCGCGCAAGATCGCGCACCGCGCCGTGCAGGCACGTTACCGCATCGCGACGATCGCGCATGCGGAACTCGAGCCGCCCAATTGCATCGCGCAAGTCGAAAGCGACCGCGCGCTGATCATCGCGCCGCTGCAGAATCCGCGCGGCGCGCTGGATGTGGCGCAAACGCTCACCGGCTTGCGTCCATCGCAAATCGAGATTCGCCTGCCGCGCAGCGGTGGCGGCATGGGCCGCGGGCTGGACAACGATCACGTCGCCGAAGCGGTGATCCTGGCGAAGGCGGCGAAGAAACCGGTGAAGCTGATCTGGACGCGCGGCGATGCGTTCGCCAACGACGCATACCGCCCGTTCGCGGTGCTCGATCTGGTCGCGGGTCTCGATCGCAAGAAGCGCATCACCGCGTGGCGGCAACGCATCGCCAGCACGTCGCGTCTGGCCGGCCGCGGCGAACCGCGCGAGCGCTGGTGGTTGTCGGAAGCGCATCCGGACGATCCGCCGGCCGGCATGATCGAGAACTTCCAGCTCGACTGGTTCGCGCTGGATTCGGCGCTGCCGCGCGGCAACTGGCGCGCCGGTTCGCACGGCGTCAACGCGTTCGCGGTGCAGGTGTTTCTGGATGAAATCGCGGCGGCGACCAAACAGGATCCGCTGCAACTTCGGTTGGATCTGCTGGGCGAACCGCGGCAGTTGCCGTATCGCGGCCATGGTGGTCCGGTGCTGGACACCGGACGGCTGGCGTGGGTGCTGAAGCTCGCCGCGGACGCGATCGGCTGGACGAAGCAGCGCAATGATGGCCATGGACTCGGGCTCGCATTCCATTTCACCTACGGCGGCTACGTCGCGCACGCGCTGGAAGTCTCGATGGAGGGCGACAAGCTGGTGATGCACCGCTGCGTAGTCGCCGCCGATCTCGGGCGCGTGATCAATCCGCTGGGGGCGCGCGCGTCTCTGATGGGCGCGACGATGGACGGCTTGTCCACCGCGCTGGGGCTGCGGATCACGCTGAAGGACGGCCGCGTCGCGCAACAAGGTTTCAAGGATTATCCGCTGGCAACGATGGCGCAGTTGCCGCGCGACGTACAAGTCATCCTGGTGCCCTCGAACGAAGCGCCGACCGGCGCGTATGAAATGGGCTTGCCCGGTGCTGCGCCGGCATTGGCGAACGCCGTGTTCGCGGCGACCACCGTGCGCGTGCGCTCGCTGCCGATCATGCCGGAACTGATGCGATTGCTTTGATCAGTGCCCGCCGGAACTCGTGGACGGCTTCGGAGACGAACTCGAAGCCGCCGCGGGCACATCCACTTTCTTGCCGGTGAGCGACACCGGCGGCGGCAACGACAGACGCACGTCGTTGTCGTTCTTCGGCGGCGGCGGTGGAGGTTGCGGACCGCACCCGAACGCGAGCATCAACGGCGAAGCCACGCACTTGATCTTGATGCCGCCGGGCAGACGCACCGTCTTCTGTGCGGTGGTGGCGTCCACCGCTTTGCGGAACGCCTTTTGACCGAGGCTTTCCTTGTCCGGCGCCCAATCCTTGTTGAAGCGCGTGGACTGGTACGGCAGCGGGGTGGTGTGCTTCATCAACGAAGGTTCGCCCGGTTCCGGTGTGGCGTATTCGGGTGTGGCCGCACTGGATGGCGGCGGCAGCAGCGCCTGTCCCTGCTTGTTGTACAGGCGTGGCGCGGGCTGGGTTTCGCCGATCGTCGCGTTGATCGCAGCGGGATTGCGCTGCTCGACATGCGTCTGCCGCGGCGAAACCTCGCGCGTGCGCAGCGGCGGCAACTCGATCGGCGGCGGAGGTGCGGGTGCTTCCGTCGGTACTGTCGGTGCCTCGTACAGATTCACCGTGATCGCGTTTTCGCGCGTGCTTGGCGGTGGCGCGATGTAACGCGGACGCATCTCCAGCCGTACCAGCACGATCAGCACCACATGGAAGACGAAGGTGAGAAAGAGTGCCAGCCCCCAGCGCCAGCGTTCGGGCGGCGGCTCGCGGCCGCGGATCTCGCGCAGCAGCGCGTGCCCGTAGCGGTCGAACGGCTGCTCGTCCGCGTGGTGCGGCTCGGGCTCCCAGACGTGGTGCTCCGGGATTTCGCGTTCGGGATTTGCGGGCGGCATCGGCTCGACAATCAGGCGCCGGAATGACGCGCCCGCAGTTTAGGCGGGCTGGGTTAAGACCGCATTGGCTTTGGCGAGTTCAGCGCGGCGGACTCTTGACCGGAACGCCGTGCGGGCGCAAGGTCGCGGTTTTACGGCTCACGCGGAGAGACGTTATGGCTTACACCACCGAAAACATCCGCAACGTGGCTCTCGCGGGTCACGCCGGCGCCGGCAAAACCACCCTGTTCGAAGCCCTGCTGCATGCCGGCGGCGCGATCCAGACGGCAGGCACTGTCGAACGCGGCAGCACGGTTTCCGACTTTGACCCGCAGGAAAAGGAACGCAAGCACTCGATTCACTCGGCGATCGCTTCGGTCGATTTCGGCGACTGCCACGTCAACCTGATCGACACCGCAGGCTACGCGGATTTTCGAGGACAAACGCTGTCCGCGCTGGGCGCGGTGGAAACCGTGGCGGTGGTGGTCAATGCCGCTTCGGGCATCGAACACGGCACACGCCGGCTGATGCACTACGCGAAGGAACGCAAGCTCGCGCGCGTGTTGGTGGTGAACCGCATCGATGCCGAAGGCGTCGATCTGGAAACGCTGGTCGAGGAACTGCGCGCCGAATTCGGCAACGAGTGCCTGCCGGTGAATCTGCCCGCCGACAACGCGGCGAAGGTGGTCGATTGTTTCTTCGCGCCGCAGGGAACCAGTGATCTCGGTGATGTCGCCGCCGCGCATCAGCGCATCATCGATCAGGTGGTCGAGATCAACGAAGGCGTGATGGATCATTATCTGACCGACGGCGAAACCGCGCTGTCGAAAGAAGAACTGCACGACGCCTTCGAGCAATGCCTGCGCGAAGGCCACCTAGTGCCGATCTGTTTCGTTTCCGCGCGCAACAATGTCGGCGTCAAGGAGTTCCTGCAGATTGCGGAAAAACTGCTGCCCAATCCCGCCGAAGGCAATCCACCACCATTCGTGAAAGGCGGCGAGAATGCGCAACCGATCGAAGCGAAACCAGATCCGAAAGCGCACGTGATCGCCGACGTGTTCAAGATCATCAACGATCCCTTCGTCGGCAAACTTGCGGTGTTCCGCGTCTGGCAGGGCACGGTCAAGCGCGACACGCAGTTGTTCATCGATGACGGCAAAAAGCCGTTCAAGGTCGGGCACCTGTTCAAGCTGAACGGCAAGGATCACGTCGAGATCGATCACGCCGTGCCGGGCGACATCGCCGGCGTTGCCAAAGTGGAAGACATTCATTTCGATGCAGTGCTGCACGATTCACACGACGAGGACCAGATTCACCTCAAACCGCTGGAATTTCCGCAACCGATGTTCGGCCTGGCGGTCGAACCCGCGCACAAGGGCCAGGAGCAGAAACTCGCGACCGCGCTGCACAAGCTGGCAGAGGAAGACCCCTGCCTGCGGATCGAGCACAACAAGGAATTGAACGAGAGCGTGGTGCGCGGCTTGTCCGACCTGCATCTAAAACTGACGCTAGAACGCATGAAGGAGCGCTACGGCGTGGAAGTGACGACGCGTCCGCCGCGCATCGCCTACCGCGAAACAATCGGCGGCAAGGCCGAAGGTCACCATCGCCACAAAAAGCAGACCGGCGGCGCCGGCCAGTTCGGCGAAGTGTTCCTGCGCGTAGAACCATTGCCGCGCGGCGCGGGATTCGAATTCCGCGACGACTCGAAGGGCGGCGTGATCCCCAACCAGTTCATCCCGGCGATCGAGAAAGGCGTGCGCCAGGTGCTGGAGCACGGCGCCATCGCCGGTTACCCCATGCAGGACGTGCGGGTGATCGTGTTCGACGGCAAGTATCACCCGGTCGATTCGAAAGAAGTCGCGTTCGTTTCCGCCGGCAAGAAGGCGTTTCTGGATGCGGTGTCGAAAGCCAAGCCGATTGTGCTGGAGCCGATCGTCAATCTCGATGTCAACGTGCCGGACCAGTACATGGGTGACGTCACCGGCGGCCTTGCGAGCAAGCGCGCGCGCATCAACGGCACCGATTCGCTGCGCGGCGGCGAGCTGGTGATCAAGGCACAGGTGCCGCTGGCGGAAGTCGTCGATTACCAGACCGAACTGCGCGCGATCACCGGCGGCCGCGGCCGCTACGCGATCGAGCTGTCGCACTACGATCCCGTGCCCGCGCAGATCCAGAAGCAGTTGGCCGAAGCGTACAAACCGAAAGTAGAAGAGGAATAGAACGTCTCAAGAAGCGCATCAAGTCCCTTGGTCGCCATCCCGGCGAAAGCCGGGATCCAGCTTCATCACCGTGCGAAAAACTGGATTCCGGCTTGCGCCGGAATGACGGCAGGAAGACACATGTGCGTCGTTGCAATCAATCACGAGGAGAGCCGTCATGCTGACCGCGTTGTGGTTGCCGATCGTGTTGTCAACCGTGTTCGTGTTCGTCGCCAGTGCGCTGATCAACATGTTGTTGAAGTTCTGGCACATGCCCGACTACCGCAAATTCTCCAACGAGGACGAGGTACGCGCGGCCATCCGCGCCGGCAATCCAGAGCCGGGGCAATACGTGCTGCCATGGTGCGGACCAGGGGCGATGAAAGATCCCGCGATGAAGGAGAAGTTCGAGCAGGGGCCGGTGGGCATGGTGAACCTGCGTCGCCAAGGCCCGATGACCATGGGCGCTCCGCTGTTGCAGTGGTTCCTGTTCTGCGGACTGGTGTCGCTGTTCTGCGCGATGGTGTCGATCATCGTGCCACCGGGAGAGCCGCACGTGGCTTTCCACACTGTGGCGCTGTCGGCGCTGATGGCCTACTCATTCGGCTGCTTCACCGACGCGATCTGGTGGAGCGTGCCCTGGAAGGTCGCGTTCAAATACATCGTCGACGGGATCATTTACGCGCTGATCACCGGTTTCACGTTCGAGTGGCTGTGGCCTGTCGCGGCGTGACGCGAACAGCGCGCGCCGGCGTGAACGTGACTTCCGGCATTCGAACCGGCCGACCGCGGGGATTAGCTTCGCGGTCGCGCGACTCGCGCGGCCGCGGAGTTTCGTCATGGCGACACGCATTTTCCGCTTCGGCACTGCCCTCGCCTTCTTCCTCCTTGCATTCATCGCAACTCCGCTGCGTGCCGCAGACATCTACGACGCCGCGGTCGCGCATGCGGGACGCGCCGCGGACGATGCGAAGCGCGACGTCAGCGACAAACCGGCCGAGGTGCTGCGCTTCGCCGGCATCAAGCCCGGCATGCGCGTGCTGGATTTCCTGGGCTACGAGGGTTACTACAGCGAGCTGCTGAGCTACATCGTCGGTCCGAGCGGCCACGTGTTGCTGCTGAACAACGCGGCTTACGACAACTATTCCAACGGCAAGTGGAAAGCGCGTCTTGCGCACCTGCCGAACGTCGAGCACCGCACCGCCGATCCGATGCACATGGAGCTGGCGCCGAACTCGTTCGACGCGATCGTGATGGTCAAGGTGTATCACGACCTCTACTGGGTTTCGCCGAAAGACGGGTGGCCCAAGGTCGACGTGCCCGTGGTGCTCGACCAACTGCAACGCGCGCTGAAACCCGGCGGCGTGCTGCTGGTGGTGGATCATTCGGCCAAGCCCGGCACGGGCAATCACGATGCCGGCACGCTGCACCGCATCGACGAGCAATACGCGCGCAAGGATTTGGAGGCGCACGGTTTCCAGTTCGTGCGCGCCAGCGATGCCCTGCGCGATCCTTCCGACAAGCGCGACAAGATTTCCTACAAGCCGCCCGCGCTCGGCCACACCGACCGCTTCATGCTGCTGTTCCGCAAGCCGGCGAATTGATCGACGCGCGACGCGACGGACTCAGGCCGCTTCGGCCTTGGCCGGGCGTTCCTGCAGCGCGTGGATCAGCGCGTTGGTGAACACCGGGATGTCGTCCGGCTTGCGGCTGGTGATGAGGTTCCCGTCTTCGACCACTTCGCTGTCTTCCCATTGCGCACCGGCATTCTCCAGATCGGTGCGCAATGACGGCCACGAGGTCAACTGCTTGCCCTCCACCAAACCCGCATCGATCAACGTCCACGGTCCGTGGCAGATCGCCGCCAGCGGCCGTCCGGTCTCGCCGAAATCGCGGATGAAATCGATGGCCTTTTTTTCCAGACGCAGCTTGTCCGGATTGATCACGCCGCCCGGCAATACCAGCGCGTCGTAATCGTCTGCGCTCGCCTTGTCCAGCGGCAGATCGACCATCACGCGTTCGCCCCACTCGCCGTGATTCCAGCCCTTGATCTCCTGCTCGTCGCCGGGTGCGATCACCACCGTTTCCGCACCGACGTCTTCCAGTATCTGCTTGGGCTTCATCAGCTCCGATTGCTCGAAGCCGTCGGTGGCCAATATGGCGACCTTGCGGCCCTTCAGCGTGTCCTTGCCCATGATGCGCTCCCATTCGAAATCGAACGCGGAGCATGCAGGGCTCCGCGTTAGCGCGGCGTGTGCGGCGCCTGAACTCTTGCACGATTCGTTTCAATGCGAACAATCTTCGATTCGCGGTGGATTTCTAACGGCCGGATCACGAGCCGTATGCAGAGCGGCGCCTATCGTCGCAGCCTGTCGGGACGCACGGTGCGCCCGGTCATGGCAAGCAAGGAGCATCAAGCATGGACAAGAACCGCACGCATGGTGCGAAGCATCAGGTGAAGGGCACCCTTCGCGAAGCAGCCGGAAAGGTCACCGGCAACAAACCCAAAGAGGTTTCCGGCAAGATCGAGAAGAATGTCGGCAAGGCGCAGCGCACGGCCGGCCAGACGGCCGACGAGGTGCGCAACGCGAATCGCCGCGCCGCGGCGGAAGAGGAAGACGAGTAACGGCCGCTTCCGGCACGCGCCGCGGTGCAGACGCGGCGCGTGCCGGCTCAGCGCCGCCGCTTCGGCCTCAACATCGTGCCGATGCAGTTCTTCGCGCCGCAGCGGCAGGCCCAGATCTGCTTCATCTTCGCGTCGTGCGGCACGTCCAGGGTGATGCCGTAGTCGTAGGTAAGTTCCTCGCCCGCGCGGATCTTGCGCAGCGTCTCGATCATCACGCGGTCCTTTTTGCCGCCGTCGACTTCCTCGATGTAGGCGCGGCAGTTGGGCTTGCAGGAGTGGTTGATCCAGCGCGCGGCGTTGCCGCCGACGTTGGCATCGACGATGTACTTGTCGTTGAGCGTGAACAGGAAGGTGTGGCCGGTGTCTGCGCCGTCGCCGTAATCGCGATCGGCTTGGCGCTGCGTGATCAGGCGGCCCTTGTACTGGATCAGATCGACGTTGGCGGGAAGGTCGGTGGCGGCATAGACGCCCTTGCCGTGGATAGGCGAGCGGCGAACGACGAGTCGGCGTTTCATGTGTCGGCTTTGGCTTTCGCGATCGAGGACGATCGCGCGGAAAAAGAACATAATGCCTGTTGTGCATCGCGCTGCATAGCCGTCGTGGAGCACGACATGGAACTGAAGCTCAAACGCGCGACCGAACCAGCCGCGAAATCCGACGGCGCGCGCGTACTGGTGGATCGTCTCTGGCCGCGTGGCATTTCGAAGGAAGAATTGAAACTCGGCTCGTGGCTCAGGGAGATCGCTCCCTCCGATGCGTTGCGTCGGTGGTTCCGCCACGATCCGGAAAAATGGAACGGCTTCCGTGAGCGCTACGCGAAGGAGCTGGACGCCAATCCGGACGCGGTGAAGGCCTTGCAGGACCTGCTGCGCGAGCACGGCACGGTCACGCTGATCTTCGACGCACGCGATAGGGCGCACAACAATGCGATGGCGTTGAAGTCATACATGCAACGCAGGCTTCCACGGAAGAGGAGCGTGAAATGACCCCGATCACGACAAGGACCACATTGCTGTTTGCGCTGGCCGCAAGCACCGGCGCGGCGCAGGCTTTCACCCTGAGCAGCCCCCAGATCAAAGCCAACGGCACGATCCCGCGCGAACAGGTGTACACGCGCTGCGCCGGCGGCAATGTCTCGCCACAACTGGAGTGGCGCGATCCGCCGAAGGGCGTCGAGAGCTATGCGGTCACGGTGTTCGATCCCGACGCCGGTGGCGGCGGTTTCTGGCACTGGATCGCGTTCAACATCGGCGTAGGAGCGTACGGCTTGAACACCGGCGCCGGTACCCCGCACAGCGGCAACGCACCGGGCGACACGGTGCAGTTCACCAACGGCTTCGGCGACCGCGGTTACTCCGGTCCGTGTCCGCCGCCCGGCAAACCGCACCACTACGTGTTCACCGTCTACGCGCTGGACGTGCCGGTGTTGCCGGTCAGCGCCGCCGCGAGTTCGAAAGACGCGGTGGCAGCGATCAGGAAGCACGCGATCGCAACGGCGACGCTGACCGCGACCTATGGCCGATGAAATTCGGGACTGAACTCCTTCCCCTTCAAGGGGAAGGCCGGGATGGGGATGGTGTGAATGGGCGATGATCGAAAACCATCCCCACCCAACCCTCCCCTTGAAGGGGAGGGCTGTATGCGTCTTCGCATCGTGCAACTTTGGATTTTGTTACTGCTTATCTGCACGCCACCGGGAATGGTCAATGCCGCTGCTCCCCCCACGATCTTCGCGGCTGCAAGTCTGAAACCCGCGCTCGATGATCTCGCCGCGCACGGCGTGCTCGGAAAACCCGCGCCGCGCCTGGTGTATGCGGCCTCGTCGGCGCTGGCGCGGCAGATCGAACAAGGCGCGCCGGCCGATCTCTTTATTTCCGCCGACGAAGACTGGATGGACGAGCTGGCGAAGCACGGCGAGGTCGCCGCAGGTGCGCGCAGCGATCTGCTCGGTAACGCACTGGTGCTGATAGCGCCGAAGACATCGGACGTGCAGGTGGAACTCTCGCAACCGCAAACACTGCGGCGCGCGCTCGGCATGGTCGGACGGCTTTCCATTGCGCTGCCGCAATCGGTGCCCGCGGGCCGTTACGCCAGCCAGTCGCTGCACGCGCTCGGATTGTGGGACTCGGCCGAGGGGCGTCTGGCCATGAGCCGCGACGTGCGCGCGGCACTGGAACTGGTGGCGATGGGCGAATGCCCGCTGGGCATCGTGTATCGATCGGATGCCATTTCCGAACCGCGCGTGCGCGTCGTCGCGACCTTTCCGCCATCCTCGCATCAGCCGATCGTGTACCCCGCCGCGATCGTGCGCGATCACGATAACGCCGCGTCGCGTGCGCTGTTGCAGGCGCTGAAGTCTCAGGAAGCACAGGCGGTATTTCGCCGTTACGGATTCGAGACGCCGCCACACTGAATCCTCGCTTCGACTTCGCGCGGCGGCCGAGCTACGCTCCGCGCGAATCCTCCCAGCCGGTTCGCATGGCGCTGCTTTCGCACGACGAAACCATTGCACTGCTGCTCAGCCTGAAAGTGGCGGCGGTGGCGACCGTGTGCGCGCTGCCGCCGGCGACCGCCTGCGCCTGGCTGCTGGCGCGCAGGTGTTTCGCCGGCAAGCCGCTGCTGGAGACCTGCCTGTTGCTGCCGCTGATCCTGCCGCCGGTGGTGACCGGCTATGTGTTGCTGGAAGTATTCGGGCACCGCGGCGCCATCGGCCGCGCGCTGGATGCGCTGCATCTCGGGATCGCATTCCGCTGGACGGGCGCGGCGCTGGCCGCCGGCGTGATGGCGTTTCCATTGCTGGTGGTCGCGCTGCGCACCGCATTCGAGTCGGTCGATCGGAAACTCGAGCAGGCCGCGGCCACGCTCGGTGCGAATGCGTGGCGGATCTTCTTCGGCATTGCCCTGCCGTTGTCGCTGCGCGGCCTGGTCGCCGGTGTGGCGCTGGCGTTCGCGCGCGCGTTCGGCGAATTCGGCGCGACCATAACCTTCGTCTCCTCGATTCCCGGCGAGACGCGCACGTTGCCGATCGCGCTGTACGAATTGCTGGAAACGCCCGGCGGCGAAAGCGGCGCGCTGCGGCTGACCTGGATCGCCGTGATCGTGGCGCTGGTCGCCACGCTGGGCGCGGCGCTGCTGCTGCGCGGTCAGCGCGCAGCGGAAAGCGAATCATGATTGAGCTCGATTTCGCACTGACGCGCGGCGAATTCGCGCTGCACCTGGCACTGCGTTCCGAAGCGCGTGCGCTGGCGCTGTTCGGCGATTCCGGCTGCGGCAAGACTTCCACGCTGCACGCGATCGCCGGCCTGCTGAAACCTTCGCGCGGCCGCATCGCGCTGGACGGACGCGTGCTGTTCGATTCGGACAAACGTGTCGACGTGCCGGTGGCGCAGCGGAAACTCGGCGTGGTCTTCCAGGACGTGCGGCTGTTTCCGCATCTTTCGGTGCGCGACAACCTGCGCTACGGCTCGCCGCATTCGGGTGATTCGTCGCGTTTCGACGACACGGTGCAGTTGCTCGGTCTGGGTGCGCTGTTGAAGCGCAAGCCGGATCGCCTCTCGGGCGGACAGGCGCGGCGCGTGGCGATCGGCCGCGCACTGCTTTGCGATCCGGCGGCGTTGCTGCTGGACGAACCGCTGTCCAACCTGCACCGCGAGGCGCGCGCGGAAGTGCTGGAGCACCTGCGCGGACTGAAGCGCGAAGTGGCGCTGACCACGATCCTGGTCAGCCATCAGGCCGACGAGGTATTGGCGCTGGCCGACGCGGTGGCGCTGCTCGACGACGGACGCTTGCGCGAGGTGCAGCCGGTGGCGCAATTCGGCAGCGAGCAACATTCTGCGATACGCGCGAGACTCGAGGCGCGGTAAAGTGACGAGCGCAGCGCTCGTCGTCCGGGCATGAGCGAGCCGGAGCGCCCGAAGCAGGACGCGAAGGGCTGGGCAACGCGGCGAGACAGGAATGTCGAGCCGATATTGCGGGCGCGGAAATATGATCGCTCTTCAATTCATCGTGCAGAGGTGACGCCGTGAAGCTTGCATCGAGTTTGCGATTTTCCTGCTTGTGCGCAGTGGTTCTGCTGCTGACGGGCTGCGGCGCCGGCACCAAGCTGCAACCGCCCACCGCCAGTGTCCAACAGTTGCAGGCACTGCCGAACGGGCAATGGCAACTGACTTTGCGCGTCGAGAACTACAGCTACGACACCGCGATGCGCGTGTACGCACTGGACGCGGATCTCACCCTGGGCGGCGTGAACGCTGGTCACGTCGCGGTTTCTCCGGGCCTCGACATCCCGGCGATGAGCGCGGATACCGCCGCCGCCACGATCACGCCTGACGCTGCAGCGCGCACCGCATTGGCGAATGCGAAGGGCAATGCGATCGCCTACGAACTGAAAGGACACCTGAGCGTCGGCAAGGGCGAAAGCGGCAAGTCGGAATCGTTCGATCTCGACGGCAAGGGATATCTTTCGCCGGTGCCCGGCGTACCCAATACGTGGCGTTGAAGCATGACGACCCACTACACCGCCCCGCTCGCCGACATCCGCTTCGATCTTTACGACCTGCTCGACGTCGAAAAACTTTTCGAGCGGCTGCCGGGTTGCGAATCGCTCAACCGCGAAACGATCGACGCCGTGCTCGACGAAGCCGCGCGCTTCGCGCAGAACGTGCTGGCGCCGTTGAACCAGAGCGGCGATCAGCAAGGTTGCACGTTCGACAAGAACAGTGCATCGGTACGAACGCCCGACGGTTTCAAGCACGCCTACGAACAATTCGTCGAAGGCGGCTGGGCCGGACTGACCGCGCCGGAAGAATTCGGCGGGCAAGGGCTGCCGGAGACGATCGGCGCGCCGGTCAAGGAATTCATCGACTCGGCCAACCTGGCCTGGGGCACCTATCCGCTGCTTTCGCACGGCGCGATCGAGGCACTACGCACGTTCGGATCAGACTGGCAACGCGAGGTCTTTCTCAAACCGATCGTCGCCGGGACCTGGACCGGCACGATGTGCCTGACCGAGCCGCATTGCGGTTCCGATCTGGGGTTGCTGAAAACGCGAGCGGAACCGGATGCGGATGGTTCGTACGCGATCACCGGCACCAAGATCTTCATCACCTCCGGCGAGCATGATTTCACCGACAACATCGTGCATCTGGTGCTGGCGCGCCTTCCCGACGCGCCGGCCGGCGTCAAAGGCATTTCGCTGTTCATCGTGCCGAAGTTCAAGGTGGATCGCGGTGGAAGAATCGGCGAACGCAACGATGTCCGCGCCGGCGCGATCGAACACAAGATGGGTCTGAAAGGTTCTGCCACGTGCGTAATGAACTTCGACGGCGCGCGAGGATACCTGCTGGGCGAGCCGAACCGCGGCTTGAACGCGATGTTCGTGATGATGAACACCGCGCGGCTGGCGGTCGGGCTGCAGGGGCTCGCACTCAGCGAACGCGCTTACCAGAATGCCTTGTCATATGCGCGCGAACGTCTGCAAATGCGCGCGCTGTCCGGCGCGAAGTTTCCCGACAAGCCCGCCGATCCGCTGATCGTGCACGGCGACGTGCGCCGCATGCTGCTGACGCAGAAGTCGCTGATCGAAGGCGGGCGCGCGCTCGGTTTGTATGCCGCAACGTTGGTGGACATCCAGCATCGCTCGAACGATGGAGCCGAACGCAAGCGCGCCGAGGCGCTGGTGTCGTTCCTGACCCCGATCGTCAAGGGTATGCTGACCGAGAACGCCGTCGAGTGCACCCACCTCGCCTTGCAGATCTACGGCGGCCACGGCTACATCGCCGAGCACGGCATGGAGCAGTACGTCCGCGACGCGCGCATCACCACGATCTATGAAGGCACCACGCAGATCCAGGCGCTGGACCTGCTGGGACGCAAGATCATGCAGCAGCGCGGCGAAGGACTGCGGTTGTTCCTGGAAGAGATCGGCGCGTTCTGTGCGCGGCACGCGAGCGACGAAGCGCTGAATGAATTCATTCCGAAGCTGTCGGCGCTGGCCAGGGAATGGGGCGAGCTGACGCAGGCTACGGGTATGCGCGCGATGCAGAACGCGGACGAGATCGGCGCGGCGGCGGTGGATTACCTGTTCTATTCCGGCTACATCGCGTTCGCGTATTTCTGGGCGCGCAGCGTGGCCGCGGCGGAAAGTTCTTCGCAAGGCAAAGACTTCAAACAGGCGAAGCGTCTGACCGCGCGTTTCTACTTCGCGCGGATCCTGCCGCGCACGCGCACGCACAAAGCGGCGATCGAAGCGGGAGGAGAAAGCCTGTTCGCGATGGCGGATGAGTTGTTGTGATCTGGACGGCTTCCCACTTCTTATTGCCGTCATTCCGGGGCCATCGCCAGTTTCTCCGGCGATGGAACCCGGAATCCAGTTTTTCCTCCGTGAAGCCTCCAGAGCTGGATTACAAAGTCATCCATGGACTTTGCCCTTCGGGCCAACCTTCGGTTGTTCAAATTCGTTCCAAACGAATTTGTCCGGGTTCTGCCCGCCAAGAATGCGGGCAGCCCCGGAATGACGAGAAAGAAAGCTCTCGTGAAATCCGCCAATAAAATCCACATCCGCCCCGCTCACGCCGGCGACGACGAATTCATTCTTTCTTTGGTCGAACGCTTCGTGGATTTCGAATTGCCCCGCTGGCGCAAGCGCAGCGATTGCGCCAGCGGCATCCGCCGCGATTTGAAACGCGCGCTGGACGAATTGCCGGCATCGGAAAACCTGTTCGTCGCCGAAGGAGAAAGCGGCGAGCGGCTCGGCTTCCTGCGCGTGCAGAAGACCCGGGATTTCTTTTCCGGCCGCGCCAACTGCCATATTTCCGATTTGGTGGTGGCGCGAGGTTGCGAAGGCCGTGGCGTCGGCCGCGCGCTGCTCGCCCATGCGCAGGCGTGGGCGAAGCAGCAACGCTGCACGCTGATCACGCTCGCTGTGTTCCCCGGCAACACGCGTGCCAGAGAACTGTATGGACGGGCCGGTTTCGCCGAAGACCTGCTGCGGTTGGCCAAGCAGGTGAAGTGATCCTGAGGTTCGTCATTCCGGCTGCCCCGGCTTCATCGCGGACGGGATCCCGGAATCGCGGATGCTTGGAGCCCTACCGCGTTCATTTCGTTTGTTCTATGCTCCGGCGGTCATGGAGCCCCACACAGCCCTCGCCGAACCCGACAACCGCAACGTGGTTGCCGACCTGCACAGCACGCGCGTGCTGTCGCTGGACGCGGGCGGCCGCATCCTGGACTGGATTTCCTGGCAGGACGCGGCCTGTCTCTACGCACGCCGCGCGGTGGCGTGGACGCTGGGTGATCCCTGCCTCACCATCCACGGCGGTTTCCACAACGACGGCGAGCAGAGCATCATCCAACTGCATCCGATCGTGGCCAGCCGCGGCCATTGCCGCGCCGGCGCCATCGACCCGTCGCCGGCTCTGACCAATGTCGCGCTATTCGCACGCGACCGTCACATCTGCATGTACTGCGGCAATCATTACAGCCGCGGAGAACTGACGCGCGATCATGTGCTGCCGCTGTCGCGCGGCGGCAAGGACATCTGGGTCAACGTGGTGACCGCGTGCCTCGCCTGCAACATCAGGAAGGGCGGTCGCACGCCGCAGCAGGCGGGCATGCCGCTGCTGGCGGTGCCTTATCGCCCGAGCTGGGTGGAACACCTGATCCTCTCCAACCGCAACATCCTCGCCGACCAGATGGAATTCCTGGTGCATCATCTGCCGAAGAATCGGCGGATGAATTAGGCGGGGACCGGGGACCGGGGACCGGAAAGCATAAACGTTGTCGCATTCCGGGGCCGTTCGCGGTTTCATCGCGAACGGAACCACGGAGCTCTTGGCCATGGACGGCAGCTCGCGCACAGACGCGCTTTAGCGAAAGCAGATTCCGGGTTCCGCCGCAGACTTCGTCCGCGGCAGCCCCGGAATGACGAAGAAGTTTTTCCCGTTTCCGCGTGCTGCACATCGCTCACCGCCCGCCGTCACGCCCGGCCTTCGGTTACGCGGCGGCCGCCTGTAAAATGGCGCGTTTCGCCGCGACGCTGTCGCGGCCTCCGATCACGGGAACACCTTGAGCGATCAGCCCCGCCCGCCCGAGCACGAGAGCGTGCGCACGGAAGGTTCCACCGATGCCTTGCCGGTGGCGCCTGCGCTGGGGCTTTCGCTGGATATCGCGCGCATGCCGCGCAAGTCCACGCTGGTGGACAAGCGCGTGCTGTTCGTCACCGCGCTGGCGGTCCTCATCGCTTTCGGCGCGGCGTTGATCGCGCAATTGCTCACCGCGCTGATCGGCGTCGTCACCAACATCGCCTTCTACGGCCGCATCAGCGCCGCGTTCTCCTCGCCTGCGTACAACCATCTCGGCGCTTGGGTGATCGTGGTGCCGGTGATCGGCGGGCTGATCGTCGGTGCGATGGCGCGCTGGGGTTCGTCGGCGATCCGCGGCCACGGGATTCCAGAAGCGATGGAACAGGTGCTGTTGAACGAATCGCGCATCGCACCGCGCATCACCTTCCTGAAACCGGTTTCATCCGCGATCGCGATCGGCACCGGCGGCCCGTTCGGCGCAGAAGGTCCGATCATCGCCACCGGTGGTGCGCTGGGTTCGTTCCTCGGGCAACTGCTGCGCGTCACCGCGCACGAACGCAAGGTGCTGCTGGCCGCGGGTGCGGCGGCCGGCATGGCGGCGGTGTTCGGTTCGCCCGTTTCCGCGCTGGTGCTGGCGGTGGAGTTGCTGCTGTTCGAACTGCGTCCGCGCTCACTGATTCCGGTTGCACTCGCCACCTGCACCGCCACCGGCGTGCGTTACGCGCGCTACGGTTCCGCGGCGGTGTTCGCGATGCCGCACAACCTGATCGAACCGGGCGGCTGGGCGCTCGCCAGCTACATCGCGCTGGGCGCGCTGGTCGGCTTGTTGAGCGTGGGTGTCACCAAACTGGTGTACGGCGTCGAGGACGCATTCGAAAAATTGCCGGTGCACTGGATGTGGTGGCCGGCGATCGGCGGACTCGCGGTCGGCGTGATCGGTTTCTTCGCGCCGCATACGCTCGGCGTCGGTTACGACAACATCGAAGCGATCGTCTCCGGACATTTCGGCGTGCAGGTGCTGATCTCGTTGTGCCTGCTGAAATTCCTCTCGTGGGTGATCGCACTGGGCAGCGGCACGTCCGGTGGAACGTTGGCTCCGTTGTTCACCATCGGCGGCGCGCTGGGCGCGCTGATCGGGATCGGGCTCGCGGCGATCGCGCCGAGCTTCGGCATCGATCCGCGCATCGCCGCGCTGGTCGGCATGGCTTCGATCTTCGCCGGCGCCTCGCGCGCGTTGTTGACCTCGATCGTGTTCGCCTTCGAAACCACACGCCAGCCGGTCGGTCTGCTGCCGCTGCTGGGCGGTTGCACCGCGGCGTACCTGATCTCTGCGCTGATCATGCGCAACACCATCATGACCGAGAAGATCGCGCGCCGCGGCGTGCGCGTGCCCACCGAATACGCGGCCGATTTCCTGGAGCAGATTTCGGTCGGCCAGGCCTGCACGCGCGACGTGCGGGTGTTGCGCACCTCCGACGAACTGGCGGAAGTGCGGCACTGGCTGAATTCCGGCAAGGCAGATGCGCAGCACCAGGGTTATCCGGTGCTGGACGACAATGACCGCGTGCGCGGCGTGATCACGCGCCGCGACCTGCTCGATCCAGACCTGCCTGGGCTTCGGCGCATCGGCGAAATGCTGAAGCGCCCGCCGATTGTGGTCGGCGAGAACCATTCGCTGCGCGAAGCGGCGGACCACATGGTGGCCGAGAACGTCGGCCGGCTGGTGGTCGTGGCGCAGGACGATCCGAACCGGATGGTCGGCATCCTGACGCGCGGCGATCTGTTGGCGGCGCATGGTCGACGGCTGAAAGAGGCGCGCGATGCGGCAAGGCATATCCGCATCCGGCAGACGTTGAAGCGAAGGTTCGGAGCAAAGGCGTAATGAATCTCGTCATTCCGGGGCCGTTCGCGGCTTCATCGCGAACGGAAATCCAGCTTTTGACATTCCCGCATAAAAGCTGGATTCCGGATCGCGGCTGCGCCGCGTCCGGAATGACGAATAGAAGGAGAGAAATGAATTCACCTGCAATTCGTCATGATTCCCGCTTGCGCAAGCCCTCATCGCATCCAACAATAAGCGAATGATCGACACCGCCCGCTACCCACTGCTCTCGCGCATCGACTCGCCGGCCGATCTGAAGCGGCTGCGCGAGGATCAACTGCCGGAACTGGCGGAAGAACTGCGCGCCTATCTGATCGAGTCGGTCGCGAGCGTGGGCGGGCATTTCGGCGCGGGGTTGGGCGTGGTCGAATTGACGGTCGCCTTGCAGTATCTCTACGACACGCCGCGCGACCGCATCGTCTGGGACGTCGGCCACCAGTGCTATCCGCACAAGATCCTCACCGGCCGCCGCGACGCGATCACCACGATCAAGCAGAAGGATGGCCTTGCGCCGTTTCCGAAACGCGCCGAAAGCGAATACGACGTTTTCGGTGTCGGACATTCGTCCACATCGATTTCCGCCGCGCTGGGCATGGCGATCGCGGCGCAAAACAAGAACGATGATCGAAAAATCGTCACCGTGATCGGCGATGGCGCGATGACCGCCGGCATGGCGTTCGAGGCGTTGAATCACGGCGGCGACGTCTATCCCGACATGCTGGTGATCCTCAACGACAACGGCATGTCGATCAGCGAGAACG